>JAJZUZ010000074.1 GCA_021845965.1 Pseudomonadota bacterium | reverse complement strand
TCCGATCTAGAATGGGAATTCTGGCGGCCCCTGTTGTTTGCGGCTGCTAGACTCGTCGGCTTATGCGCATGCGCCTGCTTCTTCGCCGCCTGACCGTCAGTGCCCCCCGCATGTCGGTTCGCAGCGCACTCCCCTGGCCCTTGCGTTGGGCAGGGGCGGCGGTGGTGCTGGGTTTCTGCGCGGCCATCGGCCTGTGGGCCTTCGAGTTTGGCAAGGACATCGCTGGTATCGACGACAGCCGGGTCCATGAGCTCCGCCAGCTGGAGCGCGACGTGGCCGATCTGCGCCAGGAGCTTGCCAGCGCCAAGGAAGAGCGTGACCAGGCCCTGGCACAGGCCAATGCCTCCACCACCATGATGACGGCCGAAAAGGCCGCGCAGGAACGCCTGACCTTGCTCAACAAGCAGCTGGAGGCCGACAACCAGCGCCTGCGCGATGATCTGGGCTTCTTCGAGAAGCTGATTCCAACCGTGGGCACGGAAGCGCTGGCCATACGCGGCCTGCAGGCCGAGGTGCAGGATGGCGGCCAGGTCAAATGGCAGGTGCTGGTGATCCAGCCGCTGAAGAATGCTCCCGAATTCAATGGCCGGCTCGAATTGAGCTTCACCGGTTTGCAGTCCGGCCGCCCCTGGTCGGCAACCTTGCCGCAGGGACCTCAACCGATTAAGCTGCGCCAGTACGCCCGCGCCGAAGGCGTCTTCGATCTGCCGCCCCAGACTCTGCTCAAGGGCGTCAGCGTCAAGGTCATGGACGGCAATATCGTCAGGGCCACGCAGTCGATCAAGTTGTAATCACCGTCTGAAGGGATTCCCCATGTTCAGCAAGAAGAAACAGCCCGCCATCCGCAGCCTGATTGCCGACGGCAACCATATCGAGGGCAATATCCAGTTCACCGATGGCCTGCGCATCGACGGCTCGATCGTCGGCGACGTGCGCTCCGGCGAAGAGAAGAACAGCATCCTGGTGATCTCCGAGACCGCCTCGGTGGTCGGTGAAGTGCATGCCGACCACGTCATCGTCAATGGCACCGTGCGTGGACCGGTCTATGCCCGCAGCATGCTGGAGCTGCAGCCCAAGGCGCGTATCGAGGGGGACGTCTACTACACGGCCCTGGAGATGCACCAGGGCGCCATCATTGCCGGGTTGCTTCGTCCCACGCCATCCATGATGGACGACAAGCCCACGCTGAAACTGGCCGCCAACAACTGAGCGCCGAACAGAATGCCGGGGCCGGGGTCTTTGCCCCATGTCCTGAATTCCTGAGCGAATTGGTGTAGTATTGCCGCAGTTTCCTTTCTTCGGAGTTTTCCATGAGCGCTGTCGCCGAATCCGTCCAGACCACGATGCCCGATCCCATCCTCTTCACGGACAGTGCCGCCGCCAAGGTGGCTGAGCTGATCGCGGAAGAGGGCAACCCGGACCTCAAGCTGCGCGTCTTTGTGCAAGGCGGCGGCTGCTCCGGTTTCCAGTACGGCTTCACCTTCGACGAGGTGGCCAACGAGGACGACACCACCATGACGAAGAATGGCGTGTCCCTGCTGATCGACGCCATGAGCTACCAGTACCTGGTCGGCGCCGAGATCGACTACAAGGAAGACCTGCAGGGCGCCCAGTTCGTGATCAAGAACCCGAACGCCCAGACCACCTGCGGCTGCGGTTCGTCTTTCTCCGTCTAAAAGTCGATGCCCGGCTCAGGCCGGGTAGATCGCACCCAGTACACGGGCGCCGCGGGCGCCCGTGACACTTTGCAGGCTGCCGGTTTCGCCGTGCAGGGCCCTGCAGGCCAGCCAGGCGAAGGCCGCCGCCTCCACCTGCAACGGCGGCAGGCCGGCCTGGGCAGATGACGCCACCTCCAGCCCGGGCAGCAAGGCCTGCAGCCGGGTCATCAGCTGCGTGTTGAGCGCGCCACCACCGCAGACGATCAGTCGTGTGCAGCCACCGGCATGGCGCTGCACCTCGGCGGCGCAGCTCTGCGCCGTCAACTCGGTCAGCGTCGCCTGGACGTCCACCGGCGCCAGCTGGCGGTAGCTGCCCAGCTTCGCCGCCAACCAGTCGGGGTTGAAGAGATCACGCCCTGTGCTCTTGGGGGGCGCCAGACGGAAGTAGGGCTCATCGAGCAGGGCCCGCAGGAGGTCCGGTTGAACCTGGCCGCTGGCGCCCCAGCGGCCCTGGTCGTCATAGGGCCGGCCGGTATGCTGGCGGCACCAGGCGTCCAGGAGGGCATTGCCCGGCCCGCAATCGAAACCCAGGACCGCTTCGTCGCGCAGCACCGACAGGTTGGAGATGCCGCCGATATTGAGCACCGCGACGGTCTGGCCCGGGTGGCCGAAAGCGGCCTGGTGGAAGGCGGGTACCAGCGGTGCGCCCTGGCCGCCGGCAGCGACGTCGCGGCTGCGGAAATCCGCCACCACCGTAATGCCGCTGAGTTCGGCCAGCAGGGCCGGATTGTTGAGCTGCAGGGTGTAGCCAGTGCCGTCGAATTCCCCCGGCCGGTGGCGCACGGTCTGGCCATGGGCGCCGATGGCGCGGATGCCCCCCGGTGTCAGGGATGCGGCGCGCAGCAGTTCGTCCACGACCTCGGCATAGAGGCGGCTCAGCGCGTTGGCCGCCAGGGCGGCGCGATGCAGTTCATGGGCGCCGGGGCTGTTGAGGGCCAGGAATTCGGCCGCGAGTTCGGGCGGGAAAGGGCGGTAGGCATGGCCGATGACGCGGGTCGCATCTGGCGTACAGGCGGCGAGCACCCCATCGACACCGTCCAGCGAGGTGCCGGACATGAGGCCGATGAAATGCTCGGGCATGCCTACCGTGATTAACGTGCCGCGAGCAACTGGGCGCCAGCCAGCTGCTGGCGCGCCAGCGCAGCCAGGCGGTTGAAGGCCGGCCGGGCGGCGGGCGACACCGGGATGGACTCACTGTTGCGCGCGATGGTCAGAGGGTTCTGCTGATGGCCGTTGACGCGGAACTCGAAATGCAGGTGCGGACCGGTGGCCCAGCCGCTGGCACCGGTGGCCGCGATGTTCTGCCCCTGCTCCACGCGCTGGCCCCGCTTCACGAAGATCCGGCTCAGGTGCGCATAGACCGTGACATGGCTGTTGCGATGGCGGATGAAGACCACATTGCCGTAGCCGTTCTGCACGCCGGCGAACTCGACCACGCCGTCGCCCACGCTGCGCACCGGCGTGCCGATCGGCGCCGCATAGTCCACGCCCAGGTGCGCCGTCCACTTCTTGAGGATGGGGTGGAAGCGCATCTTGAATCCGCTCGTGATGCGCGAGAAGGCCAGGGGTGACGCCAGGTAGGCGCGCCGCAGGCTCTTGCCGTCGAGCGTGTAATAGCCGCCCCGGGTCTGGGTGTGGGTGGGGCGTCCGGGCTCCTGCACCTCGGCGTTACCCGCCACCGGTTCCTGGAACCACATGGCCTGGTAGCTGCGGCCGTCGTTGACGAACTCTGCGCTGAGCACGCGCCCGGCGCGCAGGGGTTCGCCATCGCCCTCGAGCATTTCGTAGACGACGGCGTAGCGGTCACCCTTGCGCAGTTCGCGGTGGAAGTCGATGTCGCCGGAAAAGATCTCGGCGATCTGGATGGCCACCGCGTCGGGAATCTGGGCCTCGTCCGTGGAGGCGAACAGCGAGCTGTCGATCACGCCGCTGGCCACGCGCGTCGATGCGGTCAGCTGCGCCGTCTCCAGGCGCGACACGAAGGTCTGGCCGGATTTCTCGATCACCAGCCGCTTGAAGCTGCCGTCATCATCCGGGCTCCACCGCGCCACGAGCTTGAGCAGGGTGTTGTTGTCGCTGGCCTCGGCGGTCAGGTTGCGGCCGGCACGTGCCAGCAGGTGCCGCTGGGCCAGCGCATCGCGCCGCAGGAAATCGGCCGCCTGCGCGTCGCTGATGCCGAGGCGGCGCAGCAGGGTGTCGGCCGTGTCGCTGGAGCGGGACAGGTCCGAGCGGTACAGCCGGAATCGGTGCATCTCCAGCGCCGAGGCCTGCTGCTGCAGCGGCAGCGGGGTGACCGCTTCCACCACTTCATGCACGGGCAGCGCCGAGGCATCCGGCGCCAGGGTCACGACCGCAGCCGCCACGGCATAGGCGCCGCCGCCGAACAGCAGCAGCGTGAGTACCGCGGCTGATACGCTGCGCGGGTGGTCATGGATGGTCTCGCGCAGCGAGGTCAGCGCAGTCTGGAGCGTGTGGATCACGTTGTTCATCACGGGAGGTGGGCTGGGTTGGCTGAGCAAGAAGCGGGCCCGCAACTGGTGGCCGTCCTGCCCGCGCCACTTAAAATCGAGCGCCGGAACGACCCGAGTATATCGGCCCCACCCGGGCCATGTTGTAAAAAATCTTTATGAATCAAGCCTCTGTGTCCACCTATCCCGTCACCGACCGGGTCCGCGAGGCGCTGGCCGTGACCCTGCGGGGCTGCGATGAGCTGATCCCCGAGGCCGACTGGGTGCAGAAACTGGCGCGCGCCGAGGCCACCGGCGTGCCCCTGCGCATCAAGCTGGGGCTGGATCCGACGGCGCCCGACATCCACATCGGCCACACCGTGGTGCTCAACAAGATGCGCCAGCTGCAGGACCTGGGCCACCAGGTGATCTTCCTGATCGGCGACTTCACCAGCCTGATCGGCGACCCGTCCGGGCGCAACAGCACGCGTCCGCCGCTGACGCCTGAGCAGATCAAGATCAACGCCGAAACCTATTACCGGCAGGCCAGCCTGGTGCTGGACCCCGCGAAGACCGAGATCCGCTACAACAGCGAATGGAGCCTGCCGCTGGGCTCCATGGGCATGATCCAGCTGGCGGCCAAGTACACGGTGGCGCGCATGATGGAGCGCAACGACTTCCACGACCGCTTCAAGGCCGGCAACCCCATCTCCGTGCACGAGTTCCTCTACCCCCTGATGCAGGGCTACGACTCGGTGGCACTCAAGAGTGACCTGGAGCTCGGCGGCACCGACCAGAAGTTCAACCTGCTGATGGGACGCCACCTCCAGGTGGAATACGGCCAGGAGCCGCAGTGCATCCTGACCATGCCGCTGCTCGAAGGGCTGGACGGCGTGGACAAGATGTCCAAGTCCAAGAACAACTACATCGGCATCACCGAGGACGCCAACACCATGTTCGCCAAGGTGCTGTCGATCAGCGATGAGCTGATGTGGCGCTGGTACACGCTGCTGAGCTTCCGCAGCCTGGCGGAAATCGAGCAGCTCAAGCAGGCGGTGGCGCAGGGGCGCAATCCCAAGGATGCCAAGGTCATGCTGGCCAAGGAGATCACGGCGCGTTTCCATAGCACCGCGGCGGCGGAGGCGGCCGAGCAGGACTTCATCAACCGCAGCAAGGGCGGCATTCCGGAGGAGATCGAGGAACAGGCGGTGAGTCTGGAGGCGGGGCCCATCGGGATAGGCGCGCTGCTCAAGCAGACCGGGCTGGCCGCGTCCAGCGGCGAAGGCAATCGTCTCATCGATGGTGGGGGCGTGCGCGTGGACTCGGTCGTGGTCAGCGACAAGGGGCTCAAGCTCGGCGCCGGTACCTATGTGCTGCAGGTGGGCAAGCGCAAGTTCAAGCGGGTGATCCTGAAGTAACCCCCTGATTCGAGGTGCCCCCTGAGTCGGCCTGTGGCCGCCTTCCCCCTGGAAGGGGGACGACACCAGCGGCCCGGCTAAGCCGGTTCCGCGGTGTCCCGCGCATCAAGCCTGGGGTGTGCCGTCCTTCTGTGTTTTCGACGGCAGGTGGTGTGCTTACGTCGCGAGCCAGCGGCCCACACGTGCCTTGTCGCCCACGGCCAGGCGCCAGGTCTTGATCTCGCGCGGCAGCGACAGCGTCAGTGTCAGTAGGCGCTGGTCTCGCGCCACCAGGAGCCGCACTTTTGACTGCGTTCCGACATAAAGCGGCAGATCCTCCAGCTTGCGCAGGCGCCAGCTGCTGCGTGCCTTGCCGCTGCCCACTTCCGCGCCCAGCCATTCATCGCCGGCCGCCAGGCCGGCCTGCTCGCCAGCGCCACCGCGCAGCACGTGCTTGATCTGAATCGAGCCACCGGTCTCGGCCACGCGCAAGCCCAGGCGCTGGGCCAGTTGCGCCGGTTCCTCCAGCACGGCCACGCCGTGGCGCTCCAGCAGCTCCTGCAGCGGCAACTCGGCCGTGCTGTGCACCCAGCGCCGGATCTCGCGTGTCCAGCTGCGTCCGGTCAGCTCCTTCAGCGCTTCCATCAGGTCGGCCTCGCCCATCGGGCCGCCCTTGCAGTACTGCCACAGGCCGCGCATCACGTCGTCCAGCGTCGTGCCGCCCTCGTTGCGCAGCGTCAGGTCCAGGCACAGGGCCACGAGGGCGCCCTTGCTGTAGTAGCTCACGGTGGCGTTGGGGGTGTTCTCGTCTGCGCGGTAGTACTTGACCCAGGCGTCGAAGCTGGCCTGGGCCACCGTCTGCACCAGCCGTCCGGGCGTCTGCTGCAGCTGGTTGATGGTCTTGTTCAGCAGCTTCAGGTAGCCGGCGTCGTCCAGCAGTCCGGCGCGGCGCAGCAGCAGGTCGTCGTAGTAGCTGGTAAAGCCCTCGAAGAACCACAGCAGCTCGGTGTAGTTTTCCTGCGTGTAGTCGTAGCGCGTGAAGTCGGCCGGGCGCAGGCGCTTGACGTTCCAGGTGTGGAAGTACTCGTGGCTGATCAGGCCCAGCAGCGTGGTGTAGCCCTCGCCCGGCTTGCTGTCGACGCGCGGGAGGTCGCGGCGCGAGCAGATCAGCGCGGTGGAGTTGCGGTGCTCCAGGCCGCCGTAGCCGTCGTCGGTGGCTTTGAGCAGAAAGACATAGCCCGTGAACGGCGGCTTGCCGCTGCGCCCGGTGCTCTTGCCGCCGGCATGCCAGAAGCGGATGGCGGTTTCGCAGATGCGCTGCGCGTCGGCCAGCAGGCGGGCGCCATCGAAGCTGGGGGGGGCGCCGGCCACCACGAACTGGTGGGGGATGCCGCCGGCCTTGAAGTCGCCGCGCCAGAAGGCGCCAAGTTCGAACGGGCTGTCGACCAGTTCGTCGTAGTCCGCTGCGCGGTAGCGGCCGAAGCCGCGCTTGTCCACCTTGAGCGCCGGCAGGCCGGTGGCGACCTTCCAGTCGGCGGGGGCGGCACCCGCTTGCAGCGTCAGGTCATGCGGCGCCTCCTCCTGGCCTTCGACACGCAGGCACAGGCTGGTACCGTTGAAGAAGCCGCGCGTTGGATCCAGCCAGGCCGTGCGCACCGAGGTGTCGAAGGCATAGACCTCATAGCTCAGCTCCAGTGCCTGCGCCGGGTCGCAGGCGATCTGCCAGCTGCATTTGTCCAGCTGTTCAACTTCGAGCTGGCGCTTGCCTTGGCGCGCGCGCAGCTGTTGCAGGTTCTTGGCGAACTCGCGTACCAGGTAGCTGCCAGGGATCCAGACGGGCAAGGCCAGGCGCTGTTGCGCGACGGGCTGGGCGATGGTGAGCGTGACGCGGTAGAGGTGGGCGTGCAGGTCGGCCGGCACCACCTCGTATTGCAGAGGCGGGGCGGCGTTGGCGGAGCGGCGCATGGTCGGTGCCGGAGCCTTCAGCGCGTCGCGGTAGCGAGGTGTTGCTCGACTTGCTGGGCGCTGATGGCGCCTGGCACCCGTGAGCCGTCGGCGAAGAACAGCGTTGGCGTGCCGGTGATCTTGTGCTTGCGGCCCAAGGCGAGGTTGCGCTCCAGCGCCGCTGTGTCGCAGCGGGCCGCGGTGGGTACCTGGTCATTGAGCATCCAGTCCTGCCAGCTCTTGCTGCGATCGCTGGCGCACCAGATGTTCTTCGACTTCTCGGCGGAGTCCGGGCTCAGGATGGGGTAGAGGAAGGTATGGATGGTCACGTTGTCGACCTTCACCAGGTCGCGCTCGAAACGCTTGCAGTAGCCGCAGTTCGGGTCCACGAAGATGGCCAGCTTGCGTTTGCCGTTACCACGCACCATGGTGAACGAGTCCTTGAGCGGCAGGTCCTTGAAGTCGATGGCGGTGAGCTTTTCGATGCGCTCCTCGGTCAGGTTGCGGCGCTGCCGTACGTCGATGATGCTGCCCTGGATCAGGTAGTTGCCCGCGGCATCGGTGTAGTAGATCTCGCTCTCGTTGACGCGGATTTCATAGATGCCGGGCAGCTGCGTCTTCGTGATCTCGTCGATCTTGGGCAGCTGCGGCAGGTTCTTGGCGAGGTTCTTGCGCAGCGTGGCCTCCTGGGCGCCCGCCGTCAGGGTCAGCAGCGCCAGCAGCGCGGCCAGCAGGGTCTTGAACAGCTTCATCGTCATTCCATCCATCAAAAATCCATGGCGCGGCGCGCCAGCCAATGCTTGAGCCAGCCGCTGCGCTCCACGCCCTGCAGGCCCCAGTTGCGCAGCCGGCTCCACGTCTCGCCCTCGCGGGCGAACAGCAGCTGCAGGCCGTCCATGCCCGTATCCAGCGCCAGCATGCCGGCCTTGCGCGCGCGCTCGTAGCGGCGCAGCAGTTTCTCGTCGCCCACGTCGCGCCAGTACTCGCGCCCGTGCAGCACGCGCGTCAACTCCGCCACGTCCGCCAGGCCCAGGTTCAGGCCCTGGCCGGCAAGCGGATGCACGTTGTGCGCTGCATCGCCCGCCAGTACCCAGGCACCGTCGCTCGTATGCCCCGACCATTGGCGGGCCTGGGCCTTTTGCAGCGGCCAGGTCCGGCGCTCGCCGTTCAGGCTGAGCTCACCCAGCGCCCGTCCGCAGGCCTGTTCCAGTTCGCGGCAGAACTCGGCTGGTTCCATCTGCTGCAGGCGTTCCGCACGCTCCGCAGAGACTGACCAGACGATGGCCACTAAGTTCCCCTGCGCACCGCCCAGGGGCAGAAAGGCCAGGATTTCGCCCTGCCCAAACCACTGGCGGGCCACCTGGCCGTGGGGGTGTTCGCACTGGATGCGGGTGGCCAGCGCATGCTGGGCGTACGGGGTCACCGCAAAATCCACCCCGAACCCGGCCCGGGTGCTGCTGGCGCGCCCCTCGCAGATCACGGTCAGCCGGGCCGGGGCCGGAGCGCTGAGTCGCTCGATCTGCGGCTGGTAGCGCACGGCCTCGGCCAGCTGGGCCTCCAGCACGGGGACGTCCACGATCCAGGTCAGCGCTTGCGCACCCAGCGTGGCGGCGTCGAAATTCAGTTCGCTGCCGCGGTCGCCCCAGACCTGCATGTGCAGCACGGGGGTGGCCGCCGCCTCGTCCGCGGGCCAGCAGCGTACGCTCTCCAGCAGCTCGCGCGAGGCGCGGTTCAGGGCATAGGCACGCACATCGACAGCGGTCGCGGCACCGGGGCTGGAGGGTATTTCCACCAGGCCCACGCGCAGGCGCTCGCGCGCCAGCAGCAGCGCCAGCGTGCGGCCGACGATGCCGCTGCCGCGTATGCAGACATCCAGGGTTTGAGGCATGAGGGGATTGTAGAAGGCAGGGCAGAATCAAGCCTCTTGCAGGCCTATTTCATCCAGAAGGAAATTCCATCGTGAGCGAGTCCGCCGAGATCTCCGCCGACGTGCAAGCGCGTATTGCCCGGCTGTTCATTTACCCGGTCAAATCCTGTGCCGGCATCGAGGTGTCCGAGGCCTTGCTGACCGAAACCGGGCTCGATCTGGACCGCGCCTGGATGGTGGTGGACGAGCAGGGTGAATTCGTGACGCAGCGCGAGGAACCGCGCCTGGCCCTGGTGCAGCCGCAGTTCAAGCGCGGGGGCACCGAGCTGGCGCTGCGCGCGCCCGGCATGCTCGCCCTGCATCTGCGGGTGGACGCCGCGGAAGCGCCGACCCGGGTGCGCATCTGGAACGACGAGGTACCGGCTTATGACATGGGCGATGTGGCGGCCCAGTGGTTTACCGACTTCCTGTCCCTCAACGAGGACGGCTTGCCACAGGGCGGCGCGCCGAAGTACCGGCTGGTGCGCTTCGACCCGGAGCACCGGCGCCTGTCCGACAAGAAATGGACCGGCGGCGTCACGGCGCTGAACCAGTTCGACGACGGCTTTGCGGTGCTGGTGCTGGGGCAAGCCTCGCTGGACGGCCTCAACGCCCGGCTGCAGGCCGCGGGACACGCCCCGGTCGATGTGCGGCGCTTTCGTCCCAACATCGTGCTGGAGGGCCTGGAAGCGCACGACGAGGATCGTGTCGGGCCGCTGCAGATCGGGACCGCCGAAGGGTCGGCCGTGTTGACACCCGTCAAGCCCTGTGCCCGCTGCCCGATTCCCAACATCGACCCGACCACGGCGCGCAGTTCGCCGGAGGTCAGCGACACATTGCAGACGTATCGCCAGGATGCACGGCTCAAGGGCGCGCTGACCTTTGGCATGAACGCCATCATCACGGCCGGAGTCGACACGGTGCTGCGGGTGGGCCAGAAGGTCAGCGCCGACTACCGATTTGACTGACGCGATGCGCCGGCTGCGCATCACTGCCAGCCGATCACTCCGGCCCCGGCGCGCCCGCGATGGGCGCGTCTGTGCTGTTTGCGCGATACTCCCCGGTGTAGTCCGTGAGACCTTGGCGCCTCGCGGCACTTTTTATGTACACAGGGGTTGAAATGGATTTCGCAGGGTTCGTGAAACAGTACTGGCCGTTCCTGGTCTTGGCGCTCTGGTTGGGCTACAAGTGGTGGAATGCGAGAAGGGTCAAGGCCATGTTGCCGGACCTGAAGAAGAAGGGGGCGGTCCTGGTCGATGTCCGTTCCGCGGCGGAGTTCGCCAGCGCAAGTGCGCCGGGGACGGTCAACATCCCGCTTCAGGAACTGGGGCGTCGGCTCCATGAGATACCGAAGTCGGTTCCGGTGGTTCTGTGCTGCGCCAGTGGTACGCGAAGTGGTATGGCAAGGATGACGCTGAAGCGCCATGGCTACGAGCAGGTCTACAACATCGGC
>JAJZUZ010000073.1:2858-11086 GCA_021845965.1 Pseudomonadota bacterium | reverse complement strand
GCTTTCTTCGCCGGAGCCTTCTTCGCTGCGGCCTTCTTCGCCGGAGCCTTCTTGGCGACCGGCTTCTTGGCCGGGGCCTTCTTCGCCGCAGCCTTCTTGGCCGGGGCTTTCTTCGCTGCGACCTTCTTGGCCGGAGCCTTCTTCGCTGCGGCCTTCTTGGCCGGGGCTTTCTTTGCCGGAGCTTTCTTCTTTGCAGTTGCCATGATTGAATTTCCTCTTCTAGAAGTTGATTAATCACCAGTCTGGAACTGCTTCCTCGCTGGCATCACGGATGCTATAGGAGAAAAAACGCATCTCCAAGCGAAAAATGCGTTTTTTCCCTCGGGGATGTTGTTTTTTTCATCGCGTTTTTCGCCTTGCTACGCTCTGGAGACAGCGCTTTTCCCTCGGGAGGACGGCTTTTTCCGGGTGACAATCGCTTTACTCCGCCCCGTGTCACGAGAGGAAAACAACCATGAACACCCCCGTCGCTCCCTCTGAGAGAGCATCTTTTGCGACCTGCGACTTGTGCGATGCGCACAAGGGTGACGGCTCCGGCGCCTTCCGCGTGCTGCCGCCCGTGTTTCGCGACTTCGGCGCCGTGCGCGCCTTCTGCGGACCGGTGACCACGGTCAAATGCTTCGAGGACAACTCGCTCGTGAAAGCGGCCGTGGATTCCCCCGGCGAGGGCCGCGTGCTCGTCGTGGACGGCGGCGGTTCCCTGCGCCGCGCCCTGCTGGGCGGCAACCTGGGGGCGGCCGCCGCGCGCAATGGCTGGGCCGGAGTTGTCATCGACGGCTGTGTGCGCGACGTGGCTGAACTTGCCGCGCATCAAGTCGGCATCCGCGCCCTGGCATCGATGCCGCTGCCGACGGAAAAGCGCAACGAAGGCCAGCGCGACGTTGCCGTGCAGATCCAGGGCGTCTGGGTGCGGCCGGGCGATTGGCTCTATGCCGATGCCGACGGCATCGTGGTGGCCGACCGTCGCCTGGGCTGAAACCAGGCCGGGAAACCCGTTTTCCGGCCTTTGCAGCCCTTGTTCCCCCTCTCTGCATGGTCACCCCCGCCCAGCGCCACGTTTTCGTCTACGGCACGCTGCGCCGGGGCGAAGCCAACGACATCAACCGCCTGCGTCCCGCCCCGCGCTACCTGGGGCCGGCTCGCGTCCCCGGCACGCTGTACGACCTCGGGCCCTATCCGGGCGTCATCCTGGGCGGGGCAGGGTGGGTACAGGGCGAGGTCTACGCCATCTCACCGGAGCTGGAGCGGCAGCTGGACCTCATCGAGGAGGTGGCGCCCGTGCCCAGCGGCGAGTACGCGCGGCGTGAGATCGACGTCACCTTGCACGGCGCACCGCTGCGCTGCCTCGTCTACGAAATCGACGCGCAGCGCGTGACCGGGCGCGCCGTCATCGCCGGTGGCGACTGGTGCCGCCGACGCTGACGCGCTTCTTTCCCCCGCCCGTTACCCGCCCGTTACCCGCCCGTTACCCGCCCGTTACCCGCCCGACATGCACGCGAGGCGGGATGCCCATTGCCGGTCCGGCCGACCGCGCGAGGCTGATTTCACGACATCAGTCTGGATTTCTTGATGTGAAACGGAGGGCTGACGCATCGCAGCAAATTTTCTCAATACGAGATATTGAATCTCATATCGCGGTACTGCGACTGTAAGTCATTGATTCAAAACGAAATAAAAAATGTCTTGTATAAGACACAAGAGCTATTCAAACTCTTATACAAGACTTAAAGTTAAGCCATCGAGACAGCCTGCCATGCAGCCCCTGGATCGAACGGTTCTCAACATCAGCCCAAGGAGTAAAGACATGCCGCAAACCCTGACCGAGCAGCTCAGCCGTGAGCAACAGATCGCCGCCCTGGAGAAAGACTGGGCCACCAACCCGCGCTGGAAGGGGATCGAGCGGGGTTACACCGCGGCCGACGTCGTGCGTCTGCGCGGCTCCTTCCCGATCGAGCACACCGTCGCCCGCCGCACCGCCGAGAAGCTGTGGGATCTGCTGCACACCGAGCCCTACGTCAACTGCCTCGGCGCCCTGACCGGCGGCCAGGCCATGCAGCAGGTCAAGGCGGGCGTGAAGGCCATCTACCTGTCGGGCTGGCAGGTTGCCGCCGACAACAACACCTATTCGTCCATGTACCCGGACCAGTCCCTGTATCCGGTGGACTCGGTGCCCAAGGTCGTGGAAACCATCAACAACACCTTCCGCCGCGCTGACGAGATCCAGCATTCCAAGGGCATCGATGCCAACCACAAGGACTACATCGACTACTTCGCCCCCATCGTGGCCGACGCCGAAGCCGGCTTCGGCGGCGTGCTCAACGCCTTCGAGCTGATGAAGGCCATGATCCGTGCCGGCGCCGCCGGCGTGCACTGGGAAGACCAGCTGGCCTCCGTGAAGAAGTGCGGCCACATGGGCGGCAAGGTGCTGCTGCCCACCCGCGAGTCCTGCCAGAAGCTGATCGCCGCCCGCATGGCTGCTGACATCATGGGTGTGCCCACCCTGGTGATCGCCCGTACCGACGCCGAGGCCGCCGACCTGCTGACCTCCGACTACGACGAGATCGACAAGCCCTTCCTCACCGGCGAGCGCACGGTCGAGGGCTTCTACAAGACCCGCAAGGGCCTGGACCAGGCCGTCGCCCGCGCCAACGCCTACGCCCGCTACGCCGACCTGGTGTGGTGCGAGACCGGCACGCCCGACCTCGACTTCGCCCGCAAGTTCGCCGAGGCCGTGCACAAGGTGCACCCGGGCAAGATGCTGGCCTACAACTGCTCGCCCTCGTTCAACTGGAAGAAGAACCTGGACGATGCCACCATCGCCAAATTCCAGCGCGAGCTCGGTGCCATGGGCTACAAGTACCAGTTCATCACGCTGGCCGGCATCCACTCCATGTGGTACAACATGTTCGACCTCTCGCAGGACTACGTGAAGCGCGGCATGTCCGCCTACGTGGAGCGCGTGCAGGAGCCGGAATTCGCCGCCCGCGACCGTGGCTACACCTTCGTGTCGCACCAGCAGGAAGTCGGCACCGGCTACTTCGACGACGTGACCACCGTGATCCAGGGCGGCCGCTCCAGCGTCACCGCGCTGACCGGCTCCACCGAGGAAGAGCAGTTCCACTAAGCAGCTAAGGAAACAAAGCGCCATGCGGCGCTACCGGGGCATACGGCCCGGTAGCGCCGCATTGCATTTGGAGGTCGATTTTGATTAGTTTTGGAAATGTCGACATTCACAGAAATTTATAAAGACATTTGCCTGCATTCGACTGAAGAATTTAATTAACCTTATTTGCCAGGACGCTTATATTCCTTTGCATACACATCGTTCTGTTGCTCTGACAAGAGGCGGCGGACCACGATTCAAAGATTTCAAAAAACTGGAGATCCGAAAGGAAACATCACTATGACCAAGAAGTACAACGTCCTGATCCTGGGGGCCTCTTATGGCTCCCTGCTGTCCAGCAAGCTGCTGATGGCCGGGCACGCCGTCACGCTGGTCTGCCGCCGCGAAACCGCCGAGCTGATCAATGCCGAGGGCACGCGCGTGCGCATGCCGGTCAAGGGCCGCGAAGGCATGGTCGAGATCGATTCGCGCCAGCTGCCGGGCAAGCTCAACGCCGTGTCGCCTTCCCAGGCCAAGCCCGAGCAGTACGACCTGGTCTGCCTGGCCATGCAGGAGCCGCAGTACAGCGCCCCCGGCATGCGCGAGCTGATGGCCGCCACCGCCAAGGCCAAGGTGCCCTGCATGTCCATCATGAACATGCCGCCGCTGCCCTACCTGGCCCGCATCCCCGGTCTGGACGCCAAGGGCCTGCGCGCCTGCTTCCATGACGCCAGCGTCTGGGACGGTTTCGAGCCCGGCCTCATGTCCCTGTGCAGCCCCGATCCGCAAGCCTTCCGTCCGCCGGAAGAGAAGCCCAACGTGCTGCAGGTCGGCCTGCCCACCAACTTCAAGGCGGCCAAGTTCGAGAACCCCGCGCATACGGCCATGCTCGAGCAGATGGAGGCCGACATCGCCGCTGCCCGCCTGACGGTCGACGGCGAAGCGCTGGACATCCCCGTCAAGCTCAAGGTGCATGACTCCATCTTCGTGCCGCTGGCCAAGTGGGCCATGCTGCTCACCGGCAACTACCGCTGCGTGCAGGCCGACGGCATGCGCCCGATCAAGGAAGCCGTGCATGGCGACCTGGAGCAGTCGCGCCAGGTCTACCAGTGGGTGGTGGACCTGTGCGTCAAGCTCGGCGCTTCGCCCGACGACATGGTGCCCTTCGACAAGTACGCTGCCGCCGGCCAGGGCCTGCTCAAGCCGTCCTCCGCCGCCCGCGCGCTGGCCGCTGGTGCCACCGACATCGAGCGCATCGACCTGCTGGTCAAGCTGGTCGCCGAGCAGCAGGGCCTGAGCAACGACTCCGTCAACGAGACCGTCAAGCTGGTCAACAGCTGGCTGGAGCGCAACCGCAAGGCCGCTGCAGCAAAAAAAGCGGCTGAGGCGGTGGCGGCCTGATCGCGGTCGATCGAACACCACACGGCGCCAGAGGCCACGCGGCCCTGGCGCCGTTTTTCCTGGGTGGGCCGGGTTAGAATGGCGGCTTCGGACACGTCGTCCGCCAGCAAGAGCGAGAAAGGCACCCTGGTTATGACACCGCGAACTACATCCGCAGGAGTGAAAGTCCTCAGGGGTTGCTAGTCCGCGCGCCCCGAGGGGCGCAGGCGCAGTCAAGAATCCAACAAGGCGCGGTCACTACCGCGCCTTTTCTTTTTCCAGAAACGAAGACCATGGTTCAAATCACGCTACCCGACGGTTCCCAACGCGACTTCCCCGGCCCGGTCACCGTGGCCGAGGTGGCCGCCTCCATCGGTGCCGGCCTGGCCAAGGCGGCCCTGGGCGGCAAGGTCCGGCTCGCGGGCGAGCCGGCCGATGCCGGCAAGCTGGTCGACACCAGCTTCCGCATCGACAGCAACGCCGCGCTGGCCATCGTCACGCCCAAGGATGCCGACGGCCTGGAGATGATCCGCCACTCCACCGCCCACCTGTTGGCCTACGCCGTCAAGGAACTGTTCCCGGACGCGCAGGTCACCATCGGCCCGGTCATCGAGCACGGCTTCTATTACGACTTCTCCTACAAGCGCCCCTTCACGCCCGAAGACCTGGCGGCCATCGAGAAGAAGATGGCCGAGCTGGCCGCCAAGGACGAGCCGGTGGTGCGCCGCGTGCTGCCGCGCGACGAGGCCGTGGCCTACTTCAAGAGCCTGGGCGAGCACTACAAGGCTGAGATCATCGCCAGCATCCCGGCCAATGAAGACGTCAGCCTGTACCGCGAAGGCAAGTTCGAAGACCTGTGCCGCGGCCCGCACGTGCCCAGCACCGGCAAGCTCAAGCACTTCAAGCTCATGAAAGTGGCCGGCGCCTACTGGCGCGGCGACCACCGCAACGAGATGCTGCAGCGCGTCTACGGCACCGCCTGGGCCACGAAGGAAGAGCTGCAGCAGTACCTCACCATGCTGGAAGAGGCCGAGAAGCGCGACCACCGCAAGCTCGGCCGCGAGCTGGATCTGTTCCACCTCGACGAGCATTCCCCCGGCACCGTGTTCTGGCACCCCAAGGGCTGGACGGTCTGGCAGCAGGTCGAGCAGTACATGCGCCGGGTCTACCGCGACAACGGCTACCAGGAGGTCAAGGGCCCGCAGATCCTGGACCAGAGCCTGTGGGAGAAGACCGGCCACTGGGACAAGTACCGGGAAAACATGTTCACCACCGAGAGCGAAAAGCGCCACTACGCGCTCAAGCCCATGAACTGCCCGGGCCACATCCTGATCTTCAAGCAGGGCGTCAAGAGCTACCGTGACCTGCCGCTACGCTACGGCGAGTTCGGCGCCTGCCACCGCAACGAGCCCACCGGCGGCCTGCACGGCATCATGCGCGTGCGCGGCTTCACCCAGGACGACGGCCACATCTTCTGCACCGAAGACCAGATCCTGCCCGAGTGCGTCAACTTCACGGCCCTGCTGCAGAAGGTCTACCAGGACTTCGGTTTCACCGACATCATCTACAAGGTCGCCACCCGCCCGGAAAAGCGCATCGGCTCCGATGCGCTATGGGACAAGGCCGAGGCCGCCCTGATGGAAAGCCTCAAGGCCGCCCACTGCGAATACACCATCGCCCCGGGCGACGGCGCCTTCTACGGCCCCAAGATCGAATACACCCTGAAGGACGCCATCGGCCGCCACTGGCAATGCGGCACCATCCAGGTCGATTTCTCCATGCCCGAGCGCCTGGACGCCGAGTACGTGGGGGAGGACGGCAACCGCCACCGCCCCGTCATGCTCCACCGCGCCATCCTGGGCAGCCTGGAGCGTTTCATCGGCATCCTGATCGAGGAACACGCCGGCGCGCTGCCCACCTGGCTGGCTCCGGTGCAGGTTTCCGTGCTCAATATCACCGACGCACAGGCCGATTACTGCCAGGAAATCGCCCGGAAACTGCAGAAATCTGTGCCAAATCAAGAACTTAGGGTCCAGACTGACCTGCGCAACGAGAAAATTACGTATAAAATACGCGAGCATTCGATGCAAAAGCTGCCTTACATCGTTGTCGCAGGCGACAAGGAGAAGGCAGCCGGTGCCGTCGCAGTGCGTGCCCGGGGTAACAAAGACCTCGGTGTGATGTCCCTCGAAGCCTTTGTGCAACTCATCGTGGACGACATCGCTCACAAGTCGGTCGAGCCCGCCCCGCAAGGGCAGTAACTCTGGCTTTTGGCGCGTACCGGGGCGGCTTTGAGTCGCCTCGTGCGACAAAGCTTTAAGGAATTGAACCATCGCTACTGAATTTCGTGATCGCCGCCAGCGCGAAGAACGCAAGCACCGCCTGAACCGTGAAATCATGGCGCCCGAAGTCCGGGTGTCCGGCCCGGAAAACGAGCCGATGGGGGTGATGAGTCTGGCTGAGGCCCTGCGACTGGCAGGCGAGATGGATGTGGATCTGGTCGAAATCGCGGCCACCGCCTCCCCTCCCGTGTGCCGCCTGGTGGACTACGGCAAGTTCAAGTACCAGGAGCAGAAGAAGGCCGCCGAGGCGAAATCGAAGCAGAAGGTCATCGAGGTCAAGGAAATCAAGTTCCGGCCCGGTACCGACGATGGCGACTACAACATCAAGTTGCGCAACATCAAGCGCTTCTTGGAAGAAGGTGACAAGTGCAAGATTACCTTGCGCTTCCGTGGTCGAGAGATCACGCACCAGGAGCTGGGCATGGCCATGCTGGACCGCATGCGTGCCGATCTGGGGGACCTGATCGTGGTCGAGCAGTTCCCCAAGCTCGAAGGCCGGCAGATGATCATGATGATCGCGCCGGGCAAGAAAAAGGGCGGTGCTGCCGGTGCAGCCAAGCCCGCCGAAGCCGCTCCGGCCTCGGCACAGGGTTAAGTTTTTTTCTGCGGGTTGCGAGACCGGCAGGAAATGCCGGGAAGGCGAGAGCTTTCCCGAAAGCGCAGCGGGATCAGCCCCGTGGCGCGGGCGTCGGAGTCAGACCCGGCGCCTGAAGAGCGGAGGGTGAAAACCCGCCGTTCAACAAGTGGCTCGGGGCCAACAAGTACGCAACGGGTGTTGCGGCGCCTCACGAGCACAAGGAAAAGGAGCATGTAATGCCCAAGATGAAGACCAAGAGCGCGGCGAAGAAACGCTTCCGCGTTCGTCCCGGTGGTACCGTCAAGCGCGGCCAAGCCTTCAAGCGTCACATCCTGACCAAGAAGACCACCAAGAACAAACGCCAACTGCGTGGCGCAGTCACCGTGCATGCGACCAATATGGGTCACATGGCACAGATGCTGCCCGGCCAGGGCATTTAATCAACGACGAACAAGGAGTAACACATGCCTCGCGTCAAACGTGGTGTAACGGCCCGCGCCCGTCACAAGAAAGTTCTCGCCCTGGCCAAGGGCTTCCGCGGTCGCCGCGGTAATGTCTTCCGCATCGCCAAAGAAGCGGTGATGAAGGCCGGGCAATATGCCTACCGTGACCGCCGTGCCAAGAAGCGTGTCTTCCGTCAGCTGTGGATTGCCCGTATCAACGCGGCAGCCCGTCAGTGCGGCATGACGTACAGCCAGTTCACCAACGGCCTGAAGAAGGCCCAGATCGAGATCGATCGCAAGGTGCTGGCCGACATCGCCGTGCACGACATGGCGGCTTTTGCCGGCCTCGTGGAGAAAGCCAAGGCCAAGCTGGCTGCTTGATC
>JAJZUZ010000073.1:0-2758 GCA_021845965.1 Pseudomonadota bacterium | reverse complement strand
GCACAAACCGCCTTCGCGCAGGCCGCCACCCCGGCCGACCTGGAAAACGCCAAGGCGCGCTTCCTCGGCAAGACCGGCAGCATCACCGAGCTGATGAAGGGCATGGGCGCCCTGTCCGTGGAAGAGAAGAAAACCCGCGGCGCCGCCATCAACGTGGCCAAGCAGGCCATCGAGGCCGCGCTCAACGCCCGCCGCCAGGCCCTGGCCGATGCCGAGCTGCAAAAGCAGCTGCAGGCCGAGGCGCTCGACGTGTCCTTGCCGGGCCGCGCGCGTGGCAACGGCGGCCTGCACCCCGTGAGCCTGACCATGGAACGCCTGGAGGCCATCTTCGGCTCCATGGGCTTCGAAGTGGCCCAGGGCCCCGAGATCGAGGCCGACTGGTACAACTTCACCGCCCTCAACACGCCCGAAGACCATCCCGCGCGCTCCATGCACGACACCTTCTACGTCGAAGGTGGCAGCGCCAAGGCGCCCAACCTGCTGCGCACCCACACCAGCCCGGTGCAGGTGCGCCACGCCCTGCAGCATGTGGCCGCGCATCAGGCCAAAGCGAAGGCAGGTGAGCCGATGCCGGAAATTCGCGTCATCGCCCCGGGCCGCACCTACCGCGTGGACAGCGACGCCACCCACTCGCCCATGTTCCACCAGTGCGAAGGCCTGTGGCTCGGTGAGAACGTGAGCTTCAAGGACCTCAAGTACCTCTTCACCGAGTTCTGCCGCACCTTCTTCGAGCGCGACGACCTGGTGCTGCGCTTCCGCCCCAGCTTCTTCCCCTTCACCGAGCCCAGCGCCGAGATCGACATCCAGTTCCAGAGCGGCCCGCTGGCCGGCCGCTGGCTGGAAGTGGCCGGCTCCGGCCAGGTGCACCCGAACGTGGTGCGCAACATGGGCCTGGACCCCGAGAAGTACATCGGCTTTGCCTTCGGCATGGGCCTGGACCGCTTCACCATGCTGCGCTACGGCGTGAACGACCTGCGCCTGTTCTTCGACGGCGACCTGCGTTTCCTGAGCCAATTCAAATAATTCAGCCGAGAACTACAAATGCAATTCCCCGAGTCCTGGCTGCGCGAATTCTGCAACCCGCCGCTGTCCACCCAGCAACTGGCCGACACCCTCACCATGGCCGGCCTGGAGGTGGAAGAGCTGCGCCCCGTGGCCCCGCCTTTCACCAAGATCGTCGTCGGTGAGATCACGGAAGCCGTGCAACACCCTAATGCGGATCGTCTCCGCGTTTGTCAGGTGGATGCAGGGCAAGGGGCTGTGCTTAACATTGTCTGCGGCGCGCCCAACGCCCGCCCTGGCATCAAGGTGCCGTGTGCTTTGGTCGGCGCGGAACTCCCTCCCGGTGAAGACGGCAAACCCTTCCACATCAAGCTGGGCAAGCTGCGCGGCGTAGAGAGCCAGGGCATGCTGTGCTCGGCCCGCGAACTCAAGCTGTCCGAAGACCACGGCGGCCTGCTGGAGCTGCCGGCCGACGCCCCCATCGGCCAGGACATCCGCCAGTACCTCAAGCTCGACGACACGCTCTTCACCCTCAAGCTCACGCCCAACCTCGCGCACTGCCTGTCCGTCTACGGCGTGGCACGTGAAGTGGCCGCGCTGACCGGCGCACCGCTCAAGACGCCGGCCATTGTCCCCGTGGCCGCCAAGATCAAGGATGTGCAGCCCGTCAAGGTGAGCGCGCCCGACCTCTGCGGCCGTTTCTCCGGCCGCATCGTGCGCAACGTCAACACCAAGGCCGCCACCCCGCAGTGGATGGTGGACCGCCTGGCCCGCTGCGGCCAGCGCAGCGTGACCGCGCTGGTGGACATCTCCAACTACGTGATGTTCGAATACGGCCGCCCGAGCCACATCTTCGACCTGGACAAGATCCACGGCGCGCTGGACGTGCGCTGGGGCAAGCCGGGCGAACAGCTCAAGCTGCTCAACGGCAACACCGTCACCGTCGACGCTGAAGTCGGCGTCATCGCCGACGACAAGGCCCTCGAATCGCTGGCCGGCATCATGGGCGGCGACGCCACCGCCGTGTCCGACGACACCCGCAACGTCTACGTGGAAGCCGCCTTCTGGTGGCCGCGTTCAATAGCCGGCCGTTCGCGCCGCTACAACTTCGCCACCGACGCCGGCCACCGCTTCGAGCGCGGGGTGGACCCGGCCCTGACCGTGGAGCACATCGAGCGTATCACCCAGCTCATCGTCGAGATCTGCGGCACGCCCGACACCGCCTGCGGCCCCATCGACGACCACCAGGTCAAGATGCCCGTGGCCCAGCCCGTCACGCTGCGCGTGGCGCGTGCGGCCAAGGTCATCGGCATGCCGGTGACGCAGGCGCAGTGTGCCGACGCGCTCAAGCGCCTGGGTCTGCCGGTGACCGAAGGGCAGGGCACCGTGACCGTGCAGCCCCCGCTGTACCGCTTCGACCTGCAGATCGAGGAAGACCTCATCGAAGAGGTGGCCCGCCTCATCGGCTACGACAAGCTGCCCCACACGCCGCCGCAGGCGCCCGTGGTGCCCAAGAGCCGGCTGGAGTCGCAGCGCAGCCCCTTTGCCGTGCGCCGCCAGCTGGCCGCGCTGGGCTACCAGGAAACCATCAACTACAGCTTCGTGGACGAGCGCTGGGAGATCGAGCTGGCCGGCAACCCCAACCCCATCAAGCTGCTCAACCCCATCGCCAGCCAGATGGGCGTCATGCGCTCCAGCCTGCTGGGCTCGCTGCTGCAGGTGCTCAAGTTCAACCTGGACCGCAAGACCGAGCGCG
>JAJZUZ010000072.1 GCA_021845965.1 Pseudomonadota bacterium | reverse complement strand
CTGTTCGTCACCCTGCTGGTGGGGGTGGTGTTCTTCTTCCTGCTCGACAAGGCCGAGCTCTGGCACCACGGCCACGAGCATCACCACGATGTTGATGCGGCCGGGGGCGAGCATCATGAGCATGAGCCCGGACACGGGCATGCCCATGCCCACAGTCATGGCCCGATCTCCCGCGGCTGGACCGTGCTGGCCGGCGACAGCGTGCACTGCTTCGGCGACGGCATCCTCATCGCTTCGGCCTTCGTGGCCGACCTGCGCCTGGGCCTGATTGCCGCCCTGGCGGTGCTGGCCCATGAGGTGCCGCACCACATGGGCGACCTGGCGGTGCTGCGCGTCAGCAGCGGCACACGGCAGGCGGCCCTGGTAAAGGTCACGCTGGCCGGCGCCATCACCGCCCTGGGCGGGCTGGTGGGCTACTGGCTGGTGGACCTGCTGCGCGCGTACATCACCTATTTCCTGGTGGTCGCCTCCAGCAGCTTCATCTACGTGGCCCTGGCCGACCTGATTCCGCAGCTGCAGAAGCGCCTCTCCTTGCGCGAGACGCTGGCGCAGATCGCCTGGCTGCTGGCGGGCATCGCTCTCGTGACGCTGGCCAGCGCCGTGACCCATGCCCATTGAGACCGCCGCCTTCGGCAGCCGCTTTTCTGCGGGGGCCTTGCAAGCCGGCCGCGCGCGCCCATCTATGCGAAATGTCTGTGCCTGATCTGCTTCATACTGTCCTGCGCCTTCTCCTGCGCACCTTGCTGGTGCTGATGGGGGCGGTCTTTGTGCTCAGCCTGCTGGCGGTGGCGCTGGTGCTGCTCCTGCTGTGGAGCCTGCGCGCGCTGTGGGCGCGCCTCACCGGTCGGCCGGTGCAGCCGCTGGTCATCACCCTGCTGCGCGGCGCGCCGTGGCAGCGCTTCTATCGCGCCGGCCAGGCGCAGCCGGCACGCGCGGAGGACGTCATCGACGTCGAGGCGCGTCCGGTGGGCTCCGGTGCACCGGACCGGCTCGGCTCCTGAGACAGGCGCCTCAGGGGCCTGCCCACTGCGGATTCCAGACCACCTCCCACAGGTGCCGGTCGGGGTCCTGGAAATAACCGGCGTAACCGCCCCAGAAGGTCACCTGGGCCGGTTTGACGATGGCCGCGCCGGCGTGCGCGGCCCGCTGCATCACGGCATCCACCTCCTCGCGTGAAGCGACGTTGTGGCCGAGCGAGAGTTCGGTCGGGCTGGGCGGCGAGACCGCCAGGCCGGTGTCGCGCGCCAGGCTGCTGCGCGGCCACAGGGCCAGCTTCAGGCCGGCCTGCAGATCGATGAAGACCACCGCACCGTGGTCGAACTCGGCGCCGACGATGCCCTCGGTGCGAAAACCCAGGCCATCACGGTAGAAGCGCAGCGCGCGCTCCAGGTCGTCGACCCCGAGTGTGATGACGGTGATGCGCGGCTGCATCCGTGCAGTCTAGACCCGCAGCCGGCGAAATGCCAGCACGGCAAGGGGTATGGCGGGGCCGAAGGACAGCCGCGGCATGAAGGATCCGGCCCGTGGACCGTTGCCCTGCAATCGACAGGCTTGTCAGGATGAGTGCCGGTCCAGGAATGGGTAGACTTTCGCTGGTCCATGCGTGCCGACCTTGACCAGGCTGCCTGGCGCCAGCGTAGCGTCCCGGAGCTGGCAATGGCCGGGCCCGCCGCCGGCCCCCGAGATATTCGACCGCTCACCGTGTGCGCAGGGATGTATCCGAAACCATGAACCACTTCCTCCTGATCTGGCTGCAATTCTTCCTGTGCGCCGGCCTCATCGGTGTTGCTGGCGTGCGTCTGAGCCGGTACGGGAATGCGATTGCGGCGCATACCGGACTGTCTCGCAACTGGATCGGCCTGGTGCTGCTGGCGACGGTCACGTCACTGCCGGAACTGGTGACGGGTTTGAGCGCGGTGACGGTGGCTGCTGCGCCCGACATCGCGGTGGGTGATGTCCTGGGGAGTTGCGTCTTCAATCTGGCAATTCTGGCCGTGGTCGATGTGTCCTATCGCAAAGGCGCCATCTACGCACTGGCGGCGGGCCGTGGACATGTCGTGTCGGCAGGATTCGGCGTCATGCTGCTGGCCGGCGTGGGCCTGGCCCTGGCCTTGGGTGCCCAGGGCCTGATGCCCTCCATCGGGCATGTCAGTCTCGCCAGCCCGTTGATCTTCGTGAGCTATCTGGTGGCGATGCGTGCGCTCTATCTCACGGAGCAGCGCGCCGCCAGCGCCGTGAGCGCCGAGCGCCCTGACGTGCCGCTCAAGGCGGCACTGATGGGCTACGGCATTGCCTCCGGCGTGATTGTCGGCGCAGGCATCTGGCTGCCCATGATCGGCGTGGAACTGGCCCGGGTGATGGGCTGGTCGAACTCCTTCGTCGGGACCCTGTTTGTGGCGTTTGCCACGTCGGTGCCGGAACTGGCGACCACTTTGGGGGCCATGCGCATTGGGGCGATCGACATGGCGTTCGGCAACCTGTTGGGCAGCAATCTGTTCGACGTGCTGATCCTGGTTGTCGATGACTTCGCCTACCGGCCCGGCTCCCTCTACGACCATGTGTCGACGACGCACCTGGTGTCGGCCATGACGGCCATTCTGATGAGTGGCATCGTGATTGCGTCCCTGGCCTACCGACCGGTGTCGCGGGTATGGCGTATCGCCAGCTGGTCCAGTCTTGCTTTACTGGCGCTCTACCTGCTCAATGCCGCCATGCAATTCCTGCACGGACATTAGCCTTCACAGCACGCGAAACGCCAGCACCGCCACGAGGGTCGGCGGCAGGGCGGCGATCAGCAGACCCAGCGGATTGATGGTGTGGTCCTCGAACTTGCTGCGCAGGATGGACACGCCGGCCGGATTCGGCGCATTGGCGATCACTGTCAGGCCGCCGCCCGTCACGGCGCCAGCCACCAGCGCGATCTTGAACTCCTGGCTCAGGCCCTGCACCAGCGAGCCCAGGTAGGTCAGGGCGGCGTTGTCGGTGATGGCCGTCAGGGCCGTGGCGCCGAAGAACACGGTGGTGGCGTCCATGCCCATCAACACCGGCTGCAGCCACCACTGCTGCTGGCCGCCCAGCACCACCAGGCCGGCCAGGAAGAAGGCCACCAGCAGGCCCTCGCGCAGGATCAGGCGGTCCTGGTGGCGCGCATAGGCCGTGGCGAAGCCCATGAAGAACAGGAACAAGCCCATGAACACCGCCGGGTGGTGGGCGAACACCACCACCCCCAGCAGGAACAGCAGGTGCACCACCACCACCGGCCAGGGCACGCCGGGCACGGCCTGGGCCGGCCTGGCCGCCATGTGGCCGAGTTCCCTGCGGAACAGCAGCATGGCGCAGCCGGCGTTGAGCAGCACGGCAATGGCCGCCTTCCAGCCGAAATTGGAAATCATGAACCACAGGTCCCAGTTCCACTGCGCCGCCACCATCAGCACCGGCGGCGCGGCAAAGGGCGTGAGCGTGCCGCCAATCGAGATGTTGACGAAGAGCACGCCGATCGTGCCGTACTTCAGCTTGCGCGAGACGGGCTGCGCGAACAGCGTGTCGCGCAGCATCAGGGCCGCCAGCGTCATGGCCGCCGGCTCCGTGATGAAGGAGCCCAGCAGCGGCACCAGGGCCAGCACCAGGAAGTACAGGGCCATGCCGCGCGGCAGCGGCAGGAAGCTGGCGACCAGACGCACCAGCGCGCCGGCGAACTGCAGGATGGCCCGGGTGCCGGCGATCACCATGATCACGAACACGAACATGGGCTCGGTGAAATTGCGGCTGTCCAGGTAGGCGGTGGCTTCCTGCTTGCCATTGAGGGCGAACATGCAGACCATCAGCACCATGGCCCAGAAGCCGAACACCACCTCCACCTCGCCCAGCAGGTGCCAGACGCCGGCGTGGCGCGGCCGGGTATGGGCGAGGTGTTCGAAGAACTTGGTCGAGAAGGTGTGGAGGACGGCGAGTGCGAACAGCACGGCGCCGATGAGTTGGATCGAGGTCGGGTTCATCCCGCAACCATAACCCAGGCGCCGGCCGTGCCGGCCGGGGGCTGGCGGAATTCCACAGGGTCACGTCCGGTATACGCTGCCGGCCAGCACGGTCAGCACCAGCACGGGTACCAGGTAGCGCAGGCTGAAGTGCCAGAGGCGGCCCAGGCGACGCGCGTGCAGGTCGGCAGCCTCCATGGCCTCGTGGCGCGGCCAGAGCCAGCCCAGCAGCACGGCCAGCAGCACACCATTGAGCGGCAGCAGCAGTTCGACCGCGAAGAAGTCCATGGCGTCGAGGATCGTGTGCCCGCCCGGCAGGGGCAGGCCGGCCCAGGCACCGAAGCCCAGCGAGGCCGGCATGCCCAGCAGAA
Source organism: Pseudomonadota bacterium (assembly GCA_021845965.1). Lineage (GTDB taxonomy): Bacteria > Pseudomonadota > Gammaproteobacteria > Burkholderiales > Burkholderiaceae_C > Hylemonella. The sequence goes on along the minus strand of JAJZUZ010000072.1, from coordinate 6,798 downwards.
AGAGCAGGCCGCCCAAGCACAGGCTGGCGCGCGGCCGCGACCAGCGCCAACGCTGCATGGCGTAAGCCACGGTGACTTCCAGCAGCGACACCATGGAGGTCAGCGCGGCAATGGACAGCAGCAGGAAGAAGAGCGCCCCGACCAGCCGGCCGCCGGGCAACTGGGCAAATACCTGGGGCAGCACGGCGAAGGTCAGGCTCGAACCCTGCGCCGGGTCCAGCCCGAAGCTGAACACGGCGGGGAAGATGACCAGCCCGGCAATGACCCCGAACAGCGTGTCGGCCAGCGAAATGGCCACGGCCGCGCCGGGCAGGGGACGGGTGGCCGGCTGGTAGCTGCCGTACGTGACCATCACGCCCATGGCCAGGCCGATGGAAAAGAAGGTCTGGCCCAGGGCCGCAAGATAGAGATCGGGCCGGGCCAGCATGGCCCAGTCCGGCTGAAACAGGAAGGCCAGCCCGCGGCCGAAACCCGGCAGTGTGGCGCTGTGCACGGCCAGCCCGACCAGCAGCAGCGCCAGCAGCGGCATGAGCCAGACGCTGAGGCGCTCGATGCCTTTTTCCACCCCCTTGGCGATGACGGCCGTGGTCAGGGCCATGCCCAGCAGCTGCCACGCCAGTGGTTCCAGCGGCCGGGCCACGTACGCCTGGAACAGGGCGGCATGGCCCTCCTGGGCCAGCAATTGGGGCGAAGCGCCGAGGTAGAGCGCTGCGTACTTGAAGACCCAGCCGGCAATCACCGCGTAGTAGGCGAGGATCAGGCCGGCGGCTATGACCCCGATCAGGCCGGCATGGCGCCAGCGCGACGCCGGCACGAGCCGGGCGACGGCGGTGGCGCTTTCGCTCTGCATGCGTCGCCCCAGCGCGAACTCGCCCAGCAGCAGCGGCACACCGATGACCAGCACGACGAGCAGGTAGACCAGCAGGAAGGCGCCGCCGCCGTTCTCACCGACGACATAGGGAAAGCGCCAGATATCGCCCAGGCCCACGGCCGAGCCGACGGCCGCCAGCAGGAAGCCCCGGCGTGACTGCCACTGCTCGCGCGTCTCGCTGCTCATGGGCGGCCGGCGCGCCGGGTCAGCCCTGCGCCACCGGCCGCGCCGGGTCGCTGCACCATTCGCTCCAGCTCCCCGCGTACAGTGCGGTGCGGCCCAGGCCGGCGATCTCCATGGCCAGCACATTGGGCACGGCGCTCACGCCGCTGCCGCAGTGGTGCACCACGCTGCGCGGATTGCGCGTGCCGAGCAGTTGCAGGAATTCGCTCTTGAGCTGCGCGGGCGACTTGAACTTGCCATCGGGGCCCAGGTTCTCGCCGAACGGGCGGTTCAGCGCCCCGGGGATGTGGCCGGCCACCGGGTCCAGCGGTTCCACCTCGCCGCGATAGCGCGCCGGGGCGCGCGCATCGATCAGCGTCTGGTCCGGCAGGTCCAGGTGCTTGAGCACGTCCGCGGTGCTCGCCAGCACCGCGCGCGGCTCGCCGGCCTGGAAAGCGGAGGGCACGCGCGGGCTGTCCGGCCCGGTGGCCACGGGGCCGTTGACGGCCTCCCAGGCCGGCAGGCCGCCGTCGAGCACGGCCACGGCCTCATGGCCGACCCACTTGAGCATCCACCACAGGCGGCCGCAGTAGTTGGCCCCCTGGCGGTCGTAGACCACGGCCTGCATATCGCTGCGAAAGCCCACGCTGGCCAGCCAGGCGGCAAAGACTTCGCGTTTGGGCAGGGGATGGCGGCCGCCGTTGACGGCCTGCGACTTGTCCTTGGCGCTCAGGTGGCGGTCCAGATCGGCCCGCACGGCGCCGGCGATGCGCAGGCGCTCGTACTGCTGGTCGCCCTCGGCCGGCTTCATCAGCTCGAAGCTGCAGTCGAAGATCATCAGCGGCTTGTGGTCGTGCACCAGGTGCTTGAGCTGCTCGGCGCTGATCAGGGTGGTGTACATGGCGGTCTCCTAGTGTTCTTCGGCGGGAGTATCGGGGATGGCGCGTTCGCGCAGGAAGGTGGCGGCCACGCCGCTGACGACGATGAGCGTGATGCCCAGCCAGGCCGAGGGCGGAATCCGGTCGCCGAACAGGAGCAGGCTGTAGAGCGACGCGAACACGATGCCCGAGTACTGCAGGCTGGCCACCACCAGCGTGTGGCCGTGCGCGTAGGCACGTGTCATGCACCACTGGCCCAGCGAGGCCAGTACGCCGATGGGGATGAGCCAGATGGCCGCTGTCCAGCTGATCTGCGCCCAGGGCGTGAACCCGGCGAACAGCGTGCCCACGGCGCCGGTGACCGTGGTGCCGACGGCGAAGTAAAACACCGTGCGGCCCACCGGCTCGCCCACGCGGCCCAGCGCCGTGACCTGCATATAGGCCAGCGCGGCGCTCATGCCCGAGAGCAGGCCGATCAGGCCGGCAAAGAGCTGGTTCTGGTCGATGGTGGGGCGCAGCGTCAGCACCACGCCGGCAAAACCCAGCAGCACGGTGGCCAGCAGCGGCCCCTGGCGCTCGGCTTTGCCGTAGAGCAAGGCCCCGCCGATGATGAAGGCCGCCACCCAGATGCCGCTCATGTAGTTCAGTGTCATGGCCGTGGCCAGCGGCAGGTGGGCGATGGCGTAGAACCAGGCGGTGAGCGCTGCCCCGCCGACCAGGGTGCGCCAGGCGTGCATGAAGGGCACCGGCGTCTTCAGCGGCATGCCGCGCCCGCGCAGCACCACGGCCATGAAGGCGATGCTGATGAGGCCGCGGTAGAAGACGATCTCGAAGGTGTTGAAGCTGGCCGAGGCGTACTTCACGGCCACGCCCATGGTGGCGAAGAAGAAGGCACCGAGGACCATCCAGAGGGCTTGCATTCAGTGTTCCCTCTTTTTTTGTCTTGTTGCTTGTGGTCTTTCTCTGGCGAGGCACTGTTCTACCCCCCACTCTCCCCCCCGCCCCTCTCTGCCCCCCGCCGGGGGCAGAGAGGGGAGCCTGGATTTGGGGGCTGGCGTCTTGGACAGGCTTCTACGGAGCGGGGCGTCGCCACCGCCTGAGGTAAGCCAAGACTGCTTGCCTGCGGTCGTAGTAAAGGGTTCTTCCTTCGTGTGCCAACGACAGCGGCCGCTTTGCGGCCAGCTGTTCGCGAGACAGGTTTCGTTGCTGGCCGGCGCAGCCGCCAGCGGTGGCGTGCTGGTCCGTGCGAGTTCTCTACGACCGTTTCCTGGTGGTCGGGGCGCGCCAGCATGCAACGCGACCTCCCGCGCCGTAGAAGCGTAGCCGGAGACCAGAAACCAAATCAGGGCTCCCCTCTCTACCCCGGCGGGGGTAGAGAGGGGCGGGGGGGAGAGTGGGGGGAGAGAAGGCATCCCGCAAGGGAAAGGCAAAAAAGAAGAAAGGGTGTGTTGGGGAAAGAGACTCCCCGCAAATCACAACCCCATCTGCCTCCGATACCACTCATGGAAATGCTGCATGCCATCTTCCATGGGGCTCTGATACGGCCCGACCTCGTTGTCACCGCGCTCGAACAGGACCTTGCGTCCCGCGTCCATGCGCTCGCCGATCTCGTCGTCCTCGATGCAGGTCTCCATGTAGGCGGCCTGCTGGGCCTCGACGAACTCGCGCTCGAAGGCGGTGATCTCTTCCGGGTAGTAGAACTCCACCATGTTCAGCGTCTTGTCCACGCTGATCGGGTGCACCGTGGACACGGTCAGCACATGCGGGTACCACTCGACCATGATGTGCGGGTAGTAGGTCAGCCAGATCGCGCCGCGTTCGGGTTGCTGGCCGTCGCGGTACTTCAGCAGGGCGTCGTGCCAGCGCTGGTAGACCGGCGAGCCCGGGCGCTGGAAGGCGGTGGACACACCCACCGTCTGCACCGAGTAGTTCTCCTTGAACTCCCAGGTCAGGTCGTCGCAGGTCACGAAGTGGCCCAGGCCGGGGTGGAAAGGGCCGACGTGATAGTCCTCCAGGTAGACCTCGATGAAGGTCTTCCAGTTGTAGTTGCACTCGTGCAGCTCCACGCGGTCCAGCGTGTAGCCGGAGAAATCGAGTTCGGCGCGCGGGCCCATGCCGGCCAGGTCAGCGGCGATGTCGCGGCCGTTGTCCTCGAACAGCAGGCCGTTCCATTCGCGCAGCTTGTAGTTGTTCAGGTTCAGGCAGGGGTCGTGCGCGAAATGCGGCGCGCCGATCAGCTGGCCCTGGGCGCTGTAGGTCCAGCGGTGCAGCGGGCAGACGATGTTGCCGCCGGCGCTGCCCTTTCCGGTGTGGTTGAGCGAGCCGCGGCCCTTGAGCATGATGGCCTGGCGATGGCGGCAGACATTGGAGATCAGCTCCACGCCCTGCGGCGTGCGCACCAGCGCGCGCCCTTCCTTTTCATGCGGCAGGGCATGGTAGTCGCCCACCTCGGGCACACTGGCGGCGTGCCCCACGTAGCGGGGCCCGCGCTGGAAGATGAGCGCCATTTCGCGCTGAAACAGCGCCTCGTCGAAATAGCTCGAAACTGGTAGTTGGCTGTGCGCCTGCTGCAGTTGAAGACTTAAATCAGACATGGGTGACCTGACCTAAAGACTCCCCACAGGGAGGTACGCCCAGAGGCGCATGGAACGAAAAGGGCTACGGAGGTATCCGAAAGCCGAAGAGAGCCCGCGATTGTACCCCGGGGGTCAGCGTTTCGGCCGGCCTGGGTCCGATTTGGCGCCCCGGGCCGCGAATTCAAGGTTCGCAGGCGGGCCTTGCTGTCAGCCAGATGCAGGCCAAACGCCTAAAATGCGCGGTTTACATTGCGGACACTCCATGCCCAAGGCCACCTCCACGTCGACCACCCCCGCCAGCTATGAGGCGGCGCTGCAGGAGCTTGAACAGCTGGTGGGCCGGCTGGAATCCGGCGACATGCCGCTGGAGCAGCTGCTCTCGGGCTACCAGCGCGGCGCGGAGTTGCTGAAGTACTGCCGCGACAAGCTGGAGGCCGTGGAAGACCAGATCAAGGTGCTGGACGAAGGCGCCCTCAAGACATGGACACCCGAGTAATCCCCATGACGACTTTCGATTTGCGCGCCTGGAGCGGCGAGCGGCTGGAGCGGGTGGAGCGTGCGCTGGAGAACTGGGTCGGTGTCGAGGCACCGGCCGGCCTGGGCGAGGCCATGCGTTATGCCGTCCTCGACGGCGGCAAGCGCCTGCGCCCCCTGCTGGTGCTGGCGGCCAGCGAGGCCGTGGGCGGCAACGGCCAGGCCGCCGTGCGCGCCGCCTGCGCCGTGGAACTGATCCATGCCTATTCGCTGGTGCACGACGACATGCCCTGCATGGACAACGATGTACTGCGCCGGGGCAAGCCGACGGTGCACGTGAAATACGGCGAGGCCGGCGCCCTGCTGGCCGGCGATGCGCTGCAGGCGCTGGCCTTCGAGCTGCTCACGCCCGCTGACGACGGCGTGCCCGAGGCCATGCAGGCGCGCCTGTGCCGCCTGCTGGCGCATGCGGCCGGCAGCGCGGGCATGGCCGGCGGCCAGGCCATCGACCTGGCCAGCGTGGGCGTGAAGCTCACTGAAGATCAACTGCGCCAGATGCACCGCCTCAAGACCGGTGCGCTGCTGCAGGGCAGTGTGCTGATGGGCGCTGCCTGCGGCGAAGTCTCGGCGGCCGAGTACGCGGCCCTGGGTGACTACGGCGCGGCCATCGGCCTGGCGTTCCAGGTGGTGGACGATATCCTGGACGTGACGGCTGACTCTGCCACCCTGGGCAAGACCGCCGGCAAGGACGCCGAGCAGGACAAGCCCACCTATGTGTCCATCCTCGGCCTGGAGCGCTCGCGTGCCTATGCGCAGGCGCTGTACGACCAGGCCCTGGCCGCGCTCGATGCCTCCGGCCTGCCCGACACGCGCGCCCTGCGCGCGCTGGCCGGCATGGTGGTGGACCGTGTGAACTGAACGAGTTGATGATGACGAGTGCCACCTACCCCCTGCTGCAGACGGTCAACGACCCGGCCGAGCTGCGCAAGCTGCCGCGCGCGCAGCTGCGCACGCTGGCCGACGAGCTGCGTGCCTTCCTGCTGGAGAGCGTGTCCAGGACCGGCGGCCACCTCAGCTCCAACCTCGGTACCGTGGAGCTCACGGTGGCGCTGCACTACGTCTTCAACACGCCGCATGACCGCCTGGTGTGGGACGTGGGCCACCAGACCTATCCGCACAAGATCCTGACCGGCCGGCGCGAGCGCATGAGCACGCTGCGCCAGCTGGGCGGCATCAGCGGCTTTCCCGTGCGCAGCGAGAGCGAGTACGACGCCTTCGGCACGGCGCACAGCAGCACCTCCATCTCGGCCGCGCTGGGCATGGCCCTGGCGGCGCGCCAGAAGGGCGAGGACCGGCACGCGATTGCCGTCATCGGAGACGGCGCAATGACGGCCGGCATGGCCTTCGAGGCGCTCAACCACGGCGGCGTGGAAGACTGCAGGCTGCTGGTCATCCTCAACGACAACGACATGTCCATCAGCCCGCCGGTGGGCGCGCTCAACCGCTACCTGGCGCAACTCATGAGCGGGCGTTTCTACGCCGCCGCCAAGAACGTGGGCAAGACCGTGCTCAAGGGCGCGCCGCCGCTGTTCGAACTCGCCAAGCGCATCGAGGAGCATGCCAAAGGCATGGTCGTGCCGGCCACGCTCTTTGAGAAATTCGGCTTCAACTACATCGGCCCCATCGACGGCCACGACCTCGAGTCGCTGATTCCCACGCTGGAGAACATCAAGCACCTGCAGGGCCCGCAGTTCCTGCACGTGGTGACGAAAAAGGGCCAGGGCTACAAGCTGGCCGAGGCCGACCCGGTGGCCTACCACGGCCCGGGCAAGTTCGA
>JAJZUZ010000071.1 GCA_021845965.1 Pseudomonadota bacterium | reverse complement strand
GACCCGAAGGACGCGGAAATCCTGATCAACCTGGCCCAGGCCTACAAGGCGGGCAAGCATGTCGACAAGGCCAAGGAGGCCTTCACGCGGGCGCAGAAGGTGGACCCGGCCATGGCCACCAAGTACAAGGCCCTGGGGCTGGAGCTGATGAACACCCTGTCGTCCAGCCGCACCAGGGCCGCGCCGAAGAAACAAGGAGTAGCACCATGAAGAAGACCTATCCCGCACTGCTGGCGCTGTGCCTGCTGGCGCCCCTGGCGCATGCGGCCGACAGCGGCGACAGCTGGTCCGGCTTCTGGGAAAAGCTGCGCATGCGCATCGAGCAGCTGACGCCGCAAAAGAAGCTGGGCAACACCACGGCGGTGGGCGGGGTGCGCGGCGCCGCGGTCGAAGTCAGCGACGTCTACTGGAAGGGTGAGGCCAAGCCCCAGACGGTCGACGGCGACGAGCTGACCGCATTCCAGAAGGCCATGGCCCTGGTCGAGGCCGACCAGAAGGATCAGGCCCAGACCGCCTTTGCCGACTTTGCGCGGACCTACCCGGCCAGCCCGCTCAAAGCCGATGCCGACCAGGCGCTGGCGCGCCTGCTGGCCGGCAAGTAGGCGGAGTCACCGCCGCAGGAAGTCGCGGATCGCAAACAGCGTTTCGTCCGGCGTCTCCGTCATCTGGTGGTGGCCTACCGGCAGGCTCGCCACCTGTACCGCCTTGCCGGCCTCACGCGCCTGCGTGATCAGTCCCTGGGCGGCCTTGGGGGGCGTCATCTGGTCCTGGCCGCCCAGCAGGAACAGCACCGGACAGCGGATCTGTCGCGCCGCGTTCTCGCCATTGGCGTAGCGGTCGCAGGCCTTGAAGCCGCGGTGGAAGAGATTCACCTTGCGGTTGCTGGCCAGCACGCGCCGGCCCAGCGCCAGGCTGGCGCCGTAGACCCAGGTGCCCGGGCCCAGCGCCGAGGGCGGCGCGGCCAGGGTGCTGCGCGAAAAGACGTTGATCATCTTCAGCGCCTGCTCCGGCTCGTTCAGCGAGGCGTCCAGCAGCGCCTGCGAGACCTTCATGGGGAAGGCGGTACCCACCAGCACCAGGTGGCTGATGCGGTCCTGCAAGCGCGCGGCGGCCTCCAGCGCGATCAGGGAGCCCCAGCTGTGACCCACCAGGGCCGCACGCTGCACGCCGGCGGCGTCCAGCAGCGCGGCAATGAAGTCCGCGGCCTGCTCCACCGTTTCCGGGGCCTCGCCGGCGCTGCGGCAGTGGCCGGGCAGGTCCACCGCCAGCACATTCCAGCCGTGGTTGGCGAGGTAGCGGCTTTGCAGGATCCAGACGCTGTGGTCGTTGAGCACGCCGTGGATCATGACCACCGTGGGCTTGGCCGCATCGAAAGACTTGCCGCCGGTGTAGCAATAGGTGCGGGCGCCGTTGACGATGAGCTCCATCACGCACCTGCCTTCTCTGCAGCCTTGAGGGCGCGTTTGAGGTCGTCGATCAGGTCGTCCGGATCTTCCAGGCCGATGGACAGGCGGATGGTGCCCTGCGAGATGCCGGCGCCGGCCAGCGCCTCGTCGCTCATGCGGAAGTGCGTGGTGGACGCCGGGTGGATCACCAGACTGCGGCAGTCGCCCACATTCGCCAGGTGGCTGAAGAGCTTCAGCGTCTCGATGAACTTCTTGCCCTGCTCGCGGTTGCCCTTGATGTCGAAGCTGAACACCGAGCCGGCGCCGCGCGGCAGCAGCTTTTTCGCCAGCGCGTGGCTGGGGTGGCTCTCCAGCAGCGGGTGGCCGACGCGCGCCACGAAGGGCTGGCTGGCCAGGAACTGAACCACCTTCTCGGTATTGCCCATGTGCCGCGCCATGCGCAGCGGCAGCGTCTCCAGGCCCTGCAGGATCAGCCAGGCCGTGTGCGGGCTCATGCAGGCGCCGAAGTCGCGCAGGCCCTCGCGGCGCGCGCGCAGCAGGAAGGCGCCGACGGTCGACTCCTCGGTGAAGACCATGTTGTGGAAGCCGTCGTAAGGCTGGGCCAGTTCGGGAAATTTCCCCGAAGCCTCCCAGTCGAAGCTGCCGCCGTCCACCACCACACCGCCGATCACCGTGCCGTGGCCGCTGAGGAACTTGGTGGCGGAGTGGTAGACCAGGTCGGCCCCCAGCTCCAGCGGCTTGATGAGCCAGGGCGAGGTGAGGGTGGAGTCGACCAGCAGCGGTACGCCCGCGTCATGGGCTATCGCGCTGACGGTCGGAATGTCCAGCACGTCCAGGCCGGGGTTGCCCACAGTCTCGCCGAAGAAGAGCTTCGTGTTCGGCCGCACGGCGGCACGCCAGCCGTTGATGTCGCCCGGTTTGACGAAGGTGGTCTCGATGCCGAAGCGGCGCAGCGTGTAGTGCAACAGGTTCTGACTGCCGCCATACAGGGCGGTGCTGGCTACGATGTGCGAGCCCGCGCCCATGAGCGTGGCCACCGAGAGGTGCAACGCGGCCTGGCCACTGGCCACGGCGATGGCGCCGATGCCGCCTTCCAGTGCCGCCATGCGCTGCTCGAACACGGCGTTGGTGGGGTTGCTGATGCGGCTGTAGACATGGCCGGCCCGCTCCAGGTTGAACAGCGCGGCCGCATGGTCGCTGGACTCGAAGACGAAGGAGGTGGTGAGGTGGATGGGCACGGCGCGCGCGCCGGTGGCCGGGTCGGGGGCGGCGCCGGCATGCAGCGCCAGGGTGTCAAAGCCGGGGTCGGAATAGCCGGGCATGAAGGTCTCCACGTGATGCGCCATCAGGGTAAACCGGTGTTCCGCACCAGCTTGACCGACGGCCTTGTTCTGGGTTCAATGGTGCCATTGTGGGCTATATTCGAAGCAAACAACATCGTCGGCAGTCACGAGGAGCACACCATGAAAGTCAGCGACATCCTGCGCGTCAAGGGCAACACCCTGTACACCGTGTCCCCCGATGAGCCGCTGGCGCGGGCGCTGGGCACCATGGGCGAAAAGGACATCGGCTCGCTGGTGGTCATGGACCATGGCGACCTGGTGGGCATGCTGACCTTCCGCGAGGTGATCCAGCAGGTGGTGAAGAACGGCGGCAGCGTGGGCACGACCATCGTGCGCACCGCCATGGACGACGCGCCCCTGACCTGCACGATGGAGACCGAGCTCGACGAGGTGCGGCGCATGATGCTGGAGCGCCACGCGCGCTACATGCCGGTCATGGACAAGAAGATGCTCATGGGCGTGATCAGCTTCTACGACGTGGCCAAGGCCGTGGTGGATGCCCAGAACTTCGAGAACAAGATGCTCAAGGCCTACATCCGCGACTGGCCGGAAGACGACGTCCCCGACTCGAAGTTCTGAACGCGGCGTCCGGCCCGCCACGCGTCCCTGCGCCCTGCCCAAGGGCGCGGGCGGCGGTACTCAGACGTTCATCACCGCCACCGACTTGAGGTTGAGGTAGGCGTCCACCGCCTCGGGACCGCCCTCGGAGCCGTGGCCCGAATCCTTGATGCCGCCGAAGTGCAACTCGGCGGAGGGCAGGGCCGGCGTGTTCACCCAAAGCATCCCGACCTCGAGGTGGCGCGACAGCAGGTCCGCGTGCCGGAGCGAGCGCGTGAAGGCGTAGGCTGCCAGTCCGAAGGACAGGCGGTTGGCCTCCTGGATTGCCTCCTCGACCGACTTGATGCGCCGGATGGCGGCCAGCGGACCGAAGGGCTCCTCGTTGAAGACCGCCGCGTCCAGCGGCACGTCGGCCAGGATGGTCGGCTGCCAGAACTGGCCGGTGGCCCCGTCGCGCTGGCCGCCGGCCAGCAGCTTGGCGCCGCGCCGCAAGGCATCCTCGGTGAAGCGCTGCATGGCGTCAAGCCGGCGCGGATTGGCCAGCGGACCCATCTGCGTTCCTTCCGCCAGGCCGTCACCCAGCTTCAGTGTGCGGGCCCGCTCGCTGAGCGCAGCGGCGAATTCGTCGGCAACGGCCTCGTGCACCAGGAAACGCGTGGGCGAGATGCAGACCTGGCCGGCGTTGCGGAATTTGGTGGCGCCGGCGATCTTGGCCGCCAGTGCGATGTCGGCATCCTCGGCCACGATGAACGGGGCATGTCCGCCCAGTTCCATGGTCATGCGCTTCATATGCTGGCCGGCCATCGCCGCCAGCTGTTTGCCTACGGGGGTGGAGCCGGTGAACGTGATCTTGCGGATGACGGGGTTGGGAATCAGGTAGCTGGAGATCTCGGCCGGGTTGCCATAGACCAGCCCGATCACGCCGGGCGGCATGCCGGCGTCGGCGAAGGCCTGCACCAGGGCGGCCGGGCTGGCCGGGGTTTCTTCCGCCGCCTTGATCAGCATGGAGCAGCCCGCCGCCAGGGCCGGCGCGAGCTTGCGCACGATCTGGTTGATGGGAAAGTTCCAGGGCGTGAAGGCGGCCACCGGGCCGACCGGTTCGCGCAGCACCATCTGGCGCAGCGCCAGGCTGCCGCGCGAGGGCACCACACGACCGTAGACGCGCAGGCTCTCATCGGCGAACCAGTCGATGATCTCGGCGCCGGCCAGCACTTCGCCACGCGCCTCGGCCAGCGGCTTGCCCTGCTCCTGCGTCAGCAGCGCGGCGATCAGGTCCGCGCGTTCACGCAGCAGCACCGCGGCCCGACGCATGATCTTGCTGCGCTCGATGGCCGGCATGTCGCGCCAGGTCTCGAAGCCCTTGCGGGCGGCGGCCAGCGCACGTTCCAGGTCCGGCGTGCCGGCGTGGGCCACCCGCCCGATCTCCTGATCGGTGGCCGGGTTGAACACCGGCAGCGTGCGGCCGTCGGCCGCGTCCTGCCACTGGCCGTCAATGAAGAGTCGAACGTGGGGGTAGCTCATGCGGTCTCCTGTGGACTGAGTGGGGTGGCGGGCATTATGGCCGTCGCCGGGGTGCGGTCCTGCCGCGTAGGCGACCGATAGCGGGACGGTGTGCCCCGTCTGGGATAATCGAACCCCATGAGCGGCAACACCTTCGGACACCTCTTCACCGTCACCAATTTCGGTGAATCCCACGGCCCGGCCATCGGCTGCGTGATCGACGGCTGCCCGCCCGGCATGAGCCTGAGCGAGGCCGACATCCAGCCCGACCTGGACCGCCGCCGCCCCGGTACTTCCAAGTTCGTCACCCAGCGCAACGAACCCGATGCGGTGGAAATCCTCTCCGGCGTCTACGAGGGCAAGACCACCGGCACGCCGATCTGCCTGCTCATCCGCAACACCGACCAGCGCAGCAAGGACTACGGCAACATCGTCCAGACCTTCCGTCCGGGTCATGCGGACTACACCTACTGGCGCAAGTACGGCATCCGCGACCCGCGCGGTGGCGGCCGTTCCTCCGCGCGCCTGACGGCGCCCATGGTGGCAGCCGGTGCCGTGGCCAAGAAGTGGCTGAAGGAAAAGTTCGGCACCGAGTTCCGTGGCTGCATGACGCAGATCGGCGAGGTCACCATCCCCTTCGAGTCCTGGGCGCACGTGCCGAACAACCCCTTCTTCGCCCCGGTGGCCGACGTCTCCGCGCTGGAGACCTACATGGAGGCGCTGCGCAAGTCGGGTGACTCCTGCGGCGCGCGCCTGCGCGTGACGGCCACGAACATGCCGGTTGGCCTGGGTGAGCCCCTGTTCGACAAGCTCGACGCCGACATCGCCTATGCCATGATGGGCATCAACGCCGTCAAGGGTGTAGAGATCGGCGCCGGCTTCGCCGCTGTGGCCGACAAGGGCAGCACGCACGGCGACAGCCTCACGCCGCAGGGCTTCCAGGGCAACAAGGCCGGTGGCGTGCTGGGCGGCATCAGCACCGGGCAGGACCTGGAAGTCTCCATTGCCATCAAGCCCACCAGCTCCATCCTGATCCCGCGCGCGTCCATCGATGTCGAGGGTCATAGCACCGAGGTCATCACCAAGGGCCGCCACGACCCCTGCGTGGGCATCCGCGCCACGCCCATCGCCGAGGCCATGCTGGCTTTGGTGGTGATGGACCACGCGCTGCGCCACCGCGCCCAGTGCGGTGATGTGCAGCTGCCCATCGGTCCCATCCCCGGTCATCTGTAGACCATGGCCGGCAAGCCGATGACCGAGGCCGAGCGCGCCACGCGCATCGATCTGGCCGCCGCCTACCGCCTGGCCGCCCTCAATGGCTGGGACGACACCATCTATACCCACATCTCGGCCGCCGTGCCGGGCGAAGAGGGTGCCTACCTCATCAACCCCTACGGCCTGCTGTTCGAGGAGGTCCGTGCCTCCAACCTCGTGAAGGTGGACACGCGGGGCCGCAAGCTCGACGACTCGCCCTACCAGGTCAATCCCACCGGCTTTGCGATCCACGGCATCCTCCACGCAGCGCGCGCGAGCGCGCGCTGCGTGCTGCACTTGCACACCGAATGGGGCATGGCGCTGGCCATGGTGCCGGCCGGTCTCTTGCCCACCACGCAGCACGCCATGCGCCTGTTTCAGCGCCTGGGGCGTCACGCCTACGAAGGCCTGGCCCTGGGGGAGGCTGAAGGGCAACGCCTGGTGGCCAACCTGGGCGAGCTGGATGGCCTCATCCTGGAAAACCACGGCACGCTGACCGTGGGCCAGACCGTGGCCGAGGCTTACATGCTCATGCACCACCTGGAGCGCGCGGCGCGCGCCCAGCTGCAGGCCATGGCCGCTACCGCCGGCCAGGTCATCGTGCCGACTGAGGCCGTCGCCGCGCACACGTATCGCCAGTGGGTGGGTGACGGCAGCGAGCGCGACGGCGACGCCGAGTGGCCCGCGCTGTTGCGCCGGCTCGACCGCATTGATTCCTCCTACAAAGACTGAAAGGAAAGACCATGCCCACCATCCGCGTTGAAATGTTCGAAGGCCGTACGCCCGAGCAGAAGAAGGAACTCGTCAAGGCCCTCACCGAAGCCACCTGCAAGGCCCTGGGCTCCTCGCCCGAGGCGGTGGACGTCATCCTCACGGACATCAAGAAGTCCGACTGGGCCACGGGCGGCGTGCTCTGGAGCGAAAAGAAGTAGCGGCCTGCGCATGACGGTCCCGCGCCGCCAACTGCTGCCCTTCGCCGCGCTGTCGGCGACGTATTTCGCGCACATCGGCTTTTTCAATCCGTATCTGCCGCTGTGGCTCAAGGACCTGGGCTACAGCATCCTGGCCATCAGCCTGCTCACGGCGGTGCAGTCAGCCACCCGGCTGGTCGCGCCCTATGGCTGGGGCTGGCTGTCCGACCACACGGGCGAACGCATCAAGCTGCTGCGCTATGGCGCCACGGCCGCGCTGCTGGTCTCGCTGGGCCTGTGGTTCAACGGCGGCGTGGCCTGGCTGGCGCTGGTGCTGGCGCTGATGTTCCTGCACACCAGCGCCATGATGCCCATGAGCGAGGCGGCCCTGGCGCACCTGGTCAGCGCCGGCGGCGGCTTCGACGCGCGCCGCTACGGCCGCGTGCGCCTGTTTGGCTCGCTGGGTTTCCTCGTCACGGTCTTTGCGGCCGGCGCCTGGTTCCAGCACTTCGGCATGGGGCACTTTCCCGCCTGGACCGTGGCGACGCTGCTGCTGGTCGTGGCCAGTGCCTGGTCATTGCCGGATCTGAAGGAGGCCGTGGCGGCGCACGAGCGGCGCCAGCCTGTGCTGCCCATCCTGCGCCAGCGCGCCGTGCAGTGGTTCTTTGCCTCGGTGTTCTTCCATGTGCTGGCGCACATGGCCATCTACATCTACTTCTCGCTCTATCTCGATGTGATGGGCTACAGCAAGACCGTGATCGGCCTGCTGTGGGCCGTGTCGGTCATCGTCGAGATCGGCTGGTTCTATACCCAGAGCCGCTGGTTGCCCTTGCTCAGCCTCTCCGGGTGGTTGCTGCTGTGCGGCGCACTCATGGCCTTGCGCATGGGCATGACCGCCGCCGGCGCCGCGCTCTGGCCCGTGCTGCTGTTGGCGCAGGCCCTGCACGCCTTCACCTTTGCGGCGCACCACGCGACCTGCATTGCCCTGTTGTCGCACCATTTCCCGGGCCGGCTGCGCGGTCGCGGGCAGGCGCTGTACACCGTGCTGGGCTACGGCCTGCCGGGCGTGCTGGGTGGCCTGGGCGGCGGCGTGCTGAGTTCGCGCCTGGGCCTGGTCAGCGTGTTCTGGGCCGCGCTGCTGAGCGCCGTGCTGGCGGCCCTGTGCGCCTGGCAGGTCTCGCGCCAGCTGCACGGCGGGCGCGGGCGTTGACACCACGCGCGCTGGCCGCTGCGGGGCATCAAAGGCGTTGCCCGCGCTCCTCCAGAGCCTCCAGCAGCTTGCGATTGCTGATGCGCTTCGCGTGATCTATGGCCGTCATGTCTCGATACTTGAGCCGGCTGTAATCCACGCCGAACTGGCGTAGCAGCCGGATGCCCGCATAGTCGTCCGCCATCACGGGAATCAGCGCAACAGGTACTTCTGCTTCGCCGATCGGGAGGTCGGCTCGGGCACGCAGCTTCAGCAAGCGTCTGGCAACGTCGTAGTTCTGAGTGGACAAGGCGTATGCAAGCGCCGTCATCTTTCGGTTGTCCATCTGGTCGATCGAGTCTCCCGCGGCCAGCAGATCCTTCAGCGCTCTGGAAGTCTGGTCGCTGCTCGCCAGGCGGTACATCAGCCGTGATCCAGTAGGGAAGAGAATCCGAGCCCGATTGAGGAGATCCGGTCGATCGGCGGCGCCGGCTTGTGCCCAGGACAGGTAATACGCCATCCCGAGTATCTCCTTTGTGTCAGGGCTTCTGCATTCGGCGAGGAGAGGCTGACTACCGATCTCTAGGGCGCGCGCTGCATTGCCGCGTTTCATCAGCAGGAACTGCGCATGCTCCACACCGTAGCAGACGATCTGACGGTAGTCTTGCGCACGCTGGGCGTACAACGCCTCGGCCCGGTCCAGCTTGCCCTCGCCCTCAAGAACCCGGAGCATCAGCCGGTAGGCGTGCTGGCGCGCCCGATCGTATGTATTGCCCGACGGTGGATGGTCCACGGCCTTCTGAAACATTTCAATGGCTTGCGGAGACTTCCCCTGCAGGCTGTAGAACTCACCCCAATTGGTCCAGAGCCAAAGGTTCGGCGTATCCGTCTTGCTGGCCGCGACGAGGAGTGGTTCAGCTTCTTTGTATCGTTTTTGGTATGTGTAGACGTAGGCTTGCAGGATCCAGACGTTTGGGTCTTCGGCATTGATCTTCCTGGCGGCATCGATATAAGACTCCGCTTGGCGCAATCCTTCAGGACCCCAGTTCGCCTTCATGGCCACGCGTGCGAGTTCGAGGTAGGCAGGATGGAACTGCGGGTGCTTCTGCAACAGGTGGTCGAGCCGTTGCCGCGCCTGCGACAGACCGTCGTCATTGCCCTCGTCAATCAATTCGACCGCGGTCTTCAGAAATTCCTCGGGCGTCTTGCTGCGAAGATCGTCGAGGATCCGCGCTGTGGCGTAGTCGGGCCAATCGACATTGACCGGAAGACTCTGAGCGAACAGGTCCACAGGCACGTTCTGAAGGATTTGGTTTCGCGTCTGGAGCTTGTACGTGAATAGCCGAACCCTGACGCTGGAAGCCGTGACAGCCTCATTCACCTGTGGACGGGTCAACTCACGGGTGATGCGGTGCTTGCCGCGCTCTGCGTGGATATATGGAATGCTCTGCGGCAGTGCCGCCGCTTTCTGCAGATCCGAGCCGCCCAGCATCTCGATGGTCAAGGTCGCCCCGGCAGGGGCCCCGGTATAGAAATAGTCGAAACCGACGACCCACTGGCCTTGCTCGTTACGACTGATCTCGATATTGGAGATGCTGTTCTCGCCCGGCAGCGCTGGGGGCGGCGGTGCCTGAGTGGGGACGTGGGCCGGGGAGCTTCGCCCTTCGTTGTAAACCTCCCATACGGGCTTCGCCAGATAGGCCAGGACCAGGACGACGAGAATCGCCGTCAGAAACGTCGTGCGCTTCGTCTGCATTTGACAACCTCCCTGTTGCCGACATCCTTGTTATTGCGGACTGCGTCTGTGGCAGCCGGCAGATCATAGCAATTACCGTAGCAGCGATCGCTGCAGATGAGGCTCCAATGCTGTTTGTCAGGAGGTCGGGCTATTCCATGCCGAAAGGCGCGGCCCCACTTCGTCCTTCTCGCGCGGCTCCAGTTCGCGCGTGGCGGTGCCCACGCAGATGAAGCCCACCAGCTGTTCGCCTTCCTCGCAGAAGGCGCGCACGATGGCCGGGTGCTGGCACTTTCGGCCGCTGAGGATCTTGGCGCCGTAGCCCATGGCGTGCACGGCGTTCATGAAGTTGGCGAAGGCCCCGCCCACGCAGATCCACTGCTCGTGCGGCGGTACCTTGGCGACGGTGTCATCGATGCGTGCGATCCAGGCCAGCAGCACGGGGCCGTTGAAGGCGCGTTCGCGCTCGATCGCCACCTCCTCCTCGCTCTTGCCGGAGGTGCGCGCGAACTGCTCGAACAGGTCTGCCAGCGCCGGGCGCTGCTCACTGCTGATGACGACGGCGCGCCAGGGCTCCAGGCGGCCGTGGTTGGGGGCGCGCAGGGCGGCCTGCACCGCCAGCTTCAATTCCTCGTCGTTGGGGCCCGGGGCCACCATCCAGCGCGGTCCCAGGGAATGGCGGCTCAGCAGGGCGGCGAGGGCGGCGTTGTGCGCCGCATCGGTATGGACCGTCATCGCGCGTTCACCTCGGGTAGGTCAGGCGCTCATGGATGCGCCGCGCTGCGGCCAGCAGCTTGTGGTCTTCGCCCGCGCGGCCCACCAGTTGCAGGCCCACGGGCAGCCCGCGCGTGCCGCTGGCAAAGGGCAGGTGCACGGCCGGCAGGCCCAGCAGCGACCAGCTGCGGCAGAACAGCGGATCGCCGGTGGCGCCCAGGCCTTCGGGCGCCACGCCCGTGGTGCTGGGTGTGAGCAGCACGTCGTGCCGCTCGAACAGGGCGTCGATGCGCAGGCGCCAGTCGGCGGTGCGCTGCAGGTTGGCCTCGTGCGTGGCGCCGGAGATCGCCATGCCGGCGTCCAGCAGCGCCACCAGCTGCGGGCTCAGCGCCTCGCGGTGGCGCACCCGTTCATGGCTGAGCGAGCGCGCCATCTCGAAGGTCATCACGTCCTTCTGCAGCTGGATCAGCTCGCCGAAGTCCTGCGGCATGGCCACATCCTGGCAGGGGTCGCTGTTGCGCGCCAGCGCGGTGGTGGCGATCTCCCAGGCGCGCTGCGTGTCCAGGTCCGCCTGCGGCCAGGACGGCGACTGGAACAGGCCGATGCGCAAGGTTCCGTGCTCATGCGCGTCCAGCAGGCGCATGTCGCCGGTGAGCACCGCGCCCAGCAGCGCCGCGTCGTCCACGCTGCGGCCGAAGCTGCCAATCACGTCCAGGGTGGGGGAGAGGCTCTTGACGCCGG
>JAJZUZ010000070.1 GCA_021845965.1 Pseudomonadota bacterium | reverse complement strand
AGATCGCCCGCCGCGCCCTGCGCGTGCAGGACCTGAAGTACCCCGAGCGTTTTGCCGCCAAGCTCAAGGAACTGCTGACGCTGCACAACCACGGGCTGACCACCTTCCTGGGATCGAAGAACTTCGCCTTCCCGGACGCGCTCAAGCCCTACATCAAGGACGGTGAAGTGCAGTTCGAGCCGGTCTACGCCGAGGCCATGCGCCACGCCGAGCTGCTCAAGCCCATGATGGCCGATGTCTCGCGCGAACTGAACGAGGCCAACCGTGACGGCGCCAACCTGCTGTTCGAAGGCGCGCAGGGCACGCTGCTGGACATCGACCATGGCACCTACCCCTACGTGACCTCCAGCAACTGCGTGGCCGGCAACGCGGCCGCCGGCTCCGGCGTCGGACCGGGCCTGCTCCATTACGTGCTGGGCATCACCAAGGCCTACTGTACCCGCGTGGGCGGTGGCCCGTTCCCGACCGAGCTGGACTGGGAAACCCCGGGCACGCCGGGCTACCACATGAGCACGGTGGGCGCCGAGAAGGGCGTCACCACCGGCCGCTCGCGCCGCTGCGGCTGGTTCGACGCCGCGCTGCTCAAGCGCTCGGCCCAGGTCAACGGTCTGTCCGGCCTGGCCCTGACCAAGCTGGACGTGCTCGACGGCCTGAAGGAACTGCAGCTGTGCACCGGCTATGAGCTCGACGGCGAGACCATCGATATCCTGCCCATGGGGGCCGACGAGATTGCCCGTTGCAAGCCCGTCTACGAAACCCTGCCGGGCTGGAGCGAGAGCACGGTGGGTGTGACGCAGTACGACAAGCTGCCGATCAATGCGCGCCTGTACCTGCAGCGCGTCGAGCAGGTGACGGGTGTGCCGATCCACATCATTTCCACCAGCCCGGACCGTGATCACACGATCATGATGCAGCACCCCTACGTGGCGTAAGCCGGACGAGACGAACAACGAGGAGCCCAGGGATGTTGACGGAAGATGGCAAGCACCTGTACGTGAGCTATGTCGAATACCACAACCTGATCGAGAAACTGGCCATCAAGGTCTACCAGTCGGGTTGGGAGTTCGACACCATCCTGTGCCTGGCACGTGGCGGCATGCGCCCCGGCGACATACTTTCGCGCATCTTCGAAAAGCCCCTGGCCATCATGTCCACCAGCTCCTACCGGGCCGACCTGGGCACCAAGCAGGGTCACCTGGACATCGCCAAGTACATCACCACGCCGCAGGGCGAGATCGCCGGGCGCGTGCTGCTGGTCGATGATCTGGCCGATTCGGGCACCACGCTCGACGCGGTGATGAAGATGCTGCGTGACAAGTACCCGGCCATCACCGAACTGCGCAGCGCGGTCATCTGGACCAAGGCGCAGTCCACGTTCAAGGCCGACTATTCGGTCGAGTACCTGCCCACCAATCCCTGGATCCATCAGCCTTTCGAAGGCTACGACCGCCTGCGCCCGGCGGAGCTGCTCCAGAAATGGAAAGTGTGAACTAGGCTCACCCCCAGGCTGCGCGCACGTCTTGTCGCTGCGCCACCCCCCTTGCAGGGGGCGCACCCAGCGGCCCGGCGGAGCCGGTTCCGCGGGAGCCCTGGACTAAGGCACGTCGCGCGGTACGGATCGCGTTAAGCTCAGCCTTGCTTTCTCTAAGGCAAATCATGAGCGACAAGACCACCGGCCTGATCCATCATCCCTACGTGCCGCCTGCGGGGTTTGCGGCGCCGCAGCCCGGCGTCTATAAGGCCTCCACCGTCATCTTTCCCAGCGTCGCCGACATGCGCAGCCGCGAGTGGAAGGACAAGACCGGCTACACCTACGGCCTGCACGGCACGCCCACCACCTACCTGCTGGAAGAGCGGCTGGCCACGCTGGAGGGCGGCGCGCAGTGCCTGCTGGTCCCCAGCGGACTGGCCGCCATTGCCAATGTGGGCCTGTCACTGCTCAAGAGCGGCGACGAGGTGCTGATCCCTGCCAATGCCTATGGCCCGAACAAGGCCCTGGCCGAGGGCGAACTCAAGGACTGGGGCGTGCGCTACCAGCTCTACGACCCCATGGACGGGCAGGACCTGGCGCGTCGCATCGGCCCGAAGACGCGGCTGGTCTGGCTGGAGGCGGCCGGTTCCGTGACGCTGGAGTTTCCTGACCTGGTGGCGCAGGTGCGCATCTGCCGCAATGCGAACGGCGGGGCCGGCGTGCTGTGCGCGCTGGACAACACCTGGGGGGCCGGTCTGGCCTTCAATGCCTTCGACCTGGTGCCGGGCGCGGCGCAGCGCCTGGGCGTGGATCTGACCATCCACGCCTTGACCAAATACCCCAGCGGCGGCGGCGACGTGCTCATGGGCGCGGTCGTCACGCGCGACGAGGGCCTGCACCTGCGCCTCAAACGCACCCACATGCACCTGGGCCTGGGTGTGGGGGCCAATGACGTGGAAGCCGTGCTGCGCTCCCTGCCCAGCCTGTCGCTGCGTTATGCCGCCCACGATCGCACGGCGCGTGCCCTGGCGCGCTGGTGCCAGACGCGGCCCGAGTTCGCGCAGGTGCTGCACCCGGCGCTGCCGGGTTCGCCAGGCCATGAGCACTGGCGCGCCGTGTGCGGCGAGGAGGAGGGGCGGGCGGCGGGCCTGTTCAGTGTGATCTTCGATGCCCGCTACAGCCAGGCCCAGGTCGACGCCTTTTGCGACGCGCTGCGCCTGTTCAAGCTGGGCTACAGCTGGGGTGGCCCCATGAGCCTGGTCGTGCCCTATGACCTTGCAGGCATGCGGCCGACCTGGCCGGCGCATCTGGCGCGCGGTTCGCTCGTGCGCTTCTCGGCCGGCCTGGAGGCGGTGCAGGACCTGCAGGCCGACCTGGCGCAGGCGCTTGCGGCCGCGCTTGCCTGAGCGTCGCGCTCGGCTATTTCCCTGCGTGGCTTAGGTGTTTTCCTGACTAGCCATCGCCGGGACGGCTCGGTAGCCTTGATGCGAATCAAGAGAGAGCCATGAGCGAGACCAGCCACGACAGCCCGCGGGAGGGGCTACCCCTCAATCCCACCCCCTATGTGCCGCCGCCGCCCGTCGGGCCGCGGCGAGAGATCCTCGCACTGCGTTTCTCCGATCCCTTCCGCTGGCTGGCGCGCGGCTGGAAGGACCTGACATGCGCCAAGGGCGTCGGCCTGTTCTACGGCGTGTGCTTCTGGGCCATGGCGCTGCTGCTGTGGGCGGTGTTCAGCAAGCTGCCCGAGTACACGATGTCGCTCATCTCCGGCTGCCTGCTGGTGGGGCCGTTTCTGGCCATGGGTCTGTACGAGGTCAGCCGCCGCTGCGAGCAGCGGCTGCAGCCGGACCTGATCTACTCGCTGACCTGCTGGGACCAGCGCATCGGCAGCATGGGCATGCTGGTGCTGGTGCTCATCGTGCTGGAGCTGTTGTGGGGTCGCGCCTCGCTGGTGGTGTTCGCGGTCTTCTTCAACACCGGCATGCCTTCCACCGCCGGCGTGCTGCAGGCGGTGTTCAATCCGGAGAACCTGGAATTCGTGGCGGTCTACCTGGTGGTCGGCGGTGCCTTTGCCGGCCTGGTGTTTGCCACCTCCGTGGTCTCCATCCCCATGATCCTGGACCGCGACACCGACGCCATCTCGGCCTCCATCACCAGCCTGCAGGTCTTCTTTGCGAACCTGCCGGTGCTGCTGCTGTGGGGGGCGATCATCAGCGTGCTGGTCATCCTGGCGCTGCTGCCCTGGGGCGCCGGGCTGCTGCTGGTCGGGCCCTGGCTGGGCCACGCCACCTGGCATGCCTACCGCGGCTCGGTGCGCTGGCTGGACGAAGGCAAGACGGAGAGCGCTTCCGTATGATGGCGGCATGAGCGCCGCCTATCTCGAATGCCACCAGCTGGTCAAACGCTACGGCGAGACCGCGGTTGTCGACGATCTCAGCTTTGCCATCCATCCCGGGGAATGCCTGGGCGTGATCGGTCCCAATGGCGCCGGCAAGACCACCACGCTGCGCATGTGCCTGGGCCTGACCGAACCCGACGCCGGTCACGTGCAGGCCTTCGGCCTGCGCATGCCACAGGACGCGCATGCCATCAAGGCGCAGATCGGGGTGGTGACCCAGTTCGATTCGCTCGACCCCGATTTCAGCTGCGCCGAGAACCTGCTGGTCTTCGGCCGCTACTTCGGCTTGAAGAAATCCGCCATGCAGGCGCGCATCCCCGGCCTGCTGGAGTTCGCGGCGCTGTCGCACAAGGCCGAGGCCAAACCCGGTCAGCTCTCCGGTGGCATGCGCCGCCGCCTCAGCCTGGCGCGCGCGCTGGTCAATGACCCGCGCTTGCTGCTGCTGGACGAGCCGACCACCGGCCTGGATCCGCAGGCGCGCCATCTCATGTGGGAACGCCTGCAACAGCTGCTGCAGCAGGGCAAGTCCATCCTGCTCACCACGCATTTCATGGACGAGGCCGAGCGCCTGTGCGACCGCCTGCTGGTGATCGACCATGGCCGCAAGATCGCCGAAGGCACACCGCGCGAGCTGATCGCGCAGCATCTGGAGCCCGACGTGGTGGAGGTATATGGGGGCGACACGGAGGCACTCAGCACCGGGCCGCTGCGCGCGCTCGCCAGCCGGGTCGAGGTCAGCGGCGAGACGGTGTTCTTCTATACGCAGGACGCCGCGCCACTGCTGCAGGCGCTGGCGCATGACCACAGCGTGCGCAGCCTGCACCGGCCCGCGAATCTCGAGGACCTTTTCCTCAAGCTTACAGGCCGCCAGATCCGGGAGAGTTCATGACATACACCCCTGTGACGGCCTCACTGCGTGCGGCCGACTCCCACCCTCAAGGGGGCAACGCCAGCGGCCCGGCGCAGCCGGTTCCGCGGCGTTCCGCGGTTGGCTTTTTCCCCTGTTACGTGCTGGCGGCCCCGTTGCCGGAGGGCTTGCGATGAACCCCTACACCCGGTGGTGGCCGGTCTTCCTGCGCAACCTGCTGGTCTGGCGCAAGCTCGCCATCCCCAGCCTGGTCGGCAATATCGCCGAGCCGCTGATGTGGCTGGTGGCCTTTGGCTACGGCCTGGGCTCGCTGGTGGGCACCGTGCAGCTGGGCGAGGAGCGGG
This sequence comes from Pseudomonadota bacterium, assembly GCA_021845965.1. Lineage (GTDB taxonomy): Bacteria > Pseudomonadota > Gammaproteobacteria > Burkholderiales > Burkholderiaceae_C > Hylemonella. The sequence goes on along the minus strand of JAJZUZ010000070.1, from coordinate 6,293 downwards.
TGCGCTACATCCTGTTCCTGGCCAGCGGCTCGATCTGCATGAGCGCGATGAATGCCGCCACCTTCGAGGCCCTGTATTCCGCCTTCTCGCGCATGCACGTACAAAAGACCTGGGACAGCATCATGAACGCGCCCATCGCGCTGCGCGACGTGCTGCTGGCCGAGATGCTGTGGGCGGCGTTCAAGGCGCTGTTTTCCGTCACCGCCATCCTGGGCGTGATGCTGGCGCTGGACATCAGCCGCAGCCCCATGCTGCTGCTGGCCCTGCCCATCCTGCTGCTGGCGGGCATCACCTTCAGCTGCATGGCGCTGATCTTCAACGCGCTGGCCAAGGGCTACGACTTCTTCACCTATTACTTCACGCTCTTCCTCACGCCCATGATGTTCCTCAGCGGCGTGTTCTTTCCGCGCGAGCAGCTGCCCCCCTTCCTGCAACACGTATCGGCGTGGCTGCCGCTGACCCAGGCGGTGGAGCTGGTGCGCCCGCTCTTCCTGGGCCGCTGGCCCGCGGACGCGCTGCTGCATCTGGTAGTGCTGGCCCTCTACGCCGCCTTGGCCTGGCGCATTGCGCTGGCCATGACGCGGCGACGTTTCCGCGCTTGAGACCGGCCGGTCAGCCGCGGTAGATCGCCTCCAGCCGGTGCCACTTGGGCGCAACGCCGGTGCGCTTGTGCACCTCGAAGCCCAGCGTCTGCAGCCGCGCCCGCACGGCGCCGGCCACGCACCAGCTGCCCAGGCGCGACCCGGGCCGGCACAGGCGTGCGACGGCGGCCAGGGTCGGTTCGGACCACATGGCCGGGTTGAGCGCCGGGTTGAAGCCATCCAGGTACACGGCATCCGCGGGGCCGCCCAGCAGGGGCAGGGCAGTCTGCGCTTCGCCCACGGCCAGCTTCAGATACACCCGGCCCTGCTCGAACACCCATGTCTGCACGCCGGCGTCGAGGGGTTCCCACGCGGCGGCCAGTTCTTCGGCCAATGTCCGCACGGTTGCCAGCAGCGACACCCCGGCGGCGTCCGCCGCGCTCAGCGTCTCCACGCTGCGCAGCAGGTCGGCCGCCGCGGCGGGGTGCGCCTCGACGGCCAGGTAGCGCAGCTCGGCGCAGCGTTGCGGGTCCGCCCGCCAGGCGGCCCAGGTGGTGAGGAAGTTCAGCCCCAGGCCGAAGCCCGTTTCCAGGACGGTCCAGGTCGGCCGGCCGGCCCAGGCGGCGGGCAGGCCGCAGCCGGCCAGGAACACCTGCTGCGGCTGCGCCAGGCCCGTACGCGACCGATACACGTCACCGTAACGCGGGCTGTAGGGCTGGCCGTCGGGCAGCCATTGCAGGGGCTTGTTCATGGACACGCTACAGTCCGATGCATGATCGATCGAGGGGGCAGGGTGATGCGGCTGTTGAAATTTCGGGGCGCCGGCAGGCCTTATTGTCGGGTGCTGGCTGGCCTGGGGGCGGTGCTGGCGATGGCAGCGTCTGCCGCGCCGGCCGAAGAACCGGTGACGCCGGTGCGCCCGGTGGAACTGCACCAGCGCATCGTGCCGCAGCAGGGGAGCGCGGAGCAGCGCGTGGCGCTGACGCTGGATGCCTGCAGCGGCCATTTCGATGCCGACCTGCTGGACTTGCTGATCCGCGAGCGCATCCCGGCCACGCTGTTCGTCACGCGGCGCTGGATCCGGCGCAACGCCCCCGCCGTGGCCCTGATCAAGGCCCACCCGGACCTGTTCGAAGTCGAGGACCACGGCGCCAATCACGTGCCCGCCGTCATCGGGCCGGGCCGCGAGGTCTATGGCATTGCCGGCATGGCCGACCTGGCCCAGCTGCGCAGCGAGGTGGGCGAGGGCGCGCGCGCCGTTGAACAGGCCTTCGGCGTCAAGCCGCGCTGGTACCGGGGTGCGACAGCCCTGTACGACCCGCAGGCCATCGCCGAGATCGAGCGCATGGGTTTGCGCATTGCCGGTTTCTCCGTCAACGCGGACGCCGGTGCCACGCTGCCGCGCGCAGTCATCGAAAAGCGCCTGCAAGGCGTGCGCGGCGGCGACGTCATCATCGCGCATATGAACAAGCCCGACTCCGACACCGCCGAGGCGCTGGCGGTCGGCCTGCCCGAGATCCGCCAGCGCGGCCTGGTGTTCGTACGGCTGGAACAGGTGGAACTGCGGGTGCTGGCCCGCCGGCCGCCCCGGCGGCAAATCCCGCTACAGTAGGCGGCAATATTCCACCCCATGCCGATGATGTTGCCCGCCATGCTCCGCTCCCTTCGGCTTGTCGCCGGGCTGATCGGCTTTCTGCTGGCGGGCGCCGCGGCTGCACAGGCCACCGCCGGCGCCGGCCAGCCGCTGGAGACGGTGCACCTGCAGCTGCGCTGGAAGCACCAGTTCCAGTTTGCCGGCTACTACGCCGCTGTGGAAAAGGGCTACTACCGCGACGAGGGGCTGGACGTCGTGCTGCATGCCGGCACCCCCGATCGCCAGCCGGTGAGCGAGGTGCTCTCGGGCCGCTCCCAGTACGCCGAAGGCAACAGCGAGGTGCTGCTGGCGCGCCTGCAGGGCAAGCCGCTGGTGGCGCTGGCGGCGATCTTCCAGCATTCGCCTTCGGTGCTGCTGGCCTTGCGCAAGTCCGGTATCGTCGCGCCTCGCGATCTCATCGGCAGGAAGGTGATGTTCATGAACGGCATGAACGACGCCGACTTCATGACCATGCTGTTCAACGAGGGCATCGCACGCGATCAGCTGTCCATCCTGCCGAGCAGCTACAACATCGACGATCTGGTGGCCGGTCGCGTCGACGCCTTCAACTCCTACCTGACCAACGAGCCTTATTACCTGAAGCAGCGCGGACTGGAGTACACCGTGCTCAATCCGATCAACTCGCGGGTGGATTTCTACAGCGATATCCTCTTCACCACCGACGACGAGGTGAGGAACCATCCCAAGCGCGTCGAGGCCATGCGTCGTGCCACGCTCAAGGGCTGGCGCTACGCCATGGACCAGCCCGACGAGATCATCGACCTGTTGCTGTCCAAGTACCAGGTGCCCAAGTCGCGGGCGCACCTGGAGTTCGAGGCCAATGCCATGCGCCCGCTCATCCTGCCCGACCTCATTCCCATTGGCAACATGAACCCCGAGCGCTGGTCGCACATGGCCGAAACCTTCGCGCTCACCGGCATGATCAGCCGCAAGTATTCGCTCGAAGGTTTCATGTACGAGGATCCGGCGCAGCGCCGGCTGCCCCCCTGGGTGGTGCCCTTGCTGGTGGCGGCGCTGGTGTTGCTGGCGCTGGCGATGCTCGCAGCGGCCTATTTCCAGCGCATGAGCCATCGCCTCCGGCAGACCGAGAGCCAGCTGCGTTCCGCCAACGAGGCGCTCAACGACAAGGTGCAGGAAGTCACGGCCCTGCACGCCCGCCTGCAGGAGCAGGCCATCCGCGACCCGCTGACCGGCCTGTTCAACCGCCGCTACCTCGATGAGACGCTGGACCACGAACTGGCCCGCGCCCGGCGCGACGGCTACGCGCTGAGCCTGGCCATGATCGACGTCGACCATTTCAAGGCCATCAACGACACCTACGGCCACCAGGCCGGCGACGAGGTGCTCAAGGCGCTGGGTACCCTGCTGCAGGCGCAGGCCCGCGAGGGCGATATCGCCTGCCGCTATGGCGGCGAGGAATTCGTGCTGCTCTCGCCGCGTATGCCGCTGGCCACGGCGCTGGAGCGCGCCGACCAGTGGCGGACCCGCTTTGCCGAGCAGCGGGTGCGCCATGGTGATCTGGAGCTCCGGGTCACGTTCTCCGTCGGGCTGGCCACCTATCCCGACCATGGGGCGACCGCCGCAGCCCTGATGATCAGCGCCGACCAGGCCCTCTACCGCGCCAAGGCGCTCGGACGCAACCGTGTCGAAGTGGCGCAACGCGCCTGAGCGCAACCATCATTGCACCGATGTCCCTCCCGCCCCGTCATTTCAGCGCCGTGCCGCTCGACAAGGCCTACCGCCTGCTCAACCACGGCCCCACCGTGCTCGTCTCCTCGGCCCACGCCGGGCAGCACAACGTCATGGCTGCCGCCTGGTCCTGCCCGCTGGACTTTGCGCCGCCCAAGGTGACGGTGGTGATCGACAAAGCGACCGCCACGCGCACGCGGGTGGAGGGCAGCGGCCTGTTCGCGCTCAATGTGCCCGCGCGCGCCCTGGCGGCGCTGACCGTGGGCGTGGGCACGGTCAGCGCCAGGGACGTGCCGGACAAGCTGGGGCGCTACGGCGTGCAGCTGTTCCCGGTGCCTGAGACGCCGGTGCCGCTGGTGCAGGGCTGCGTCGCCTGGCTGGCCTGCCGCCTGGTGCCTGAGCCGCACAACCAACAGGCCTACGATCTCTTCATCGGCGAGGTCACGGCCGCCTGGGCCGACGAGCGTGTGTTCAGCAACGGGCGCTGGCATTTCGAGGATGCGCCCGACGAGCTGCGCACGCTGCATTACGTGGCGGGCGGGCAGTTCTATGCCATCGGCGAGTCGGTGCGCACCGGAAACTGAGCCGGCTAAAGTAGGGCCATCACCCGCGCAACCTCATCCCATCATGGCCTGGCTTGTCACCAAGTACCTCATCACCGCGGCAGTTGTCGTTCTCGTCTCCGAGTTCGCCAAGCGCAGCGACAAGCTCGGCGGCCTGATCGCCGCGCTGCCCCTGGTCACCGTGCTGGCCCTGATCTGGCTGCAGGTGGAGAAACAGCCCGCCGAGAAGATCGCCAACCACGCCTGGTACACCTTCTGGTACGTGCTGCCCACGCTGCCCATGTTCCTCGTCTTCCCGGTGCTGCTGCCGCGCCTGGGCTTCTGGCCCACGCTGCTGGCCTGTGTGCTGCTCACCGTGGTCTGCTTCGCCCTGTTTGCGTTGCTGGTGCGGCGCTTTGGCATCGACCTGCTCTGAACCCATGCGAGCCCCGGCGACGCGCGCGACGAAGGCTCGCTGGCAGGCCCTGCGGCTGGGGGCGCTGGATGCGCACCTGCTGAGTCCGGTGCCCCGCACGCGGCTGTCTGGGCCGCGCCGCTTCCTGGCCGAGTTTGTCTACTTCGGTATCAAGGAGGCGCGGGCCTGCCTCTTCGTCGGACTCTTCTTTGCCGCGGTGTTCCTGGTGCCACGCCAGGGCCTGCCGGGCCTGCCGCGCTACGACGTACTGCTGGTGCTCGCGCTGGCCATCCAGGGGTGGATGGTATGGGTTCGGCTGGAAACGCTGGACGAGCTCAAGGCGATCTCGGTGTTCCATCTGGTGGGCTTCGCGCTGGAGGTGTTCAAGACCTCGGGCGGCATCCAGTCCTGGGCCTACCCCGACTTTGCCTACAGCAAGCTGTTCGGTGTGCCGCTGTTCGCCGGCTTCATGTATGCGGCTGTCGGCAGCTACATCATCCAGGCCTGGCGCCTGCTGGACCTGCGCGTGGAACACCACCCGCCCCACTGGATGGCGGCGCTCGTTGCGGCCGCCATCTACGCCAATTTTTTCACCCACCATTACATCGGCGACTATCGCTGGTATCTCGCGGCCTGCGCGCTGGGCCTGTACGCGCGTGCCACCGTGGTGTTCCGTCCGCTGGACCGCGAGCGGCGCATGCCGCTGGTGCTGGCTTTCGTGCTGATCGGCTTCTTCATCTGGCTGGCCGAGAACATCAGCACCTTTTTCGGCGTCTGGCGCTATCCCAACCAGCTCGGGGCCTGGTCGGCCGTGCATGTCGGCAAGTGGAGCTCCTGGTCGCTGCTGGTCGTCATGACCTTCACCATCGTCGCCAATCTCAAGCACATCAAGGAGCGCATCCATGTGCCCGCATGACTGGTTCGATGGCGTGGTACCGTTTCGCCGCCGGCCACCGGCGTCCACAGCCGGCAAGGTCAAGGAGAACCCATGAATGCAGACACCGGGCAGGAGATCCTCGCCACCCTGCGCGAAATCCGTGACGGCCAGCAGGAGCTGCTGGCACAGCTCAAGGCGCAGCGCGCCCTGGCGGAGGAACAGATGGCGCAGTCGCGCGCGCGCATCGACGAGTCGGTGGGCCTGCAGCGCGAGGCACTGCGGCGCCAGGGCACCATCACGCGCATCGCTGTGCCGGCGATCCTGGCCTGCATCGTGGCGATCGCCTATCTGGTGCTGCGCTATTTCTGAGGCTGCCACCCTGGCCGGCGGGGTGCCGGCCAAGGTGGTGCAAGACAGTCAGGGCAGGGCTCCCGCTGTCCTCCGGCTCTTCCTTACTCGCTCTTGAGCTGATCGCGCGTGCGGCGCTGCGTCTGTTCCTGGGTGCGCAATTGCTCCTGGGTCTTGAGCAGGAGCT
>JAJZUZ010000069.1 GCA_021845965.1 Pseudomonadota bacterium | reverse complement strand
AGGCGTCGATCACCGGATGGCGCGCCTGGAAGGCGGCCAGCGAAGAGGGCGCGAACTGGCCGAACTCGAACACGCCCGCCAGGTTCAGGCCGATCAGGGTGAACAGCGCGGCCAGCGCGGCGACCACGCCCGGGTTCTGCAGCTGGAAGCCCCAGCCCAGGCTCTCGCCGGCGGCACGCAGGCCCAGCAGCAGCAGGCCCAGGGCCACGAAGCTCACCAGCACCCCGGCCGTATAGGCCAGGCCGCTGATGCGGTGGCCGCGGTGGTCGTCGGCGTGGCGGGTGAAGCTGAGCACCTTGATGGCCAGCACCGGGAACACGCAGGGCATGAGGTTGAGGATAAGGCCGCCGAGGAAGGCACCGATCAACGCGGCCCAGAAAGTCAGCGCGGTTGCACCGCCGGCAGCTGCCGGCGCCGTAGTGTTGGCTTCCAGTGCGGCCTGCAGCGCGGGCGATACCGTCGCCGGACCCGCTGACGGGGGCCAGCTGCCGGTGACGGGCAGATCCGCGCGCCAACCCTGGCTGCCCTGCGTCAGCACGACTGCCAGTTGTTTCGGGCTGGCACTGCGATCCTGCATGAGTGGCAACTCGGCCGTCCACACCGCTCCTTGCCAGCGTTGCTGCCACGGGGCCGAGGGGTTGATGACCTCTGTGATTTCGGGGAAGGCATCCAGCGGCTTGCCCTGCAGGTGCGCAGGCAGCCCGGAGACGCTGAGCTTGAGCACCTGGCCTTCCACCTCGATGCGGCTCGCGCCCTTGCCGTCCAGCGCGGTTGGCTGCGCCTTGAGTGCCGCGTCAAAGGCGGTGCCGTGCAGCGCGGTGGAGCCCTTGAGCGGGATGTTCAGGGTGAATTCGCCTTCCTCCGGAATGCATTCTGTGCGGCAGATCAGCCAGCTGGCGTGCAGCTTCACTGTCAGGTCGTTGCTCAGCAGCGTGGGCTTGAAGTCCGGTGTGATGGTCAGCGGCACGGGCAGCAGGACGGTGCCGTCATAGCCGTAGTTGACCAGCGGACCCACGGTGAGTTTCTTCGGGACGGGCCAGGCAATTTCGCCCGCCTGCACGCCGGGCGGCAGCGTCCACTCCAGCTGGGTGGGCAGGCCGGCATCGCCGGCGTTCTTCCAGTAGGTGTGCCAGTGCGGCTTGTGCTGAATCTGCAGACCCACCCACACCTCCTGGCCGGGCCCCACGCCCTGGGGCGCATGAGCCAGCAGCTCCGTGCGCGCCTGTTCGGTGACGACGACCGACGTGCCGGTGGCCGCCAGCTGTGCCTGGGCCGTCGTGGCCACGAGCAGCCCGGCCAGCAGGCAGGGGAGAAGACGCAGAAGACGCAGAAGGCGCCCGGGGCGCAGGAAAGTCAGCGACATGGAATATCCGGTATGGGAACAGGGGGACGGCTGTGGGAGTGTGCGGGCATTGAGGGAGTTCCGCCCCGGCAAACCGCTGGGCGTCAGCCCGCAACCGTTGGTCCATGAATATAAGCCAAGGCTGAAAATCTTGTCTTCCCTATGGCCCTCATAGACACTATCAAAGTCCGTCGGCCCGCGAGGGCCCGAATAATGCGCTGATCCGACGACAGGTCTAAAGCCTGGCCTGTCCATGAAAACTCAAGTACGGGAGATTCATGATGGCGAGCATGGAAGCGGTGTTGAGCCCCTGGGTGGCTCAGTTGAAGTCCAGGACCAATCTGCCCATCCTGGTGCAGTGGGGCGAGAACCCGGCGCCCGACTCCGGCCTGCGGCTGGGCGAGTTTGACAAACCCAGGGTCGTGATCAAGGTGCGCAAGGCCAGCGCCGTGCCGCTGCTGCTGTCACCGAGCCTGGACACCCTGGGCGAGGCCTACGTCGAAGGCCTGATCGACGTCGAGGGCAGCGTGGACGACATCCTGGACATGGCGCACGGCCTGGCCGAAGCGGCCAGCAAGGGTGAGAGCCGGCTGGCCCGCATTGCGCGCCATTTCCAGCACAACAAGAAAAGCGACCAGGAGGCGATCCAGTACCACTACGACGTCTCCAACGAGTTCTACCAGACCTGGCTCGATCCGCGCATGGTCTATTCCTGCGCCTACTTCGAAAACGGCGACGAGACGCTGGAAGAGGCCCAGCTCAAGAAGATCGACCACATCCTGACCAAGGTGCAGCTGCAACCGGGGCAGCGTCTGCTGGACATCGGCTGCGGCTGGGGCGCGCTGGTCATCCGTGCGGCGGAGAAATTCGGCGCACGCTGCCTGGGCATCACCCTCTCGCAGCGCCAGTTCGATCTGGCCACCGAGCGCGTGCGCGCCGCCGGCCTGCAGGACAGGGTGGAGATCCGCCTGCAGGACTACCGCGAGGTGCAGGGCCAGTTCGACCGTATCACCAGCGTCGGCATGTTCGAGCACGTGGGGCTGGACTACCTGGCCGAATACTTCGGCCACATCCGCAAGCTGCTGGCCGACGACGGCTGGGTGCTCAACCACGGCATCACCTCCACCGACCCCAATGACGGCGAGACCGCCTACGGCGGCGGCCGCTTCATCGACCGCTACGTGTTCCCGCAGGGCGAGCTGCCGCACATCAGCACCGTGCTCAAGACCATGCAGGACGGCGGCCTGGAGGCGCTGGACGTGGAGAGCCTGCGCCGCCACTATGCGCGCACCACCGGGCTGTGGAGCCAGGCCTTCGAGGCCCATGGCGAGAAGCTGCGCGCCATGGTGGACCAGAAGCACTGGCGCATCTGGCGCGTCTACCTGGCCGGCTGCCAGTGGGCCTTCGAGCACGACGAGATCTCGCTCTACCAGGTGCTGTGCCGCAAGTCCGGCCGTCAGGCGCGCGGCCTGCCCTGGTCACGACGCTGGATGTACCAGCGCTGAGCGTCAGTTGAAAGCGGCGTCAGGCCGCCCACTTGCGGCCTTGCGCTGCCAGATCCAGCACCAGGTGGAACACGTTGTCGCACTTGGTCTGGAACAGCACCCGGTCGTAGCTTTCCAGCGGCAACTCGCGGTCCAGCACCGCGGCCACCGCGGAGCGCACGATGCGCCGCGTCTGGTCGGTCTTGTACCAGTCCTGCACGAGCACCTTGGGCGGCTCGTCGCGCAGCCGGTGCAGCAGCGCCTTGGCCGCCAGCTTGACCTTTTGCGTCTCGGCCTGCGTCATACTGTCCTTGCGCAGCAGGTCAAAGATCTCCAGCTCGTCCTCGCTCAGGCCTTCGCGCAGATGGCGCTCATCCTCGGCACGCATGTCCTGGCTGAACTGCACGAGGTCCTCGTAGTACTGCTCGGTAGATGAACCACCGGCGTTGTACTTGTCGATGATCTGCTGGAAGCGTTGCGCAAACTGGCCGCGCGTGCTGTTCTGGGCCAGCATCAGCTCCAGCTTGTGGGCAATGAAGCCGCGCAGGTCCGCGATCTCGATGTTCTTGTAGACTGCCTGGCCGAAGTCCTGGCGCAGCTTGTCGAAGTCGATTCGGCTCAGGTCCCAGGTCCGGCCCCGTTTGACTATTCTGTACTGCGCCTCGAACTCCCGGGCCTGGAAGCCCTCGGCGTTGTTCACCACCACGCTTTCATCCAGCAGTTCGCTCACGCGCTGCGCCACCTTGTCGATGTCCTGTTGCTCCACCAGCGCCTCGGTCACGCCGCGCAGGTAGGCCAGCGCCGCCACGGTGCGCGCCTTGTCCTGGCCCAGCACGTCGGGCTTGCAGGCCTCGTACAGCGCCGATACCGTATTCTCGTAAACATAGAAGGTGCGGCGCAACTCGTCGCTGGCCAGCAGCGCATTGGCAAAGCCGTTGAACAGGCCGATGCGGGCAAACACGTCGCCGCTGACCATCACCTCACGCAGCTGGATGCCGCTGGCCGCACAATAAGACAAGGCCTGCTCGATGGCGTCGTCGAGCAGCGTGAACAGCGCCGCCTTGTCGCGCACTGGCGGCTCGTCCAGCCCCTCTTCGCCCTGGGCGTAGTCCCGCAGCGCCTTCTTCATGTTGCGGAACACGTTGTAGTAGTCCACGATCTCGCCGTTGCGCTTCTCCACCCCGTTGATCTGCCAGGGCGTCACCCGGTTGGCCCGGGCGATGGTCTGCATCAGCGTGTGGTCCTTCATGGGCTTGTCCAGGTACAGCGTGGATACGGTGGGCGCGTCAAAGCCCGTCAGCCACATGGCGCACACGAACACCAGCTGCAGCGGGTGCGCCTCGTCCTTGAAGTTCGCCTCGATGTCGTGGCCCTGCGCGTCCAGCCGGTTCATGCGCTCGCGGTGCGGCTTGATGTCCAGCTTGCGGTCGGCAAACTTCTGTTCCTCGCCCGCCTCTTCGCTGATCACCACCGCCATCTCCACCCGGCGCATCCAGTCCGCCGTCTTCTTCAGGCGCTGCTTTTCCACCTCGTTGCCGGTCTGGCTGATGCGCCCCAGCAGGGCCTTGATCTCGGCCTTCCAGTGCCACTGCACCTTGTCGAACATCTTCACCGCGGTGAACTTGTCCACCGACACCACCATGCCCTTGCCCAGGTAGCCCCGGCGCGGGAAGTGGTAGACGATGTCGCGGGCGATCGTCTCCAGCCGGTCGTCGCGGGTGATCACCTGCATCTCGGTGGCGAAGCGCTTTTCCAGCTTCTCCTGCTGTGCCTCGTCCAGGTTCTCGTCCTCGACGATCTGGTAGAACTCCTCGCTCAGGTCCTCGTTCTGCACCTGCATCTCGGGCACGCGCTTCTGGTAGAACAGCGGCACCGTGGCCCCGTCTTCCATCGACTGTTGGAAGGTGTACTCCGACACATAGTCGCCAAACCACTCGTTGGTCTTGCGCTCGCGTCCCAGCAGCGGCGTGCCGGTGAAGGCCAGGTAGCTGGCGTTCGGCAGGCCGGCGCGCATGTTCTCCGCCAGCGACTTGTACTGTGTGCGGTGCGCCTCGTCCACGATCACCACGATGTCATCGCGCGGCGACAGCACCGGGTACTTGGCACCCTTGTCGTAACGGAACTTCTGGATCAGCGTGAACACCAGCCGCTTGTTCAGACCCAGAAACTTGCGCAGCTCCTCGCTGTTCCTGGGCTGGGCCGCATCCTCGGGTTTGACGGTGCCGGTGTTCAGGAAGTTGCGGTAGATCTGCCCGTCCAGGTCCTCGCGGTCCGTCACCACCACAAAGCTGAAATTGCCCGTCAGCTTGCGCAGAATCTTGCGCACATAAAACACCATCGAAAAGCTCTTGCCCGAACCCTGCGTGTGCCAGAACACGCCCAGCTTGCCGCGCTCCGGTCCGCTGCGCGTGTGGCGCTCCTCGAACTGCTTGAGCGCATGGTTCACGCCGATGAACTGGTGGTTTTGCGCCAGGATCTTGTTCGTCTCGCGGTGGAAGAGGACGAAGTTCTCCACATAGTCCAGCAGCCGTTCGGGCCGGCACAGGCCCTCCACCAACCGCTCCAGGCTGGTGCCGGTCTCGGCAATCTGCGCCCGGTCGATCCTCTCCTTCTCGTCGTGCACACGCAGCCAGCCGAAGAAGTGCTCCCACTGCCCCGTCAGGCTGCCCAGCCGTGTTTCCACCGCGTTGGACAGCACGCAAAACGCGTTGGGGATGAAGAGCTGCGGGATGTCCTGCTTGTAATTCGTCAGGTTGTCGCTGTAGGCGGCCTTGAGCTTGACGTTGGAGTTCTTCAGCTCGATGAACACCAGCGGTATGCCGTTCACGTACAGCAGCACGTCCGGTCGCCGGTAGTCGGCCAGCGCCGTGGGGCCGGTGCATTTGATCCACAACTGCGACACCGCCAGAAACTCGTTGTGGCGCACGCCGCCGGGGTTGAAGTCGATCAGCTTCAGCCGCTCCTGCTGCGTCTTGCCCTGCGCGTCTTCATAGGTGACCGGGATGCCGTCGCGCAGCAGGCCGTCCACCTCGCGGTTGGCCGCCACCAGGCTCATGGCCTGGCGCCGGTCGGCCAGCCGGGCCAGCGCTGCGTCCATCACAGGCTCGGGGATCTGCGGGTTCAGCCGCCGCGCCGCAGCCTTCAGGCGCGCGGGCAGCAGCACCTCGCGTTTGTCGGTCCGGCCCGAGCCGTCGTTCAAGTCCGCCGGGTCGGCCGTGTGGCATTCCAGCACGTCAAACCCACACAGATGTTGCAGCCGCTGCAGCAGCGCCTGCTCGATCTGGTCTTCGGAGATGAAGTTGGGCATGGCGGCAGTTTGTTAGAGCGTGGCTGCGTCCGCCTCGGCCTCCGGCCATAAACGCGGGAACAGAAAGCGCAGGGCGTGTTGCGGCAGGCCAAAGCGTACCTTGCCTTGCGGCGTATCCGCCTTGAGCAGCCCGCGCTTGACCAGCGCCCCCAGCGCGTCGGTGGCGCCCCGGTCGCTCATGCCCAGCATGGCCTTGAAGTCGCCCCGGCTCATCTCCTCGCCGCTCAGGAACAGGTAGTGCAGCGCGCGCAGCGCCTCCTGGCGCACGCCCGATTTCTGTACCGTGGCTTCAAACACCAGACAGGCCTCGATGCGCGCCTTCATGGTTTCGAAGTCCAGCATGCTGGCCATGAAGTTCACCTGGTCCAGGCAGGTGTCCAGTACGTAGTCGATCCAGGCCACCAGCGCCTGTTCGCTCAGGTTGCCTCGCCCATCCAGATCGCCGCGGCGCGGCACATCGGCATCGGCCAGCAGCGCGTAGTAGCGTTCGGTGCTGCGCGCAAAACCACGCAGCGGCGACCACAGCCCGCCGGTATAGCCCAGGGCGCTGAGCAGCGTGTGGGTGTGCAGCCGCATGACCCGGCCGTTGCCGTCCACGAAGGGGTGTACCCAGCCCAGGCGCTGATGCGCTGCCGCCAGGGCCACCAGCGTCGCCTCGCCACGCCGCACATGGCCATAGAAGTCCGCCCAGCGTGCCAGGAACTGCGGCACGCTGGCATGGGCCGGCGCCACATGCTGGCCCACCTTGACGTCGCGCTGGCGCAGTTGGCCGGGCACGATAGGCTCGTTTTCCGTTGTCAGCAGATCGGTGGCTGGCAGCCGGCCAAACAGCTCGCGGTGCAAGTCCTGCACCGCCTGCGCCGTGTACAGGGCGCGGGCGCCCTCGGCGCCGCTGTAACGCTGCTCCAGCACCTCCTCCGCTTCGATATGCGCCACCGCCAGGCGCTGCTTGGCGGCCAGCGCGGCATTTTTGGAGAAATCCTGGCGCAAGGCCTGGTCGATCTCGTGCGGCCGGGTGTGCTCCCCCTCGATGCGGTTGGTGTAGTAGGAGTTCATGCTGCGCAGCAGGCTGCGCAATTCGGGCGGTACACGGGTGCCGGCCAAGGTGGTGGCCAGCCGTGACAGATCGTGCGCCTTGGCCAGCAGGGGCTCCAGGCGCGCGTCCGCTGGCAGCAAGGGCTCAAACTGGTGGGGCTGCGTGTACATGGGGCTTATTTTGCCAACTTATTTGCGTTTGTAAATAGTTGATTTGATTGTTGTTTTATCGAGTTTTGCCAAGATTTTTGCCAACCTTTTTGCGGACCGTTTGGCGTGCCTGCTGGGGCTTGCTCACTTGGAGGCGCGCCGTCGCCATGGCGCGGCCCTTCAGCCTGCCGCCATGCCGGGCGGGAACCGGATGTCCAGCCCGTCCACGGCCAGCTGGCCGGAGATCAAGCGGGGGAGCAGGGCGTCGCGGGCTGCTCCAAGTTCGGTGATGGCCAAGTTCAAAGTGTCAATCTGGCGGTATAGGGGTTGCGCGACTTGATCGAAGCGTGCCTGCAACTCGAGCGGCGGCATCAACAATTTTTGTTGGGTGACTACGTCGGGTTTGAGATGCAAGACGTTTGTGCCATTGGCAAATTCCTTGATGTAGTCACCAAAGCCAGAGAGGCGAAGATAGCTGTAGAGGAATGAGGCGGAGACGGTGCGCGGCACCAGTTTTATGACGTCGAGAGAGATCACTGCCCCTCGTGCTCCCAACTCCGGAACGCGTGCGACGCGGCCAACCACTTCTCTGTTCTGGGTCATGTCGGTAACGGCCATCACGACGTCGCCAGGCTGAACCACCTGCTCGGGCTTGAACCGGCCCGAATAGTATTTCAGGCCGCCCGCACGGTAGCCACCATCACGATTGAAGGATTTCAGAGTGATGAACGGCATGTGCTGCGAGTCTTCGGTCAGTTCATCTCCGCCATAAGACTTGCCTTTCACATGAGTGAAGAATCGTGACGCAACGTCGAAACTCCAACCCTGCGGCACACCCTTCTCGATCTTGACCTGCTCATGGCCGGGAAAGCGCAGGCGCACGAACCATTCGCGGTAGATGTCTTCGGCCATGCGTTCCAGCAGCGCGATGCGGCGCTGGTTGTTGGCGATCAGGTCGTCGTAGGCGGAGAGGATGGCGGCGATTTTCTGCTGGACTGCCAGCGACGGCAAATTGATCGGAAAGCTCTTGAGCGTTGTTGCGTTCAGGTTCTGTTGTGAGCCGCCGAGTTTGAGCCCAACCAGATTGCTGTAACTGCCTTTGAGGTAGTGGTAAACGAAGCGGTAGTCGGCAATCGCGGCATTCAGAATGAAATTGCAGCACGCTTGGTTTGTCGCGAGCGGAATCTTGTTGATAGCAACATTGCCTGCGGTATCGCCGTCGCCATACATGGCAACGATGAGGCTGTTAGCGGGGATCAGCTTGGCGGACGAGTCCCGCAGTCCGCGCTCGGTAATGTGTTCTTCGGTCTCCCAGACGTAACCCTTCTTCACCTCTCCGGTCTTGAGCCACGGAATGGTGCCGCCCTCGTAGTAGTCCTTGACTGAGCGAAGCGGTGTTCCCCCGGAGGTGACTTTTGTGCATAAATCGCCGAGACGAGTGGTTTGCCAGTCGCTCATTCTTCCCCCGCCAGCAGCTTGACGTTGCCCGCAATCACCGCCTCCAGCGCCCGCGCCTCGGCATTCAGCCGGCCCAGCTCGTCGTTCATGGCCAGCAGGCCGCTGATGAACTCCTCCTCGGTCTTGCCGTCTTCCTCGATGACCACGCCCACGTAGCGGCCGGGGTTGAGTGACCAGTCCTGTTCTTCTACGTCTTTGCGCGTGGCCAGCTTGCACAGGCCGGTGACGTCTTCATACTGCGCTTTGGGAAACCGTTCCTGCAGCCACTGGATGTGGTGGAACCAGCGTTCGGTCTGCTTGATTTCCTCGTGCAGCGCTTCGAGCGCAGATTTGAGGGCCCGGGTCTGGCGGTCTACCGTGCCGCGTTTGCCCTCAGCCTGCGCGGCATCCTGCTGCTGCTTCTCGCGCTGGCGCAGGGTTTTGTCCAGGGCCTTGAGGTCGGCGTGCAGGGCGCTGAAGAAAGGGGTGAAGGCGGCGCGCAGCTGGTGCTGGGCGGTGTTGTGAGCGTCGGCCGGGTCTTTCTTGGCCGCCTTGCCGGGCTGCTGCAAAAAGGAGAGGTAGCCCGCGTAACGCTCCTCCAGCGTGGCCAAGCCCTGCCACTGCTTTTTCAGGTCGGTCACGGCCTGGCGGGCGGGCTGGTCGTCCAGCGCCTCGTAGAGCTGGGCGCACAGGTGTTCGACGGCCTGTTGGTGCGCGGCCAGGCTGGCCACGCCTTGCTGGAGGTAGTGGTCCACCAGGGCCAGAAAACGTTCGCGCCGGCCCTTGTGCAGCTGGGAGATGATGGCGATGTTGGCCACCTGCTCGTCGCTGAATTCGCGGTGTGCGCGGTCGATCTGGGTAAAGATGTTGCGCGCGTCGATGAAGAGGATGCGCTCGTCCGTCTTGCCCTTGTCAAAGAACCACAGCGTGGCGGGCAGCGTCACGGTGTAGAACATATTGCTGGGCAGGGTGAGCATGCCGTAGATCAGGTTGGCCTCGATCAGGGCCTGGCGTATGTCGGCTTCGGAGTGGCGCGCGTCGCTGGCGCTGTTGGCCATGACCAGGGCGGCGCGGCCCTGGGGTTTGAGCGAGGTGGCGAAGAGGTTGATCCACAGGTAGTTGGCGTTGGGCACCGTTTCGGTGCCGGCCTCGCTTTTCTTGAGTCGGGTCTTGTTGCGCGGGATGCCGTAGCGGTTGAAGCGCGGGTCTTTTTCCACCGCGGCCACGGCCACGTCGTCCACATTGAAGGGCGGGTTGGCCATGACGTAGTCAAACGCGCCCAGGCTGCCGTGCGGGTCTTCGGTGTAGGTGTTGGCCTGCATCACACTGCCGCGCAGGCCGTTGACGGCCAGGTTCATCTTGGCGAGCTTGACGGTTTCCAGCGTCTTTTCCTGGCCATAGACGTAGATGCTGTCGTCGGCGTGGCCCTGCGCGGCGGCATCCTCGCGGTGCGCGGCGATGAACTCGGCGCTCTGAACGAACATGCCGCCGGAGCCGCAGGCCGGATCGAACACTTTGCCGCCGTGCGGCTCGATGATTTCCACCATGAGCTTGACGACCGAGCGCGGCGTGAAAAATTCGCCGCCGCCTTGGCCTTCGCTCTTGGCAAAGTTGGCCAGGAAGTATTCGTAGATCTTGCCGAAGAGGTCGCCGCCGGCATCGGCCGGAATGTCGGCAAAGATGCGCAGCAGGCGCTGGGCCAGCCCCTTGTTCTGCGCCGAGCGGGTGAGACGGAAGTATTCGTCCTGCGGCAGCACGCCGGCCAGCTCGGGTTTGTATTCCTCGATGGCCTCCATGGCTTTCTTCAGCGCCTTGGCGATATCGTCCTTCTCGGGCAGGGTCAGCAGGTGGGTGTAGCGGGCGTGGTCGGGCAGGTAGAAGCCACATTGCTCGATGGCGATGTCGGACAGGGCCTTTTCGCGCCGCGTGCCCTTGAGCTTCTGGTACTCGGCCAGAATGCCGGCTTCGAACTGGCGGTACTTGTTGTCGGCAAACTTCAGAAAGATCAGGCCCAGCACCGGGGTGGAATATTCGCTGGCCTTGAGGTCGGAGTTGGCGCGCAGGCTGTCGGCGGCGCGCCAGAGGTCGTCTTCGAGCTTCTTGAGCTGTTCCTTGTTCATGCTTTGATAATAGCGGCATGGATACGCCCTCGGCACCCGCAGCGGCGGGTGCGCCTGCCATTGTTTTGTGCACGCTCAACGCGAAGTACATCCACGCCTCGCTCGGGCTGCGCTACCTGCTGGCCAATATGGACCGGCATGGTGGTGCCGGCCTGCGGGCGCGCACGCTGTTGCGCGAATACACGATTGCGCGCGAACCGCAGCAGATCGTGGACGAGCTGCTGGCGCTGCAGCCGGCCGTCGTCGGCTTCGGCGTCTACATCTGGAACGTGACCCAGACCACCGAGGTGGTGCGCCGGCTCAAGGCGCTGCGCCCTGACGTCAAGGTGGTCCTCGGCGGCCCGGAAGTCAGTCACGAGCTGGAGCAGCAGGAGATCGTGCGCCTGGCGGACCATGTCATCACCGGCTGGGGCGACGTGAGCTTTCCCCGCCTGTGCCGCGCGCTGCTGCAGGGCCCGCCACCGTTGATGAAGGTCATCCCGGGCGAACAGCCGCCGCTGGACCAGATTG
>JAJZUZ010000068.1 GCA_021845965.1 Pseudomonadota bacterium | reverse complement strand
CGTGCAAGGCGCGCGCTTCCTCGGCGGCGGAGACAAAACGGTCGCCGCTGGCGATCAGGCCGTGGTGGACCGCGGCCTGTAGGCCCAGCCGATCCAGACCGGCGCGCGTCGCGGCCAGCAGCGCCTCACCCAGGGCCAGGTCGCCGGCAAAACGCTCGCGGCCGTAGAGGGGAATCTGGTAGCGCGGAAACAGCGGCGAGGCGTCCATGTCGTGCTGCACGAACGCCTGCGCCACCACCACGTCGCCTACGCGCACGCCGGGTGCGATGCCGCCGGCCACACCCGTGAAGACCAGACGCTGCGCGCCGAAGGCCTCGATCAGGGTGGTGGCAGTGGTGGCCGCGGCCACCTTGCCGATGCGCGACAGCGCCAGCACCACCGGCTGCCCGTGCAGCTCGCCCTGCCAGAACTCGCGCCCGGCGCGCGGCACGCACCTCGCGTCCTGCAGCCGATCCAGCAGGCCCTGCTGCTCCTCAGCCAGGGCGCTGAGGATGGCCGTGGTCATGAGGCGCGCCGCTCCGGTGCGCGGGGCTTATTACGCATCGCGCAGTTCGCGACGCAGGATCTTGCCCACCGGGGTCTTGGGCAGGTCGGCGCGGAACTCGATGACCTTGGGCTGCTTGTAACCGGTCAGGTTTTCCTTGCAGTAGGCGCGCACCTGCTCCTCGGTCAGCGCCGGGTCCTTCTTCACGATCACCAGCTTGACGGCTTCGCCGGTCTTCTCGTCGGGCACGCCCACGCAGGCGCACTCCTGCACGCCGGGCAGATGGGCCACCACATCCTCCACCTCGTTCGGATAGACGTTGAAGCCGCTGACCAGGATCATGTCCTTCTTGCGGTCGACGATGCGGAAGTAGCCCTTCTCATCCATCACGCCCACGTCGCCGGTCTTGAACCAGCCGTCGGCCGTCATGACCTTGGCGGTCTCGTCGGGGCGCTGCCAGTAGCCGGCCATGACCTGCGGGCCCTTGATGACGATCTCGCCCGGCTGGCCTTGTGCAGCATCGCGGCCATCGTCGTCAACGATCTTCATGTACGTGCTTGGCAGCGGCACACCGATGGTGCCGGTGAACGCCGTATTGGTCACCGGGTTGCAGCTGGCCGAGGGGCTGGTCTCGGACAGGCCGTAGCCTTCGCAGATCGGGCAGCCGGTCCTCTCCAGCCACTTCTCGGCCACGGCGCTCTGCACGGCCATGCCGCCGCCGACCGAGACCTTCAGATGACTCCAGTCCACCTGGTTGAAATCGGGGTGGTTGACCAGACCATTGAACAGCGTGTTGACGGCCGGGAAGCTGTGGAACTTGTGCTGCGAGAGCTCTTTCAGCGTGGCCGCCAGGTCGCGCGGGTTCGGGATGAGGACCAGCTTGCCGCCAGTGCGCATGGTCAGCATCATGCCCACCGTAAAGGCGAAGATGTGGTACAGCGGCAGCGCGCAGATGGAGGTGCTCTGCTCGCCAGCCGGGACCTTCTTCATCACCGGGTCGTTCCAGGCCTCGGACTGCAGCACGTTGGCAATCACATTGCGATGCAGCAGCACCGCCCCCTTGGACACACCCGTCGTGCCGCCCGTGTACTGCAGCACGGCCACGTCATCGGCCTGGGTGGCGGGCTGGCGCAGCGTGCCACGTTCGCCCTGGGCGATCGCGTCGTTGAAGCGCACCGCACCCGGCAGGCTGTAGGGCGGCACGAGCTTCTTGACCTTGCGCACCACGAAGTTGACCAGCGTGCCCTTGAGCAGACCCAGCCGGTCGCCCATGGCGCACAGCACCACGTGCTGCACCGGCGTGGCGGCGCGGCACTTCTCCAGCGTGTGGGCAAAGTTCTCGATGATGACGATGGCCTTGGAGCCGGAGTCCTTGAGCTGGTGCTCCAGCTCGCGCGCCGTATAGAGCGGATTGACGTTGACCACCACGTAACCGGCGCGCAGGATGGCGGCCACCACCACCGGGTACTGCGGCACATTGGGCATCATGATGGCGACGCGGTCGCCCTGCACCAGGCCCAGGCTCTGCAGATAGGCGGCAAAAGCGCGGCTCAGGCGGTCGGTTTCCGCGTAGGTCAGCTCCTTGCCCATGAAGCTGTAGGCCGGCCGGTCGGCATACTGGCGGAAGCTTTCCTCCATCAATGCCACCAGCGAGGTGTAGGGGAATGCGGGCAGATCGGCAGGCACGCCTTGCGGGTAGCTCTGCAGCCAGATGCGGTCGGTCATGGACTTGTCTCCTGTATGCGGTCCGGATCGTCGGGGCGAAAAAAAACCGTGCTGGGTATTCCAGCACGGTCGTGCTTTTTTCCCGTTTCCGGGATTATGCCTCGTCAGCCCATCTCAACCCTTGAGGGCGGTCAGGACCTCGTCCAGCATCTTCTTGGCGTCGCCGAACAGCATGCGGTTGTTGTCCTTGTAGAACAAGGGGTTGTCCACGCCGGCGTAACCGGAGGCCATGGAGCGCTTCATGACGATGGAGGTCTTGGCCTTCCACACCTCCAGCACCGGCATGCCGGCGATGGGGCTGCCGGGGTCGTCCTGCGCGGCCGGGTTCACGATGTCGTTGGCGCCGATGACCATGGCCACGTCGGTGTCCGGGAAGTCCTCGTTGATCTCGTCCATCTCCAGCACGATGTCGTAGGGCACCTTGGCCTCGGCCAGCAGCACGTTCATGTGGCCCGGCATGCGGCCGGCCACCGGGTGGATGGCGAAGCGCACGGTGACGCCCTTGTCGCGCAGGGTCTTGGTGATCTCGTTGACCGTGTGCTGGGCCTGGGCCACCGCCATGCCGTAGCCCGGCACGATGACCACGCTCTTGGCCTCGCGCAGCAGCTCGGCGGTCTCGGCAGCTGTCACGGGGACCACTTCGCCCTGCGGCTGGGCGGCGTCGCCCGACTTGGCCGGCGCACCGCCGCCCGAGCCGAAGCCGCCGGCGATCACGCTGATGAAGTTGCGGTTCATCGCGTTGCACATGATGTAGGACAGGATGGCGCCGGAGGAACCGACCAGCGCGCCGGTCACGATCAGCAGGTCGTTGGACAGCATGAAACCGGTGGCCGCGGCGGCCCAGCCGGAGTAGCTGTTGAGCATGGACACCACCACCGGCATGTCGGCGCCGCCGATGGCCATCACCATGTGCACGCCGAACAGCAGCGCGATGACGGTCATGACGATCAGCGGCGTCATGCCGCCATTCACGTCGTGCGCGGCCAGGAACTGACGGCCGAACCAGATCACCACCAGCAGGGCCGCCAGGTTGAGCCAGTGGCGCGCCGGCAGCAACAGGGGCTTGCCGCCGATCTTGCCGTTGAGCTTGCCGAAGGCAATGAGCGAGCCCGAGAAGGTGACGGCACCGATCAGGATGCCGACGTAGATCTCCACCTCATGGATCATCTTCTCGGCGCCGCTGAACTGCACCGAGGTGTCGACGTAGCTGGCGAAGCCGACCAGGCAGGCCGCCAGGCCCACCAGGCTGTGCATCAGCGCCACCAGCTCGGGCATCTGGGTCATCTTCACCACCCGGGCGGCGTACAGGCCGATGCCGCCGCCGACCACCAGCGCACCGACGATCCAGGCGATGCCGGCCGGGCTGACGCGCGGGCCGAAGAGGGTGGCCAGCACGGCCAGCGCCATGCCGATGATGCCGAACAGATTGCCGCGGCGCGAGGTCTCTGGGTTGGACAGGCCACCCAGGCTCAGGATGAACAGAATGGCGGCGCCGAGATAGGCCACCGTTGCGAGACTTTGGGACATGATCGTCTTTCCTTCTTGTTCTTGTCTCTTTACTTGCGGAACATGGCAAGCATGCGGCGGGTCACGGCGAAGCCGCCGAACATGTTGACCGCCGTCAGCACGATGCCGGCGAAGGCCAGCCAGCGGATCAGCGCATCCGGGCGGCCGGCCAGGCCGGCCTCCGGCGGCGCGATCTGCACCAGCGCACCGATGGCGATGATGCTGGAGATGGCGTTGGTCACGCTCATCAGCGGCGTGTGCAGGGCCGGCGTCACGTTCCACACCACCATGTAGCCGATGAAGCAGGCCAGCACGAAGACCGTGAAGTGGCCCAGGAAGGCCGCTGGCGCATAGGCGCCGATGAACCAGAAGGCCAGTGCGGCCACGGCGAAGATGATGGCCAGCGTCTTGGCCGGCAGCGGACCGCTGCTGCCATGGCCGTGGCCGCCCTTCTTCTCCGCCACCGGCGCGGCGGCCGGCTTGGGTGCCGGCGCGGCCGCGGGCTTGAGCGGCGGCGCCGGCCAGGTGATCTCGCCATTCTTCACGACCGTCAGGCCGCGGATGGCGTCGTCGTCCATGTTGACGTTGGCCACACCATCCTTGGCCTTGCACAGCTCTTCCGTCAGGCGCAGCAGGTTGGTGGCATACAGGGTGGACGACTGCTTGGACAGGCGCGAGGGCAGGTCGGTGTAGCCGATGATGGTCACGCCGTGCTTGACCACGGCCTGGCCCGGCTCGGTCAGCTCGCAGTTGCCGCCCTGCTCGGCGGCCATGTCCACGATCACGCTGCCCGGCTTCATGGACTTGACCATGTCCGCGGTGATGAGCTTGGGCGCCGGCTTGCCCGGGATCAGCGCGGTGGTGATGATGATGTCCACCTCGCGCGCCTGCTTGGCGTACATCTCGCGCTGCGCGGCCTGGAAGCCTTCGGACATGACCTTGGCATAACCGCCGCCGCCCGAGCCCTCTTCCTCGTAGTCGACCTTGACGAACTCGCCGCCCAGCGACACAACCTGATCGGCCACTTCGGCACGGGTGTCATTGGCGCGCACGATGGCCCCCAGATTGGCCGCCGTGCCGATGGCCGCCAGACCCGCCACGCCGGCGCCGGCGATGAAGACCTTGGCCGGCGGCACCTTGCCCGCGGCCGTGATCTGGCCATTGAAGAAGCGGCCGAAGGCATTGGCCGCCTCGATGACGGCGCGATAGCCGCTGACGCCCGCGGTGGAGGTCAGCGCGTCCATCTTCTGCGCGCGCGACAACGTGCGCGGCAGCGCATCCATGGCCAGCACCGTGGCCTTCTTGGCCGCCAGCTGCTGCATCAGCTCGGGGTTCTGAGCCGGCCAGATGAAGCCGATCAGCGTGGTCCCTTCGCGCATGAGCGCCAGTTCGTCCTTGCCCGGGGCGCGCACCTTGAACACGATGTCGGACGCGGCCCACAGCGCGGCCGCGCCGTTGACGACTTCGGCGCCCGCCGCGCGATAGGCGTCGTCGCTGAAATTGGCGGCCTCACCCGCGCCGGATTCGACAACCACCTGGAACCCGAGCTTGATGAGCTTTTCCACCACCTCAGGCACCGTGGCCACGCGCTTTTCACCGGGAAAGACTTCCCGCGGTACGCCGATGCGCTGCGCCGCTTTAGCTGTGCCAGCTTGCATAAATCATCTCCTGATCTTCATGACGGTCAGGCAGGCCACACCCTACAGGGCAGCCTGCACGCGACAAGCTTACCTGAGAAATTCATGCCAACCAGGAATAAGCTCTATAACTATTTGGCGGCCGATTCATAATGCGTACATATGATTTTTGCCAGCGTTGCAGCCGGCGGCTGCAGGGGCCGGCCCGGTGCAATCCGCCCGGACCGCCGCCAAGCCGCGGACTGAACACGCCGAGCCAGCCACCCAACTGACATGTCCGACCAACGACCCAGCAGCGCATCCGTCCTGGTGGTGGAGGACGATGAACTCATCTCCACCCTGCTGAAGTTCCTGCTCGAACGCGAGCGCTACACCGTCCACCTCGCAGCCGATGGCCGCGCCGGACTGGACTACATCCGGCAGCACCCCCCGACCTCGGTGGTGCTGATGGATGTGATGCTGCCCTACATGGACGGCTTCGAGCTGCTGCGCGAGCTGCGTGCCAGCGAGCCGTGGCGCAAGACGCGCGTCATCATGCTCAGCGCCAAGTCGCAAGGCAGCGACATCGCCCGCGCACTCGACGCCGGTGCCGACGACTACCTCGTCAAGCCCTTCAAGCCCGAAGAACTGTTTGCCCGCATCCGCCGCTACCGCCCCTTCGATCCGACCCCGCCGTGACCGCCCACCACCTGCCCCCCACCGCCATCGCGACCCTGCTGCTGGCCGGCCTGTCGGCCCTGCCCGCAGCCGCACAACCGTCGGCCGCTGCCGATCCCTGGAGCGTCGAGTTCGCCACCAGCCGGCAACAGCTGAGCAACAGCAGCCCCGACTGGACGGAAAACGCCGCCCGCCTGAGCCACCGCTGGGGCACGCGCCACACCAGCGAGCTCGGCGTGGCGCAGACCCGGCGCTTCGGCCTGGACGACGAGCAGCTCAGCGGCCTGCTGGTGCGCCCGCTGGGCGAGCGGCTGACGGCCACCGTGGACGCCAGCCTCAGCCCCACGCACCGCGTGCTGCCCACGCACCACCTGGGCGCCATGCTGCAGTACGAATTTGCCCCTGCCTGGCTGGTGCACGGCGGCCTGCGCAGCACGCAGTACAACACCGCCACCGTCACGCAGGGCACGGCCATGCTGGAACGCTACGTGGGCGCCTTCAGCTGGCTGGCCGCCTGGCGCCCGGTGCAGACGCAGGGCAGCAGCACCTCCAGCACCGAGCTGCGCGGCAGCTACTACTACGGCGAGCGCAGCAGCGTCAGCCTCTCGGTCTCGGCCGGCCAAGAAGCGGTTCAGGTCAGCGACACCGCGCTGCAGCTGGCCGATGTGCGCTCCACGGTGCTCGGCGGCCGGCACTGGCTCGCGCCCGCCTGGGCGTTGAACTACGAGTGGAGTTCGACCCGCCAGGGCGAGTTCTACACCCGCAGCGGCTGGCGCATCGGAGTGCAGCATCTATTCTGATCCCTACCTGAACCTGGCCTACTGGACCGGCGTGGCAGCCTGTGTGTGCACGCTGGGCATTGCCCTGTTCATCCTGGGGCTGCGCAGCCAGCGCAGCTGGGAGCTGCGGCGCGAGCAGCAGTTCCAGCAGCGCTGGCGCCCGCTGCTGATGCAGGCGCTCATCGACGAGACCGCAATCACCCTGCAGCCGCTGGCACGCGGCGACCGGTGGCGCTTTCTCAAGCTGTGGAACCGCATGCAGGAATCGGTACGCGGCGAGGCCAACCAACGGCTGGCGGCGGTGGCCTACCGGCTGGGCTGCCAGCACACGGCACGCCGGCTGCTGGCCAGCGGCAACCTGACCCGGCGCCTGTTTGCCATCCTCACGCTCGGTCATATGCGCGACACCACGGCCTGGTCGCTGCTGGAGTTCCAGCTGCGCCAACCCGTGGCCATCAGCTCGCTCTATGCCGCGCGCGCCCTGATCCAGATCGACACGGAACGCGGCGTGCGCACCGTCGTGCCGCAACTGCTGCAACGCGACGACTGGGAGATGGTGCGCATCGCCATCCTGCTGCAGGAATTCCGCGACGCCCTGGGCGGCGAACTGACCCGTCACCTCGCGGCCCTCCCGGCCGAACGGCTGCCGCGCGCCCTGCAGCTGGCCGAGGCGCTGCACCTGCATGTACCGGCCGACACCCTGCTGCCCTGGCTGCAGGCCAGCCAGCCGGTGGAGCTGCTGGGTGCCGCGCTGCGCCTGGCCAGCGGGCACGGGGTGCTGCCGGCCGTGCGCGAACTGGCCAGCCACGCCGACTGGCGCGTGCGTGTGCAAGCCGCGCACGCCCTGGGGCGCCTGGGCACCGAGGCCGACGTGGCCGTGCTCACGCGCCTGCTATCCGACCCGCAATGGTGGGTCCGCTACCGGGCCGCGGGCGCGCTGGCCAATCTGCCCTTTCTGGGCCGCACCCGCCTGCGCCGCCTGCTGGACGAGCTGCCCGACCGCTATGCACGCGAAATTTCGCACCAGGTGTTCGCCGAACTGCTGGATGCCTACGTATGACGGAGATCCTGACCGAGGCCTTCCTCGTCTACTTCATCGCCCTCAACGGCGTCTACCTGCTGCTCAACGTACTTTCGACGCTTAGCCTGCGGCGCATCAACCGGCTGCGCGAGCTCAACGAGCTGCCGCAGACCCACACCACGCTGGAGCCGCCCATCAGCGTGCTGGTGCCGGCCTATAACGAGGAGACCACCATCGCCGCCACGGTGCGTTCGGTGCTGCAGCTGACCTACCCGGAGTTCGAGATCATCGTCATCAACGACGGTTCGCGCGACGGCACGCTTGAGGTGCTGCAGCGCGAGTTCGCCCTGCTACCCTTTCCCGAGGCCTACCGCATCCAGCTGCCCACCGAGCCGGTGCGCGGCATCTACCGCTCCACCACCCACCCGCAGCTGCGTGTGATCGACAAGGCCAACGGCGGCAAGGCCGACTCGCTCAATGCCGGCATCAATGCCTCGCGCTTTCCGCTTTTCTGCGGCGTGGACGCCGACTCCATCCTGCAGCGCAACAGCCTGCAGCAGGTCGTGCAGCCCTTTCTGCGCGATCCGCACATGATCGCCACCGGCGGCACCGTGCGCGCCGCGAACGGCTGCGAGGTGAAGGACGGTTATCTCACGCGGGTGGACCTGCCGCGCCATCCGCTGGCGCGCTTCCAGGTCATCGAATACCTGCGCGCCTTCCTGTTCGGACGCCTGGGCTGGTCTTCGGTCAACGGCATCCTCATCATCTCCGGCGCCTTCGGCCTCTTCAAGAAGGCGGCCGTCATCGCCGCCGGCGGCTACCGGCGCGACACCATCGGCGAGGACATGGAACTGGTGGTGCGCCTGCACCGCCACATGCGCGAGCAGGGGCAGCCCTACCGCATCGAGTTCGTGCCCGACCCGGTGTGCTGGACCGAGGTGCCGGAGGACCTGCGCACCCTGCGCAACCAGCGCGTGCGCTGGCAGCGCGGCCTGTCCGAGAGCCTGAGCAGCCACTGGCCACTGATGTTCAGCCGCCGCGGCGGCTGGCCCGGCTGGGTGGCGTTTCCCTACATGGTGGTCTTTGAATGGCTCGGCCCGGTGTTCGAGTTCGGCGGCTACCTGTTCTTCCTCTACGCCTATGCCGCCGGCCTGATCTCCTGGCAGGCCTTGGCCGTCTTCCTCTTCCTGGCGGTCGGGATGGGCGTACTGCTCAGTGCCTCCGGCCTCATGCTGGAAGAGCTCTCCTTCCATCTCTACACCCGCAAGCGCCATCTCGCCATCCTGGCGCTTTACGTCGTGCTGGAAAATCTGGGGTATCGCCAGCTCAACGCCTGGTGGCGTCTGGTCGGCCTGGCGCAGTGGCTGCGGCAGAAGGAGCACCACTGGGGCACCATGAAGCGCAAGGGCAACTGGCAGAAAGAGCATTGAGAGGAACGGATCACGCCATGAACACCCGCTGGAAACCCAGCGTCACCGTCGCCGCCATCATCGAACGCGACGGCCGCTTTCTCCTCGTCGAGGAGCACACCCCCGAAGGCCTGAAGCTCAACAACCCGGCCGGCCACCTCGACCCCGGCGAGTCGCCTGCAGAGGGCTGCGCGCGCGAGGCGCTGGAAGAAACCACCTACCGCTTCACCCCCACCCACCTGCTGGGTATCTACATGTCGCGCTTCCAGCGTGCGCAGGCCGAGGGCGGCGTGGAGGACATCACCTACCTGCGCTTCGCCTTCGCGGGCCAGCTCGGCGAGGTGGTGCCGGGCCACACGCTGGACACCGGCATCGTGCGCACGGTGTGGATGACGCCGGAGGAGATCCGCGCCAGCACCGCGCGCCACCGCAGCCCCCTGGTGCTGCGCTGCATGGAAGACCATCTGCGTGGGCAGCGCTATCCGCTGGAGCTGGTCTACACCGATGCCACGGTGCAGCTGCTGCACCGCTGAGACAGCGCGCGCTCAGTCGTCGCCGAGCTTGAGTTGGCTCGGCAGGCGCTTTTCCACGCCCCACTTCAGCAGCGCCGCACCGCGGAAGATGCCGTGCGCAAACTTGCCGTAGGGCAGTGTCAGGAACAGCGCCATAACGCAGCCCAGGTGCAGGGCCAGCAGCGCCGGCAAGGCGGCGGTGCCGCGCACGCCCCACAGCGCGAGGCCAGTCAGCGAGGTGAAGAACAACAGCGCGATGAAGCCGCGGTCCATGGTTTTTTGCGCCGCGTCGCCGTGCTGCGGATGGCGCCGCAGGTTGAGGCGGTACAGGCCGGCCGTGCCGACGAGCAGGCTCACGCCGCCGGCGGCGCCCAGCAGCTTGGGCAGGCTGGGCAGGTCGTAGGGCGCCACCCAGCCGAACAGGTAGTGATACAGCGTGGCCACGCTGGTGGCGGCAAAGCAGAGCAGGAAGCCGTAGAAGGTGAAGTGGTGGAAGACGCGGCGCTGCTGGGTCCAGGCATCGTCCTCGTTGTGGCAGCCCTCCCCGTGGCCGCCATCGAGGTACTTCAGGCGCAGCGCGTCGTGCGTCGCCTCGGCCACGGCGCCACCGCGCACCGCAGCCACGGCGGGCGCCTCATACTCGCGCGCCGGCGTCACCTGGCGCCAGAAGCCGCGCGCACCCAGCGCCAGCGCCAGCACGGCATACAGGAAGATGGGCGCAAACAGCGCGACCAGCAGGTTGTGCGGAAAGATGGCGTAGAAATCCGCCGAGGCCGGAACGCGCCACAGCGTGTCCCTGAGCCAGAGCGTGAGCAACAGGAAAGCACCCAGTGCGCCCGCCGTGGCCAGCGCCAGCGTGAGGCCGTTGCGCTCGTACAGGCCACCCAGCGCGCGCGGCCAGGCGAAATCCGTGTAGGTGCGCAGCCGCACCCTGGCCATGGCCTGCGGCACGTTGACGCCGAACTCATGCGGCGGCGCGTACTGGCAGGCGTGCAGGCAGGCGCCGCAGTTGTGGCACAGATTGGCCAGGTAGTGCACGTCGGCGGCGTTGAAGGACAGGCGGCGCGTCATGGCAGGAAAGACGGCGCAGAAGCCCTCGCAATAGCGGCAGGCATTGCAGATCTGCAGCTGGCGCGCCACTTCGGCCTCGGCGCTGCCGGTGACGATTTCGCCGTTGGCGAGGGCCCGCGCCTCGCGGGTCAGTTGTTCAAGCTGCTGCACGCTGCTGCTCCGAATTCTTGATGCGCAGGGCGGCGCGCGCCGCCTCGCTGCCGGCAATGCGGCCGAAGGCGGTGCCGATGGACATGCCGACACCGGCCGTGTAGCCCTTGCCCAGCACATTGCCAGCCATCATCTCGCCGGCGACATAGAGGTTGTCGCTGGGCACGCCTGCGAAGTGCACGGCCGAGTGTTCGTTGACCTTGAGCCCGAGGTAGGTGAAGGTGATGCCCGGACGCAGCGCGTAACCGTAGTAGGGGCCGGTGTCCAGCGGCAGCGCCCAGTGGGTCTTGGCCGGTGCCACGCCCTCGGTGTGGCAGTCGTCCAGCGCCGTGTGGTCGAAGGTGCCGACGCGGCAGGCCGCGTTGTAGGCGTTGAGCGTGCGCATGAAGGTCTCCACCGGCAGGCCCAGCTTGTGCGCCAGCTCGGGCAGGCTGTCGGCCTGCACGCCGGGAAAGACCGGCGGCATGAAGCGGCCGA
>JAJZUZ010000067.1 GCA_021845965.1 Pseudomonadota bacterium | reverse complement strand
AGGCGCCCTCGCCCCACGTTCCGAACCGTCGTCGAACCATGCTGAACCGTTCCCTCCCCCTGCTCCTGGCCACGGTGCTGCTGGCCGCCTGCAGCGAGCAGCCCGCCCCCAAGGCCGAGGCGCCCGCGCCCATCGTGCAGGCCAATCAGCTGCGTTTTCCAGCCGAGCACCCCCAGCTCAAGCTGCTGACGTTTGCTGCGGCGGCACCCGCCCAGGCCATCACTATCGAACTGCCGGCCAAACTGGTCTGGAACGAGGAGCGTACCCAGCGCATCTATCCGTCCTTCGCCGGCCGCGTGATGAGCATCCAGGCCGATGTGGGGCGGCGCGTGGCGGCCGGCACGACGCTGGCGCAGCTGGCCTCACCGGACTTCGGCCAGGCACAGAGCGACACCGCGCGCGCTGAAGCCGATGAGCGCCTCACCGCCAAAGGCCTGCAGCGCCAGCGCGAGCTGTTCGATGCCGGCATCGTCGCCCGCAAGGAGCTGGAACAGGCCGAGGCCGACCACGCCCGCGCCCAAGCGGAGGTGGAGCGCGCCCAGGCCCGTACCCGCCTGTACGGCAGTGCCGGCGGTGTGAACCAGCAGCTCGCCCTGCGATCCACCATCTCCGGCGTGGTGGTGGAGCGCAATCTCAACCCGGGCCAGGAGTTGCGCCCCGACCAAGCCGGGCCTGGCGTGCCGGCGCTCTTTGTGGTGACCGACCCGACCAGTCTGTGGATCCAGATCGACGCACGCGAGTCCGAGGCGGGCATTGTGCGGGCTGGCACCCGCTTTGAGCTTTCCATTCCATCCTTGCCTGGCCAGAAGTTCAGCGGCAAGGTGATCACGGCGTCCGACTTCATCGATCCGCTCACGCGCACCATCAAGATCCGTGGCCTGGTGTCCAATCCTGAACGACGCCTGAAGGCTGAAATGTTGGCCACGGCCCGCTTCGAGCGCAGTTTCGACAATGCCGTCGTGGTGCCGGCCGCTGCGGTATTGCTGCGTGGCACGCGCCAGTCGGTGTTCGTGCGCACCCGGCCGGGCGAATTCGAACGCCGTGCCGTCGAGCTCGAATACGAGGGTCCGCAGCAGGTGGTGGTCAGCAAGGGCCTGCGGCCCGGCGAGGAGGTCGTGGTGGACAACGCGCTGCTGCTGGCGCGCATGCTGCGCCTGGCCGAGGAAGAGGCGCGCGGCACCGACAAAGGTGACGAGGACGTCCAGGCCGGCAAGACCGCTGACGGAGTCGCGAAGAAATGAAGCGCCTGATCCAGTACGCCCTGCACCAGCCGCTGTTCATCGTGCTGGGCACGCTGCTGTTTGCCATGGCCGGCGTGATCGCCTTCAAGAACCTTTCGGTCGAGGCCTTCCCGGACGTCACCGACACCCAGGTCACGGTCATCGCCCTCTACCCCGGCCGCGCCGCCGAAGAGGTGGAGAAGCAGGTCACGCTGCCGATCGAGACCGCGCTAGCCGGTCTGCCGAATTCGATCCGCCTGTTTTCGCATACCCAGTTCGGCCTGTCGTACACCGTGGTCACCTACGACGACAGCGCCAATGTGCACATTGCCCGCCAGCAGGTGATGGAACGCCTGAGCTCGGTGGACCTGCCGCCCGGCGCGCAGGTCAATATCGCACCCAACGCCACCCCTGTCGGCGAGATCATGCGCTATCGCCTGCGCGGCGATGGCAAGTCCACCACGGACATTCGTACGCTGCAGGATTGGGTGGTCGAGCGCGCGCTGCGCCAGGTGCCGGGCGTGGCCGACGTCGTGGCCATGGGCGGCCATATCAAGCAGTATGAGGTGCAGCCGGATCTGGACAAGCTGCGTGCCTACAAGCTGACCTTCCAGAACCTGCTCGATGCGCTGGGACGCGGCAATTCCAACGCCGGTGGCAGCTATGTGGCCCAGGGGGCGCAGCAGTTCGCCATCCGCGGCATCGGCCTGCTGCGCTCGCCCGACGACATCGGGCGCATCGTGCTGGACTCGCGCAACGGCACGCCCATCCTGATCCGCGACGTGGCGCAGATCAAGCTGGGCTCGGTGCCGCGCCTGGGCATCACCGGCCAGGACCAAGACGACGACGCGGTGATCGGTATCGTCATCATGCGCAAGGGCGAGAACCCCAGCGTGGTGCTCAAGGGCGTGAAGGACAAGATTGCCCAGCTCAATGAACGCGGCCTGCCGCCGGGTGTGCAGATCGTGCCCTTCTACGACCGCACCTGGCTCATGGGCAAAACCCTGACCACCGTGTTCCACAACCTGGTCGAGGGCGCGCTGCTGGTCTCGCTGGTGCTCTACCTCTTCCTGTCCAATCTGCGTGCCAGCCTGGCGGTGGTGATGGTGATCCCGCTGGCGCTGCTGGCCACCTTCCTCGGCCTGAAGATCATGGGGGTGCCTGCCAACCTGCTGTCGCTCGGCGCCATGGACTTCGGCATCATCGTCGACGGCGCGGTGATCGTGATCGAGAACATCATGCATCGCCTGGAGCACGAACGCGAGGGCATGTCCGAGAGCGAGCGGCGCCAGAGCATCATCGACGCCGCCAACGAGGTGGGCCGGCCCACCCTGTTCTCCATGCTCATCATCATCGCGGCGCACATCCCGATCTTCGCGCTGCAGCGCCACGAAGGCCGCATCTTCCAGCCCATGGCCCTGTCGGTCACCACCGCGCTGATCGGCTCGCTGGTGTTCTCGCTCACCCTGGTGCCACTATTGGCCTACTGGCTGCTGCGCCGCAAGCTGCCGCACGGCGACAACCGCGTGGTGGCCTCCGCCAAGCGCATCTACGAACCCGTGCTGGAATGGGCGCTGGCCCACCAGCGCAAGGTGATCGCCATCGCCCTGGCGGCTTTTGCCATCGGCCTGGGCGCGGCGGCGCGCCTGGGTTCCGAATTCCTGCCGGAGCTCAATGAGGGCACCTTCTGGGTCAACTGGGACATGCCAGCCAGCCTGTCGCAGGACCAGGCGATCAAGATACTCCGGACGGCCCGTCAGCAGCTGTTGACCATTCCCGAGGTGCGCACCGTCGTCTCCAAGGCCGGCCAGCCTGAAGACGGCACCGACCCCAAGACCCTGAGCATGGCCGAGGTCTTCGTCGATGTGAAGCCGACCGAGGAATGGCGCAAGGGCATGACGCGGGAGAGCCTGATCGATGAGATGGACCGCAAGCTCTCGATCATTCCGGGCATCGACCCGGCCTTCTCGCAACCGATCCGCGACAACGTGCTGGAGTCCATCTCGCAGATCAAGGGCCAGATCGTGGTCAAGGTCGCCGGTGAAGACTTGGGCGAGCTGCAACGCACGGTGGAAGCCATGCGGCGCGAGTTCCGCCAGGTACAGGGCGTGCAGCGCGCCGAGGTGGACCGGCTGGGCCAGTTGCCGCAGCTGGTGATCGACATCGACCGCGAGCGCGCGTCGCGCTTCGGCCTGAACGTCAGCGACGTGCAGGATGTGATCGAGTCCGCGCTGGCCGGCAAGGCGGCCACCCAGCTGTGGGAGGGCGAGCGCAAGTTCGCCGTCGCCGTGCGCTTGCCTGAGGACGAACGCGTCATCGCCAACCTGCCCAACATTCCGCTGGCGATGCCGGGCGGCGGCTACACGACGCTGGGCTCGGTGGCCAATATCCGCCAGGCCAACGGCGCCATGAACATCGCGCGCGAGGCGGGCCGTCGCACCATGGCCATCGGCGTCTTCATCAAAGGGCGCGACATGGGCTCGGTGGTGAAGGATATGAAGGATCGCGTGGAGAAGAACGTCACCGTTCCCGAGAATTACACCGTCAACTGGTCGGGCGAATTCGAGAACCAGGAGCGCGCCATGAAGCGCCTGTCGGTGGTGGTGCCGATCTCGCTGCTGCTGATCTTCGTGCTGCTGTTCGACGCCTTCGGCTCCTTCCAGAAAGCGGCGCTGATCCTGGTCAACGTGCCGCTGGCGCTCATCGGCGGCTTCATCGCGCTGTGGGTGTTCGACATCCCGCTGTCGGTGTCGGCCGCCATCGGCTTCATCGCGCTGTCCGGCCAGGCGGTGCTCAATGGCGTGGTCATGCTCTCGGTGTTCCAGCAGCTGCGCAACGCCGGCCACTCGGTCATCAACGCGGCGCGCATCGGTTCCATGCAGCGCCTGCGCACCGTGCTCATGACCGCCATGCTGGCCGCCCTGGGCCTGCTGCCCATGGCGCTGTCGCACGATATCGGCTCGGAGACACAGCGCCCGCTGGCCATCGTCGTCATCGGCGGCCTGGTCACGGCCACCCTGCTCACGCTGGTCGTGCTGCCGGTGCTCTACGTGCTCTGGTTCTCCGGCAAGCGTCTGGCCGGGGAGCATTGAGCTCGGGCCGGTGCTGCACCGGCCCCGAAGGCGTTGCGCGAGTCCTCGGGCCGGCCCAGCCCAGACGCGCGACGCCACCTTACCCGGGCTCCGTCCGGCGTGGCCCCGCGGTCAACGCCCGTGGTCGGGCGCGCGGGGCTCCCTCCCTGCGCTTGTGAGCCCCGGGGGTCAGGCGTCTGGCAAGTGGCGCGACGCAAGCCGGATCGTTGCAATATGCGACACATCAACCAGCGCCACCGCGCGGCCATGACGGCAGGGGCTGGTCACGCACCCTGGTGCGGCGCAAAATGGCAAGCGCCGTTCACTCATTGAAAGGAAGACGCATGCAAGCCCTCAACAAGAAGAACCTGCTCGCGGCCGGCGTGGCCCTGCTGGGCGCCAGTGGCGGGGCCCTGGCGCAGAGCCAGCCCATCATCGGCTACTGGGTCGACTCCAGCAATCGCATCGTGAAGAACAGCTGGGGTGAGTGCTGGCGGACCGGCTCGTGGACGCCGTCGCTGGCCATACCCGAGTGCGAGGGCGGTGTGACGCCGAAGGCGGCCCCGGTCGCCGCGCCCGCTCCGGCGCCGGCACCGGCTCCTGCCCCCGCGCCCGCCGCTGCGCCAGCGCCCGCCCCGGCCCCGGTGGTGGTCGCGCCCCCGCCCCCGCCGGCCCCGGTCTACAAGACGGTGATCACCGACAAGCCGATCCGCCTGGAGGGTGCGAATTTCGCCACCGGCTCCAGCAAGCTGCTGTCCGGCGCCAGCGCCAAGCTGGACGAGGTGGTGCAAGCCGCCAAGGACCATCCGGAAATCAGCTTCGAGGTATCGGGCTATACCGACAACGTCGGCAATGCGCGGGCCAATGTACGGCTGTCGCAGGCGCGCGCCGACGCTGTCAAGGCCTATCTGGTGGGCAAGGGTGTTGCCGCCCGCCGCATCGATACCCGCGGCTTCGGCGAGCAGGACCCGGTGGCCGACAACAAGACCGCCGAGGGGCGGGCCCAGAACCGTCGCGTGGAGATCCGCTACACCGACAAGGTGGAGACCCGTGTGCGCGTGACGCAGTAAAGCGCATCACTGTGCACACACGGCGGGCTGCGGCCCGCCTTTTCTTTTCAGGTGCGTTCCACGGTGCCCTGGCTCGCGCGCCAGCGTGCCAGCAGATCCTCGGCCGGCTCGGGGCGGCCATGCAGATAGCCCTGCTGCAGCACCTCGCCGTGCGCCCGGAGAAACGCGGCCTGCTCGACCGTCTCCACGCCCTCGGCCACCACCTGCAGGTGCAGGTGGCGGGCCACGGACAGGATGGCCTCGACCAGCGCTGCATCGTTGGGATCGTCGGGCGCGTCCTGCACAAAGCTGCGGTCGATCTTGAGCTCGTGGATGGGCAGGCGCTTGAGGTAGGCCAGCGAGGAGTAGCCGGTGCCGAAGTCGTCCAGCGAGAAGCGCACGCCCACGCCGTTGAGGTAGCTCATCTTGCGCACGACGTTGTCCATCTGGTCCATCACGGTGCCCTCGGTGATCTCGATCACCAGGTCGGCCGGGGCGGCGCCGTGGGCCTGCAGCATGTCCTGCACCACGTGCACGAAGCCGGGCTGGTGGAACTGGCGCGGGCTGATGTTGACGGCGATGGGCAGGCGCAGCCCGCCGCGCCGCAGCTCCCCCAGGTGCTGGCAGACGTTCTTGAGCACCCAGCGGCCAAGTTCGAGGATGAGCTCGCTTTCCTCGGCGATGGGGATGAAGGTGCCCGGTGGCATGAGCCCGTGTTCGGGATGCTGCCAGCGCAACAAGGCCTCGGCGCTCACCACCCGGCCCTGCACATCGACCTGCGGCTGCAGGTACAGGCGCAGCTCGCCGGCCACCAGGCCGCGACGCAGGTCCTGCTCGATGCCGAAGCGCCGGCTGATCAGGCGCTCCATGGAGGCGTCGAAGAAGGCGGTCTGGCGCGTGCCGTTGTCCTTGGCGCGGTGCAGGGCGGTGTCGGCCCGGCGCAGGACGTCGCCGGGGCTGTCATTCTCGGACTGCGGCAGCAGGGTGACGCCGATGCAGCAGCTGATGTTGAGCGCCGCCTCGCCTCCGAGCTGGAAGGCGCCGTCCATGCGTTCGTGCAGATCCTGGGCACGGCGCAGGCCGAGTGCGCTGGCCGACTCGACATCGTTGCTGCCGCTGTGCAGCAGCAAGGCAAACTCGTCGGCGCTCAGATGGGCCAGCCGGTCATTGGCGTGCAGCAGGCCGCTCAGGCGATCGCCCACCTGCTGAAGCAGCCGATCGCCGGCAGCGTGTCCCAGCGCGTCGTTGACGGTCTGGAAGCGGTCCAGGTTGAGCAGGAGCAGCACCGCCAGCCCGCCACCGCGTGCGTGGGCGTGCAGCATGTCTTCCAGGTCCACCAGCAGGCGGTGACGGTTGGCCAGGCCGGTGAGCGGATTGAACCAGGCCAGCTGGTGCGCCTTGTGCTCGGCATCCCGCTGCGCGGTCACGTCCAGCTGCACCGCCAGGTAATGGGTGACGCGGCCCTGCGGGTCACGCACGGGGGCCAGGTTGACGCTCTGAACGTACTCCTTGCCGTTCTTGTGGCGGTTGACCATCTCGCCGCTCCAGCTCTGGCCGGCCTGCAGTGCCGTCCAGAGCGCGGCATAGGTCTCGGGCGGGGTGCGGCCCGAGCGCAGCAGGCGGGGGTTCTGCCCCTGCACCTCGGCGCGGCTGTAACCGCTGACGGCCTCGAACGCCGGGTTGACGTACTCGATGTGCCCCTGCAGGTCGGTGATGATGACGCTGGCCGGGCTCTGTTCAATGGCCTGCGACAGCTGCAGCAGCTGCGCCTGGGCCTGCTTGCGCTGCGTGATGTCGCGCGAGACGCCCAGCAGCCGGACCGGCCGCCCCTGCTCGTCCGTGAGCAGGGTGCTGACGACCTCCAGCGGCACGGCGTGGCCGTCCTTGTGGCGGTGCGTCGATTCGTGCGACACGGTGCGGCGGCTCTCGTCGCCGGCGGCAAAGGCCTGCAGGCGGCGCGCCAGCCCGCTGCGGATGCGCGCGGCTTCCGGCGCGTCCATCACCTGTTCCAGCGCCATGCCGACGATCTCCTCCACCTCGTAGCCCAGCTGCTGCCGCACCGAGGGGCTGGCATAGAGATAGCGATTGGTGTCCAGGTCGTAGAGCCAGACCACATCGCTGGTGTTTTCGGCCAGCAGGCGGTACTGCGCCTCGCTCTCGCTGAGGGTGCGCTCGATGCGCCGCAATTCGTCGATCTCGCGTTCCGAGTCATGCCGGCGCAGGCGCTCCTCGTGCAGGTACAGCGCGGTGCCCACGGCCAGCAGGGCCAGTGCGCCGGCCAGGGCCATCCAGGCGCTGCGCAGCAGCGCGCCCTGCAGCAGCTCGGCGCGGTCCTGCTTGACCAGCAGCCACCAGTCGGTCTCCGGGATGCGCTGTGCCACGCCGATGACGGGGACCTGCCGGTAGTCCAAGCCCTCCAGAGGCACCGCGGCACCGGAGCCGGCATGCAGGGCGCGCACGCTGACGTAGCGCAAGTCGTCCAGCGGCAGCCGCTGGCGCAGCGCCGCGTCGGGGGCATAGCGGGCGGCGCTGAGGATCTCCAATGCATCGCCAGCCTGGTGGAACAGGAACAGGTCGGCCGTCTTGATCGGCAAGGGGCGGGCGTCCACTGCCGGAAGAAGGTACTCGGGCGGGTCCACCTGCAGCACCATGACGGCCGGCCAGGCACTGTCGGCCGCCAGCGGTGCCAGGAAGGCCAGGCGCAGCACGCCGTCGCGGTCGCGCCAGGGACCCGCGCGCAGGGCCTGGTTGCTGGTGAGTGACTCCAGCACGGCCTGGTGCAGGGTCGGGTCGGTGTCGGGGCTGCCTTGGGGCGAGTTCGGCACAGCGCGCTGTGCCGCACTGTCCAGCGCCACGTGGCCGTCCACGTCGACGATCTCGATGCGCGGGAAGATGGCGTCGTTGACGAAGAAGCTGCGCATGAACTGGCGCAGCTTCAACGCATCCTCGGCGCGACCCGACTGCCGCCAGCGCAGCCAGAGTTCGCGCAGGTGCGGGCTCCGCTGCGCCCAGCTCGCCTCGCGCAGACGCTCGGCGTGCCAGTTGCCGATCTCGCGGGCGCGGGCTTCGGCGATGGACATCAGGCGGCCGCGCGCGATGCTCCGTTCCTGCAGGTAGCTTTGCCAGACGGCCAGGCCCACCACCAGCCCCAGGGCCATGCCCAGCAGCGCCAGGACGGGCCAGCGCCGCCGCGGGGGCCTGGCGGCCGGGGCGGCCCGCAGCGAGGTGCTGCCGGACTGGCGGCGCAAGCCCAGGTAGAGCAGCAGGGAGGTGACCGCGACGAAGAGCCAGCCTTTGACCGTGTTGGCCAGCGCCACCAGTTCCGGATCGTCCAGCAGCCAGGACACCACGCGGTCCGACAGCAGGATCCACAGCGCGGAAAAGCACGCGTACAGCAACACCACGCCGAGCACATTGCGGCGCAGGTCGGTTCGGGTGCCGGGCGGGTTCGGGGCCGGGCTCGTCATTCGCAGGGGGACTGGAACCGGCCCTACCTAGAGGGCGAAGATCTTCCCCGGATTCATGATGTTCTTCGGGTCCAGCGCGCGCTTGATGGTGCGCATCATGTCCACGGCGCCGGCGCCGGCTTCCTCGCGCAGGAAGTCCATCTTGTGCATGCCCACGCCGTGCTCGCCGGTGCAGGTGCCGCCGAGCTTGAGGGCGCGATGCACCAGCGCATGGTTGAGTTCCTCGGCCTTGGCGTATTCCTCCGGCTGGGCCGGATCGATCAGGTAGCCGAAGTGGAAGTTGCCGTCGCCGACGTGGCCGACCAGGAAGTAGGGAATGCCGCTGGCGTCGGCCTCGGCGACGGAATCCAGCAGGCAGTCGGCCAGGCGGCTGATGGGCACGCAGGTGTCGGTGGAGATGGCGCGGCAGCCCGGCTTGCTCTGGATGGCGGCGAAGTAGGCGTTGTGGCGCGCCGTCCACAGGCGGGTGCGTTCCTCCGGCGTGACCGCCCATTCGAAGGCCTGGCCTCCGTGCTCGCGGGCGATCTCCTGCACCGTCTCGGCCTGCTCCTGCACACCGGCGGGCGAGCCGTGGAACTCCATCAACAGCATGGGTTCCTGGCGCAGGCCCAGCTTGGCGTAAGCGTTGACCATGCGCACCGTGTGGGCGTCGATCAGTTCCACGCGCGCGATCGGGATGCCCATCTGGATGATCTGGATGGTGGTGCGGACCGCGGCCTCGATGGACGGGAACGAGCAGATGGCCGCGGAGATGGCCTCCGGCAGCGGATACAGTTTGAGCGTGATCTCGGTCATCACGCCCAGCGTGCCCTCGCTGCCCACGAACAGGCGCGTCAGGTCGTAGCCGGCGCTGCTCTTCTTGGCGCGGGTGCCGGTGCGGATGACCTCGCCGCTGGCGGTGACCACCTCCAGGCCCAGCACGTTTTCGCGCATGGTGCCGTAGCGCACGGCATTGGTGCCGGAAGCGCGGGTGGCGCTCATGCCGCCGAGGCTGGCGTCGGCACCCGGGTCGATGGGGAAAAAGAGGCCGGTACTCTTGATCTCCTCGTTGAGCTGCTTGCGCGTCACACCGGGCTGCACCGTGACCGTGAGGTCTTCCGGGTTGACGGCCAGCACCTGGTTCATGCGGCTCACGTCGATGCTGATGCCGCCCTGGATCGCCAGCAGGTGGCCTTCCAGCGAGGAGCCCACGCCGAAGGGGATGACCGGCACCTCGTACTGGCTGGCCAGCCGCACGGCATCCGCCACGTCCTGCGTGCTCTCGGCAAAGACCACGGCCGAGGGAGGGGGGACCGTGGTGTAGGCGGATTCGTCGCGGCCATGCTGCTCGCGCACGGCCAGCGCCGTGGAGCAGCGCTCGCCGAAGCGGCCTTTGAGCGCGTCGATCAGGGCCTGCGGAACGTTGCGCAGTCGAACCTCGGGCAGCAGTTGGGCGGCTGGCACGGGTGCATTCATTGTGGAGTCTCCGTAGGGCCCGGCCGCACCGGCATGGCGGGGCTGGGGAATAATGTGGACATTCTGGCGCCGGAGAACACCGGGCCGGGAAAACCCACATTTTGATCCAAGGTTCTCATCATGGGAAATCGCCTCTCGCAGATCGCCACCCGCACCGGCGATGACGGCACCACGGGCCTGGGCGACAACCAGCGCGTCTCCAAGAACAGCCTGCGCGTGCACGCCATGGGCGAGGTGGACGAGCTCAACTCCCATATCGGTGTGCTGCTGTGCGAAGATATGCCCGCCGACGTGCGCACCCTGCTGGTCGAGATCCAGCACCAGCTCTTCAACCTCGGCGGTGAACTGTCCATCCCCGGCTTCGAGCTGCTCAAGCCCGAGGCGGTGCTGGCCCTGGACGAGGCGCTGGGCCGCCACAACGCGCAACTGCCACGCCTGCAGGAGTTCATCTTGCCGGCGGGCTCGCGCGCCGCGGCCCTGGCCCACGTCTGCCGCACCGTGGCGCGCCGCGCCGAACGCGCCGTGGTGGCGCTGGGCAACGAGGAAGCCATCAAGGACGCGCCGCGCCAATACCTCAACCGCCTGTCGGACCTGATGTTCGTGCTGGCGCGTGTGCTCAATCGCATGCACGGCGGGGACGACGTCTACTGGAAGAGTGAGCGGCTGCAGCAGCAGGGCTGAGCAAAGCGTCGCAACAAGAAACGCCCGCCGGGACGATCCCGGCGGGCGTTTTTGTCTGCGCGGGATCAGCGCTGGCGATTCAGCAGCGCGTACAGCAGGACGGCGCCGAAGGTGGCGGTGCCGATGCCGCCCAGCGCGAACTGGCCGAATTTGAGGGTGAAGTCGCCCGTGCCCAGTACCAGCGTGATGGCGGCCACGATCAGGTTCTTGTTGTCACTGAAATCCACCTTGTTGTCGACCCAGATCTTGGCGCCGGCGACGGCGATGAGGCCGAAGACGACGATGGACACCCCGCCCATCACCGGCAGCGGGATGGCCTGGATCACGGCGCCGAACTTGGGCGAGAAACCCAGCAGGATGGCGATGCCGGCGGCCACCACGAAGACGGCGGTGGAGTAGATCTTGGTGGCGGCCATGACGCCGATGTTTTCGGCGTAGGTCGTCACCCCCGTGCCGCCGGAGGCGCCGCTGACCATGGTGGCGACACCGTCGCCGATGAAGGCGCGGCCCATGTAGGCGTCCAGGTTGCGCCCGGTCATGGCGGTCACGGCCTTGATGTGGCCCAGGTTCTCCGCCACCAGGATGATGGCGACCGGGGCGATCAGCAGCATGG
>JAJZUZ010000066.1 GCA_021845965.1 Pseudomonadota bacterium | reverse complement strand
CGTCGAGCAAGGCCTTGAGTTCCTGCGAGGCGTCCTTCGGCCCCAGCTGGGCCACCGTCTGCTGCAGACGCTGCAGCTCTTCCACGACCGCATTACGACCGCGGCGCACGCGGTCGATCTCGTTGTCCACCTGGCCGGGCTCGATGAAATAGTGCGCCACGTCCACGCGGCTGCTGGCCACCAGCACGGCCCGCCCGATGGCGATGCCTCGCGCGACGACGAGCCCGTGGATGGAGAACGTCATTCCCCTTCTCCGAACTTGTCGTTGATCAGGGCCAGCAGGGCGTCCAGCGCCTCCTGTTCGCGCTCGCCGTTGACCTCGATATCGACAGTGCTGCCCAGACCGGCGGCCAGCATCATCACGCCCATGATGCTCTTGGCGTTGACGCGCCGCTCGCCCCGCGCCATCCAGACCTCGCAGGGGAAACTGCCGGCCAGCTTGGTGAGCTTGGCCGAGGCACGGGCATGCAGCCCAAGCTTGTTGCTGATGGTGGCGGTCGCCTTGATCATCTGTCGTTCCCTGTCGTTCCCTGTCGTTCCGTTGTCCTGTCCTAGCCGGTCACCTGCAAGACGCCTTGTGTACCACCCTGCAGCGCGCGCGCCGCCAGTTCGTCCAGCGGCTCGTGCTGGTAGGTAACGGCGCGCAACAGCATGGGCAGATTGACGCCCGCCAGCAGGCGCGCGCTGCGCCCTACCTGCAACTGCCGCGCCACATTGCACGGCGTGGCACCCAGGACATCCGTCAGCAACAGCAGGGGCGCTTGCGCAAACCGCTCGGCTGCCTGCCGCGCCAGCGCCAGGCTTTGCGCGACGCTGGCCTGTGGCTGCACATCCACGGCGACCACGTCTTGCACGCGGTCCGCGAAAACGTGGGCCACACATTGCTGCAAGGCGGTGGCCAGCGGGGCGTGGGCGATGATCACGATGCCGTTTTTCATGCTGTCAGTCTGCCTGATTATGGCTTCTCGTTGCCAGGAAATACACATAGCTGGCCAGATTGAACAGCACGAACACCGCCAGTGCGCCCTGAAAGGCCTGCGCCTGCGTGCGGCCGAGTGCCATGAAAAGGTCGATCAGCAGCCCGACCCCCCACTGCACCGCAAACACACCGGAAAAGATCACGAGGTTGTAGGCCGACAGGGCGCGCCCGGCCAACGCCGACGGAAAGGCCAGGCCCACGGCCGGCTGCGCCAGGGAGAGAAAGGTCGAGCTGACACAGAACAGGGCCCACAACAGTCCCGCATGGCCGGCCGCGTCGGCACCGCTGATGACGATGAAGGCCAGCAGAGCCAGGCTGACGGGCGTGCCCCACCGGATCAGATGGTTGGCATGGATGCCGCGGCTGCTCAGGCGCGGGATGAGCATCCCCCAGGACCAGAAAGCGGTCAGCATGGCCACGTTGATCCAGAACAAGGCGGTCGCCGCCTGTAGCTGGGTGTAACCGGCGACGCGGATCATCCAGGGCACGGCCCACAGCGTCTGGATGGCCACCATGCCGCCGTAGTTGAAGAAGCCCAGCGGCACCATGCGGCGGAAATAGCGATGGCGCCAGACTTCGGCGTAGCTGCCGGTCGCCACCGCGGGCTGGCCCGCCGTCCCGGCTGGCTGCCAGCGCGGCACCTGCCACGCGATGACCCCCATCGAGAGCAGCAGCAGGGCTGCCAGCAGCCAGAACAAGGGGCGCCAGCCCAGTATTGGCAGCAGCCATTGCACCGGCAGGGTCGAGGCGACCATGCCCATGGAGCCGGTCATCAGCATCCAGGAATTCGCCCGCAGCTGGCTGTGCGGGGTCATCCAGCGCCGGTAGCCCGTCAGTGGCGCCATCAGACAGGCGCCCAGTCCCACTCCCGTCAGCACCCGCGCCACCATCAGGCCGGTGAAGCTGCGGGCCAGCGCGAACGCGCCGCAACCAACCACGGCGACGGCAAGGAATCCGA
The DNA here is from genome assembly GCA_021845965.1 of Pseudomonadota bacterium. Classification (GTDB taxonomy): domain Bacteria; phylum Pseudomonadota; class Gammaproteobacteria; order Burkholderiales; family Burkholderiaceae_C; genus Hylemonella. The sequence continues at coordinate 9,646 of JAJZUZ010000066.1, read as the reverse complement.
GGAGGACTTGCTTCGGTCCATGCCGGTCCAGCCATCGGCCCAGCGGCAGCTGCAGGGCGGCAAAGCCGAGGAAGTAGCCGCCCGCCAGCAGGCCGAGGTCGCGTGCATGCAGGCTGAACTCCTGCGTCAGCTGTGGCGACAGCGTCGCGGTGATGGCACGGATCAGAGCCGAGAAGAAGTAGGCGAAGGCAAAGGCCAGGAAGACCAGCACCGCGCCGCGGCGGCTTAAAACGCTCATTGCAACTCCAGGCCACCGAAGAAGGGTTCGCTCATGTCGGCGCCGATGCGCTCGGCGTAGATGACCGCGTGGTAGAGGCGCGTGCCACGGGCGAACCACACGCCCTGCGCCTGCACGACGCGGCCATCGGGTCCGGTACCGGCGGCGATCAGGCGCACCGGTTCGAACGTCGACGAAGCGCCCTTGATGGCGTAGGCGGCGTTGCTGGCACCACTGGCCCGCATGTTCTCCAAGAGGTTGGCCTGCCACTGGACCTGCACCGCAAGGGCGCGATCCGGCGCCGGCAGTTCGGCGACCGACACCGCGTAGAGTGCGCCGCCGGCCTCGCAGCCCGCCATGGCAATGTCGAGGTCATGGGTGGCCAGGTTCTGCTTGCGGCTCGCCCGGTCGGGCTTGCAGGGCAGCAGTGCCTTGAGCTCGCCATTCGCCAGGGGCACCTCGCGCCAGTTGAGCGCCGGGCTGCAGGCCGCCAGCAACAGCGCCAGGGCCGGGATAAGGATCAGTCGACAGTACATGCGGGGAATTATCCCCGGCCGTCACGCCCACTCACCGGCCGCGCTACTTCAGGGCGCCGAACACCTTGCTCAGCAAGGCACTGCCGGTTGCCACCGGATCCTGGCGGATCTTGCGCTCTTCCTCCCCGATCACCAGGTACAGACCATCCAGCGCCCTGCCCGTGACATATTGCTGGATACTGGCGTCCTCGCGCTTGAGCAGACCGTAATCCGCGGCCGCGCCGGCAATCTGGTTGTACTGGCCCGCCAGCCCGACCTTCTCCGTCGTGCGCGTGACGACGGGCAGGAACTTCTGGCCCAGTGGTGCCCGCGTCTTTTCGGCAAAGAAGGCCGTCACCGAGGTATCGCCACCGTCGAGAATCTTCTTCGCATCGCCCACGCTCATGTTGCGCACGGCCGCCAGCATCAGGTCCTGCGCCAATGGCACCGCCGCTTCGGCGGCGCGATTCATGCTGGTGACCAGTTCGTCCAGCCGCTCGCCCTGGCCGAAGCGGCGCAGCATGGCGTCGGCCTCCTGCAGCTGGCGTGGCAAGGGAATACGGACCTTGTCATTGCCCAGGAAGCCGTTCACCTGTCCGAGTTGCCCGATGGCATTGCGCGCCCCGCGCTCCAAGGCGGCTTTCAGGGCCCGGCCCGCGTCGCCCTGGCTGAGGTCGGCCAGCGTCAAGGCCTGTGCCGCCCGGGGGAACCAAACCACGGCCAACACGGTCACAGCCAAGGAATTAAACTTGCGCCTGTCCATCGTATTTCCTTTTATGAAACGCGCCCTCTATCTTGCCGCATTCGCCATCGCCGTCATCGGCGGCTGGCTGTTGCTGCGCACGCCGGGCTTTGGCCAGGCGCCCGAGACCACCTTTGTGCTGCTCGACGGCTCCAAGCAGACGACGGCGGATTTTCGCGGCAAGGTGGTGCTGGTGAATTTCTGGGCCACGACCTGTACCACCTGCGTGGCCGAGATGCCCAAGCTGGTATCCACCTTCGACAAATACCAGGCCAAGGGCTTTGAGACCGTGGCGGTCTCCATGAGCTACGACCCACCGAGTTACGTGGTCAATTACGCGCAGACGCGCAAACTGCCGTTCAAGGTCGCTTTTGACAACACCGGTGCCGTGGCCACCGCCTGGGGCGACGTGCGTCTGACGCCGACCACCTACCTGGTCAACAAGAAGGGCGAGATCGTCAAACGCTATGTCGGCGAACCGGATTTTGCCGACCTGCATCGGCTGATCGAAGAACTGCTCGCGCAGGCCTGAGCGCTGGCGCCGCGCGGCTCTGTAGGCGCGTCTTCCTCATTTCTTCCCCTTGCTTTGCTCGTAGAGCGGCATCACGACGGCCGTGGTGCGCTCCAGATCCTGGATGCGTGACTCCGGATTCGGGTGTGTGCTGAGGAACTCCGGCGGGCGGCTGCCGCCCAGATGCGTCATCTTTTGCCACAGGCTGATCGCCGCGCGGGGGTCGTAGCCGGCCCGCGCCGCCAGCTCCACGCCAATTTCGTCCGCCTCCTGCTCGGCCTGCCGGCTCTTGGGCAGGGTCAGGGTGACATCGCTAACCATGTCGCTGAGATCGGCCAGCGCCTGGTTGCCGGTCACGATGGCCAGGACCACGCCCGGCAGCTTGGCAGCCTGCTGCGCCGAGACCTGCTCGCGTACGTGTTCGCGCAAGGCGTGCGCGATCTCATGGCCCATCACCGCGGCCAGTTCATCGTCGGTGATCTTGAGCTTTTCGATCAGGCCGCTGTAGACGCCGATCTTGCCGCCCGCCATGCAGAAGGCGTTCACCTCCGCGCTGCTGAACACATTCGTTTCCCAGTTCCACTGCACGGCGTCCGGACGGAAATGCGCCGTCACCGGGATCAGGCGTTTGGCGATGGTCCGCACCCGCGCGACCATGGCGGCGTCCCGATTGAGCTGCTGCTTCTTCTCGGCGTCCTGCAGCATCTTGCGATAGGCCTGATTGGAGGCGCTGTTGATCTCGTCCGCACTCACCGCCATCAATTGGGTGCGCGTGACGCCCACCTGGCCCGCCTGGGTCGTCTGCACGGTCTGGCACGCCGCCAGGAGGCCGCACAACAGCACGGCTGTCAGCACGAGTACCGTCCCGCGAATAGGTCGTCCGCTCACGTTAAACTTGAATATCATTGCCTGACTTGCCTTGTCCTGTGTCTAGCCCGCTGGTGGAAATCCTGACGCCGCAGCGTCCCGACGACTTCGATGCCGTGCGCGCGATCTTCCGAGAGTATGCAGCCAGTCTCGGCATCGACCTCGGTTTCCAGAATTTCGAAGGGGAACTTGCCACGCTGCCTGGCGAGTATGCCGCGCCGCGGGGCGCGCTCTTGCTGGCACGGGTGGACGGCAAGACGGCCGGCTGCTGCGCCCTGCGCCCGCTGGATACGGTGGATTTCCCGAATGCCTGCGAGATGAAGCGTCTGTACGTCCGGCCTGCGTACCGGCGCCTGGGTCTGGGCCGGCAGCTGGCGGAGGCGATCATGGATGCGGCCCGCGTCAACGCCTATAACCATGTCCTGCTGGACACGCTGGACGACATGGAGGCCGCGCGCACACTCTACGAAGATCTGGGCTTTGAGGAAATTCCCCCTTACTATCACAATCCGATAGCGGGCGCCCACTATCTGAAGGCCGCACTCTGAGGCGCGCAGTGCACCGCCAGTCTGGCTCAAGAAGCAGGCCCAGGCAGAGCTCAGCCTGGGCCTGCCGCGTGCTCAAGCCTTGGCTTGCGCCAGCATCGTGCCGGCGTCGCTGACTTCGAACTTGCCCGGGCCCTCGATATTGAGTGTCACGACCTTGCCGTTCTTCACCAGCATGGAGTAACGGTTGCTGCGCAGGCCCATGCCGCGCGCGCTCAGGTCCAGCGTCAGACCCGTGGCCTTCGCGAATTCCGCGCTGCCGTCGGCCAGCATGCGCACCTTGTCGCCGGTCTTCTGATCACGCGCCCAGGCGCCCATGACGAAGGCGTCGTTGACGCTCACGCACCAGATTTCATCGACACCCGCGGCCTTCAGCTCCTTGTGCTTTTCCACGTAGCCCGGCACGTGCTTGGCCGAGCAGGTCGGGGTGTAGGCACCGGGCAGGCCGAAGATGGCAATCGTCTTGCCGGCAGCCGCCTTGCTGACGTCGACGGGGTTGGGACCGATGCTGCAGCCATTGCCCTCGACTTCACAGTATTCCATCAGCGTGGCGTTGGGCAGGGTATCACCGACTTTGATCATGTTGCGCTCCTCAATTGACTGGTCATGGACGAAAAAAAACGGCTCACAAATTGTGAGCCGTTTAGGGCACGCTTGCAGCTTGCGCTGCAAAGGGCTTAGACCGCGGCAGCCTTTTCGACCAGGCGGGTGGCGACCCAGTTCTTGGTCTTGGAGATCGGCTTGCTCTCGGTGATTTCAATCACGTCGCCCAGCTTGTACTCGCCCTTTTCATCATGGGCGTGGTACTTGCTCGACTTGGCCACGATCTTGCCGTAGAGCTCGTGCATCACACGGCGCTCGACCAGCACGGTCACGGTCTTGGCACGCTTGTCGCTGACCACCTTGCCAATCAAGGTGCGCTTGAGGGATTTTTTAGCTTCCGTCATGTCGGCTCCTTATTTGGTGGCTTGCTTTTCAGCAAGGATGGTCTTCGCACGGGCGACAGCGCGACGGGTCGCGCGCAGCGAGGCGGTGTTGTTCAGTTGTTGCGTGGCTTTCTGCATACGCAGACCAAAGTGAGCCTTTTGCAGCTCTTTCACTTCGGCTTGCAGGCCGGCAACGTCTTTCTGGCGCAGTTCAGCAGCTTTCATGTATTTCTCCTGATTACTGGCCGATCATGCGGCTGACGAAGGTGGTGCGCAGCGGCAGCTTGGCAGCAGCCAGCTGGAACGCCTCGCGAGCGAGCTGCTCGGGCACGCCGACGATCTCGAACACGATCTTGCCGGGCTGGATTTCAGCCACGTAGTACTCCGGGTTGCCCTTGCCGTTACCCATACGCACTTCAGCAGGCTTCTGGGAGATCGGCTTGTCGGGGAACACGCGGATCCAGATACGGCCGCCACGCTTGACGTGACGGGAGATGGCACGACGTGCCGCCTCGATCTGGCGCGCCGTCAGACGGCCGCGGTCGGTACATTTCAGACCAAAGTCGCCGAAGGCCACGGTGCTGCCACGGGTGGCAACGCCGGTGTTACGGCCCTTCTGCTCCTTGCGATATTTTCTGCGAGCGGGTTGCAGCATGTTTACTCTCCTTTGGCACCGTCAGCTGCTGCAGCTGGCGCGGCGACTTTGCGGACGCGCTTAACGGCGGTTTTCGGGGCCTCGGCTCCACCAGCCTCGGCGGGTTTGTCGCTGCCATCGGCAGGCGCGGCGCTGGTGCCAGCCGGGCGACGCGCACCGCGACCAGCGGGACGATCACCCGCAGGGCGGCCATCGCGACGCGGGCCGCGCGGACGACGCTCCTCTTCGGCGCGCGGCTCCACAGCAGCGGGCTGCTCGCCACGACCCAGGGTGTCACCCTTGTAGACCCAGACCTTGACGCCGATGACGCCATAGGTGGTCTTGGCTTCGGACGTGCCGTAGTCGATGTCGGCGCGCAGGGTGTGCAGCGGCACACGGCCTTCGCGGTACCACTCGGTACGGGCGATCTCGATGCCGTTCAGACGACCGGCCGACATGATCTTGATGCCCTGAGCGCCCAGGCGCATGGCGTTCTGCATGGCGCGCTTCATGGCGCGGCGGAACATGATGCGTTTCTCGAGCTGCTGGGTGATGCTGTCGGCGATCAGCTTGGCATCGATTTCGGGCTTGCGCACTTCCTCGATGTTCACCGCCACCGGCACGCCCAGCTGCTTGCCCAGTTCGCGCTTCAGGTTCTCGATGTCCTCGCCCTTCTTGCCGATCACGACGCCCGGACGGGCCGAGAAGATCGTGATGCGGGCGTTCTTGGCGGGGCGCTCGATCAGCACGCGCGAGACCGAGGCGTTCTTCAGCTTCTGCTTCAGGTAGTCGCGCACCTTGATGTCTTCGGCCAGCATGCCGGCGAAGTCACGGTTGCTTGCATACCAACGCGAAGCCCAGTTGCGGGTGACGGCGAGGCGGAAGCCGGTCGGGTTGATTTTCTGTCCCATATCCTCTAGACCTCTTTAGTTGCCGACCGTCACGTACACATGGCACGTGGGCTTGCTGATACGGTTGCCACGGCCCTTGGCGCGGGCGGTGAAACGCTTGAGCGTGGTGCCCTGCTCGACGTAGATGGTCTTGACCTTCAGCTCGTCGATGTCGGCGCCGTCGTTGTGCTCGGCGTTGGCGATGGCGGACTCCAGAACCTTCTTGATGATCACGGCGGCCTTCTTCTGCGTGAATTGCAGAATGTTCAGCGCTTGATCCACCTTCTTGCCGCGGATCAGATCCGCGACCAGACGGCCCTTGTCCACGGAGAGGCGGACGCCACGGAGGCTTGCACGGGTTTCCATGTCTACTCCTTATTTCTTCTGGACTTTCTTGTCCGCAGGGTGGCCCTTGAAGGTGCGAGTGAGCGCGAACTCACCCAGCTTGTGGCCCACCATTTGATCGGTGATATAGACCGGCACGTGCTGCTTGCCGTTGTGGACGGCGATCGTCAGACCGATGAACTCGGGCAGGATCATGGAGCGGCGCGACCAGGTCTTGATCGGCTTCTTGTCCTTGGTGGCGACGGCCTTGTCGACCTTGGCCACCAGGTGATGGTCCACAAACGGACCCTTTTTGAGAGAGCGAGTCATTTGTGTACCTCTTTACTTCTTGCGACGCGACACGATCATGACCTGGGTGCGCTTGTTGTTGCGCGTACGGTAGCCCTTGGTCAGATTGCCCCACGGGTCCACCGGATGACGGCCTTCACCGGTCTTGCCCTCGCCGCCACCGTGCGGGTGGTCGATCGGGTTCATGACCACACCACGGACGGTCGGGCGAATACCCATCCAGCGCTTCACACCGGCCTTGCCGAACTGGCGCAGGCTGTGTTCTTCGTTGGCGACCTGGCCGATGGTGGCACGGCACTCGATGTGGATCTTGCGCACTTCGCCCGAGCGCATGCGCACCTGGGCGTAGGTACCTTCACGAGCCAGCAGCGTGGCGGAAGCACCGGCGGAACGCACCACTTGGGCACCCTTGCCAGCCTGCAGCTCGATGCAGTGGATGATGGAACCCACCGGGATGTTGCGGATCGGCAGCGTATTACCCACGCGGATCGGAGCCTCGGCACCGTTCACGATGGTCGCGCCCACTTCCAGTCCACGCGGCGCGATGATGTAGCGACGTTCGCCGTCGGCATAGCACACCAGAGCGAGGTGGGCGGAACGGTTCGGGTCGTACTCGATGCGCTCCACCTTGGCGGGGATGCCATCCTTGTTGCGCTTGAAGTCCACCACACGGTAGTGGTGCTTGTGACCACCGCCCTTGTGACGGGTGGTGATGTGGCCGTTGTTGTTGCGGCCGGACTTCTGGAATTGCGGCTCCAGCAGCGGGGCATAGGCTTCGCCCTTGTGCAGGTGGTCACGCGAGATCTTCACCACAGCGCGCTGGCCGGGGGAAGTCGGTTTCATCTTGATAACAGCCATGATTACGCAGCCTCCCCGGACAGGTTCAGCTCTTGACCCGGCTTGAGGGTCACGTAGGCCTTGCGAACGTTGTCGCGACGACCGACGGACTTGCCATAGCGCTTGGTCTTGCCCTTGGTATTGACCACAGAGACGCCCTTGACCTCGACCTTGAACATCAGTTCAACGGCGGCCTTGATTTCAGGCTTGGTCGCGTCCTGCAGCACCTTGAACGTCACTGCATTGCTCTTCTCGGCAACCATGGTGGCCTTCTCGGACACGATGGGGGCCACGAGCACCTGCATCAGACGACCTTCTTCGAACTTGGCGGCGGTGCTCATGCGAACATCTCCTTGAGTTGGTCCACGGCAGCCTTGGTGACCAGCACCTTGCGGTAGTGCACCAGCGACAGCGGATCGGCGTAGCGCGGCTCGACCACCAGAACGTTGGTCAGGTTGCGCGAGGCCAGGTACAGGTTCTCGTCGACCTGGTCGGCGATCACCAGCACGGAGTCCAGGTTCATGGCCTTGAACTTGGCAGCCAGCTGCTTGGTCTTGGGCGAGTCAACCTTCAGGGACTCGACCACGGCCAGACGGCCTTCACGGGCCAGCTGGGAGAAGATGGAGGCCATACCGGCGCGGTACATCTTCTTGTTGATCTTCTGGGTGAAGTTTTCTTCCGGGCTGTTCGGGAAAATACGACCACCCCCGCGCCACAGCGGCGAGGACGTCATACCGGCACGAGCGCGACCCGTACCCTTCTGCTTGAACGGCTTCTTGGTCGAGTGCTTGACCTGTTCGCGGTCCTTCTGGGCACGGGTGCCTTGACGGGCATTGGCCTGGAAGGCCACCACGATCTGGTGCACCAGCGCTTCGTTGTATTCACGACCGAACACGGTGTCCGGGGCTTCCATCTTGGAAGCGGCCTGGCCCTGGTCGTTCAGGAGTTCGAGCTGCATCAGTTCGCTCCTTTCTTGGCTTGTGCCTTGACGGCAGGACGGACGGTCACGAAGCCGCCGGCGGAGCCGGGAACGGCACCCTTGATCAGCAGCAGCTGGCGGGCTTCATCGATGCGGATCACATCCAGATTCTGGGTGGTGACAGTCTCGTCGCCCATGTGGCCGGTCATGCGCTTGCCCGGGAACACGCGGCCCGGATCCTGCGCCATGGAGATGGAGCCCGGAACGTTGTGCGAACGGCTGTTACCGTGGGAGGCGCGCTGCGAACTGAAGTTGTGGCGCTTGATCGTGCCGGCGTAGCCCTTGCCGATCGAGGTGCCTTGCACGTCGACCTTCTGTCCCACAGCGAAGATCTCGGCCACGGGCAGCGTGACACCGGCCTGGTACTTGGCAGCGGTGTCGGCAGCGACGCGGAATTCCTGGATGATTTCACCAGCTTCCACACCCGCCTTGGCGAGGTGGCCGGCCTGCGGCTTGGTGACGCGCGAAGCCTTGCGCGAGCCGAACGTCACCTGGAGGGCGACATAGCCGTCGGTTTCCTGGGTTTTGACCTGGGTAACGCGGTTGTTGGACACATCCACCACCGTGACGGGCACTGCATCGCCGTCATCGGTGAACAGACGCATCATGCCCACCTTGCGCCCCAGCAACCCCAATTGATTGCTCAGACTCATTTATTACTCCTTTGCTTTCACCGCGACGACTTCAATTGGTCGTGTGCGTTTGGTGTGTGAAAGAGGGTTGATGAAACCCTGCCCAAAAAGGGCAGAGCCGGAAAGTATAACCGGATTCGCCGTTTCGGGCAAATCCGGTCATGTCTCTCACACCGAAAGCCCCGGCCAAGCCGGCCGGCGCCCCGGAAGCCGCATTACTGCAGCTTGATCTCGACGTCCACGCCAGCCGGCAGGTCCAGCTTCATCAGGGCGTCGACCGTCTTGTCGGTCGGATCCACGATGTCCATCAGGCGCTGGTGGGTGCGGATCTCGAACTGGTCGCGGCTGCTCTTGTTGACGTGCGGCGAACGCAGGATGTCGAAACGCTTCATGCGGGTGGGCAGCGGGACCGGGCCCTTGACGATGGCGCCGGTGCGCTTGGCGGTGTCCACGATCTCGGCAGCCGACTGGTCGATCAGCTTGTAGTCGAAGGCTTTGAGGCGGATGCGGATTTTTTGCTTGGTAGCCATGATGCTTCCTTTCAATCAGGATCAGACCGGGGCGGCCGCAAGGCCACCCCGGAACCTGATTAGTCGATGATCTTGGCCACCACGCCGGCGCCCACGGTACGGCCGCCTTCGCGGATGGCGAAGCGCAGACCTTCTTCCATGGCGATCGGGGCGATCAGCTTGACGGTGATGGACACGTTGTCGCCCGG
>JAJZUZ010000006.1:3477-57801 GCA_021845965.1 Pseudomonadota bacterium | reverse complement strand
TTGCAACTTGCCCTGGTAGGCGCTGGCCACTTCGTCCAGCACCGGGGCAATCATCTTGCACGGACCGCACCACTCGGCCCAGTAGTCCACCAGGACCGGCTGGCTGGATTTGAGGACGTCGCTTTCAAAGGAGGCGTCGGAAACATGCTTGATGAGGTCGCTGGCCATAGTGGGCTCCTTTTCGATGTGGCAATGCGGCTACAGTTGCGGCATTGTGACAGAAACCTCGGACTCTCGTTGCCAACAGTGGCTTGCCGGCATCAGGGCTCAGATGGCGGCGCGGGATGCGCATCCCGCGCGCACCGTGGTCCTGTTGCCCTATGCGCAGCTGATGCCGCAGCTGGCGCGCCTGTGGGCCCGGCAGCAGCCGGACGGCTTCGCGCCACGCTTCGAGACCACGCAGAACTGGTGCCGCAGCCTGGGTGGTTTTGTTCCGGGGCCGACCGATTTCAGTTTCGATCCGGCGCTGGACGTGCTCACGGCCCGCACGCTGCTGGAGCAGGCCGGGCAGGGTGCGCGTGCCGAGGCGGCGACCGCGCTGTTGCTTGAAGCGGCCCAGCAGCTTGCGCCGCTGGCGGCCGCCCTGCCGCCGGCCGAGCGTGGCGCCTGGGCGGCGCGGGCGCGGAGCGCCGCGCTCACCGGGATGGACACGACGACGCTGGCCCTGGAGGCCACGGTGGCCCAGGTGGCGGTGGCCTGGGTGGCGAATTCTTCCTACGCCACGGACCCGCTCTACGAATCGCGCGTGATCCAGTCGATCGACTGCCTCGTCGCTGTGCCCGGCTTCCAGCCCGATCCGCTGCTGGCTGCCTTGCAGGCGGTCTGGCGCGAGCGCATGGTGCTGCTGCCGCCAGGCGATGTGCCGGCCATGACCCCCGCACCGGCCTTCCACCGGGCCCGCGACGCGCAGGACGAGGCGCAGCGTGCCGCAGCCTGCGCGCTGCGACACATCCAGGCCGGTCGGACGCCCGTGGCCCTGGTGGTGACCGACCGTGCCCTGACGCGCCGCGTGCGCGCCATGCTTGCGGCCCAGGACGTGCAGATCCGGGATGAGACCGGCTGGAAGCTTTCCACCAGCCGTTCGGGGGCGCACGTCATGGGCGCCCTGCGGGCCTGCGCCTGGAACGCCAGCACGGACGCTGTGCTGGACTGGCTCAAGAACGCACCTGCGCTGGACGCGGACAGTGTGACGGCGCTGGAAGCCGCGCTGCGTCGGGCGCCGCAGCGCGCCTGGCGCCAGGTGCCGGCGACGCTGGATACCCGGGGGGACGCCGCGCTGGCGGCCCTGCTGGGCGAGACGGAGGCCCTGCGCGAGACGCTCAAGGGCACGCGCACGCTGGCGCAATGGCTGGCGGCCCTGCGCGAGCTGTTGCAGCGCAGCGGCCAGTGGGCGCGGTTGCAGGATGACGTGGCCGGTTCCGCCGTGCTGGCGGCGCTGCGGCTGGATCAGGGCAAGCTGCCGGCCGAGGCTCCGTGGTCCCGCCAGCGCCTGGGTCTCGCCGATTTCACGCGCTGGGTGGACCAGGTACTTGAAGCCCAGAGTTTCAAGCCCGAGTATCCGGCGCAGGAGCAGGCGGTCATCTTGCCGCTGGCGCAGATGCTGGGCCGCCACTTCGGCGCGGTGGTCATCCCCGGCTGCGATGAGGTGCGGCTCCACCCTTCGCCCGAACCGCCCGGGCCCTGGACGGCAGCGCAGCGTGCCGCGCTCGGGCTGCCGACGCGCGAGGCGCTGTCGGCGGCCTTGCGCGCCTCCTGGCGCGACGCGTTGGCCACCCCCCAGGTGGACCTGCTCTGGCGCAGCAGCGACGAGGGCGGCGAGCCCCTGTTGCCGAGCCCGCTGGTGCAGGAGATCCGGCTGGCGCGCGGTGACGGCCAGGCGGCCGATCCGCGCGACCAGCGCCGGGTGCCGCCCGCGCCGGTGCAGCGGCCGGCACCGGCCGCGCCGCAGCTCGGCGTGGCGCGCCTGTCGGCCAGCGCCTACCAGGATCTGCGGCACTGTCCCTACCGCTACTTCGCCCTGCGCCAGCTCGGGCTCAAGGAGATGGAGGAGATCGAGGGCGAACTCGACAAGCGTGACTTCGGCCTCTGGCTGCACGCCGTGTTGCAGCGCTTTCACGGCGGGCTTGACAGCGCCGATCCAGCGCGCCGGCGTGCACAGCTCGATGCCGCGGCGCAGGCCGTGGCGCAGGAACAGCGCCTGGCCGAAGACGAGTTTCTGCCCTTTCTCGCGGCCTGGCCGCAGGTGCGCGAGGGCTATCTCGCGTGGCTGGCGGAGCATGAGGCCGAGGGCTGGCGCTATCTGGAGGGCGAGCGCGAGGCGAGCCAGCCCCTGGGCGACGTGACCTTGTTCGGGCGTCTGGACCGCGTCGATCGCGCGGCCGACGGCACGCTGCTGGTGATCGACTACAAGACCGAGCCGCGGGACACGACCAGCCGGCGCATCAAGGACCCCTACGAGGACACGCAGCTGGCGTTCTATGCGGCGTTGCGGCCCGAGGGGCGCTTGCGCGCGGCGTATGTCAATGTCGGGGAGCGCGACGGGAGCAAGACCTACGAGCAGACCGACATCGTGGCCGTGCGCGATGCGCTGGTCGAGGGGATCATGAGCGACCTCGGGCGTATTGCGCAGGGAGCCGGCTTGCCCGCGCTGGGCGAGGGCGCCGTCTGCGACACCTGCGCCGCGCGCGGCCTGTGCCGCAAGGACTTCTGGGCGGATGAGGAATCGCCCGCCGCGGGGAGCGAAGCGCCATGAGCACGCCCGCCTACGAACGCAACAGGCAGCCCGTCAGCCGGCAGGACTTCTACAAGATCGCCTGCGATCCCCGCCGCCATGTCGCCGTCGAAGCCTGCGCCGGCGCGGGCAAGACCTGGATGCTGGTGTCGCGCATCCTGCGCGCGCTGCTCGAAGGCACTGAGCCGCAGGAGATCCTGGCCATCACCTTCACCAAGAAGGCTGCGGGCGAGATGCGGCAGCGCCTGATGGAGTGGCTGGAAGAGTTCGCGCACGCGGACGATGCGACCCTGCGTGAGCAGCTGCTGATCCGTGGCGTGGATGCCGCGCAGGCACCGGCACTGGTGGAGCCGTTGCGCACGCTCTATGCCCGCCTGCTGGCGCAGGGCCGCACGGTACCGATCCGCACCTTTCACAGCTGGTTCGCGGCGCTGCTGCGCAATGCGCCGTTCTCGGTGCTGGAGGAGCTGGGCCTGCCGACGGCCTATGAACTGCTGGAGAACGACGCGCAGGCGGTCGAACTGGTGTGGCGCCCTTTCCAGGCACGGCTTTTGCGTGATCCCGAGGCAAGACGGGACTACGAGGCGCTGATTGCCACGCATGGCCGCAGCCAGACCGAGAGCGCGCTGGCGGCCGCGCTGGCCCGGCGCGTGGAATTTGCGCTGGCGGATGCGGCCGGCGTGCTGGAGGCGTCGGTGCCGGCGGCCGCCGCGCTGTACAAGGAATTCACAGGGCTGGCGACTCCCGCCGCTGCGCTGAGTGAACCGGCGGTGCGCGCGCGCTGGCTGGAACGTGCCCGTGCCCTGGGCCAGGAAAGGAACAAGACACCCCAGAAGGCGGCGGCAGCGGTGATCGACGCCTACGCGCTGCTGGACCAGGCCGACGCCGCCGAACAGACCCTGGCACGCCTGCGCGCGGCCTTCTTCGTCAAGGACGAGGACCGCCTGACCCAGCACCTGCAGAAGCTGGAGGCTGCGCAGGCGGCCGAGCCCGAGTTGCAGCGCCTCTGTGCGGCCCAGCAGCAGCACGAGGCCTGGGTCTACCAGCAGCGCATGACGCGACTCGCGCGCCTGCTGGTGGACGTGTACGCCGAGCTCAAGCGCGAGCGCGGCTGGGTGGACATGAACGATGTCGAGCGTGCCGCGCTGCGTCTGCTGGCCGATCCGGTGCTGGGCGGCTGGGTGCAGGAGCGGCTGGACGCGCGCACGCGCCACCTGCTCATCGACGAGTTCCAGGACACCAATCCGCTGCAGTGGCAGGCCCTGCATGCCTGGCTCAGCGGCTACGCCGGCAGCGGCGGCGGCGCGCAGGCGCCCAGCCTTTTCATCGTCGGCGACCCCAAGCAGAGCATCTACCGATTTCGCCGCGCCGAGCCACAGGTGTTTCGCGCTGCCAAGGACTTTGTGCGCGAGCTCGGTGGCGAGCTGCTCAGCTGCGACCACACGCGCCGTAACGCCACCGCCGTGCTGGGGCTGGTGAATGAGGTCATGGGGCAGGCGCAGGGCCAGGGCGAGTACGAAGACTTCCGGGTGCATACCACCGAGTCGGAAGAGGCCGGCGCCGTGCTGGCCCTGCCGCAGATCCCGCGCCCGGAACGGCAGGACGCCGGGGAAGACGAGGGCGACGCAGGCTGGCGCGACAGCCTGACGGTGCCGCGCGTCACCCCCGAGGAGCGCCTGCACACGCTGGAGTGCCGGCAGGCGGCACGCTGGATCGCGGTGCAACTCAGTGCCGGGCTGCACCCGCGCGATGTGATGGTGCTGGCGCGCAAGCGCGAGCGGCTGGCCCTGATGCAGGACGAATTGCGTGAACTGGGCATCCCCGCCCAGCAGCCGGAAAAGACCGATCTGGGCGAAGCGCCGGAAGTGCAGGACCTGGTTGCCCTGCTGGACGCCCTGGTGTCCCCGGCGCACGACCTCTCGCTGGCCCGTGCCCTGAAGTCGCCGCTGTTCGGTGTCACGGACGAGGCGCTGATCGAGCTCGCGCTGCGCCAGCGCACGCAGCGTCGCCCGTGGTTCGAGCTGTTGCAGGGCGCAGGATGGTCCGGTTCCTTGCAGCACGTCGGGCCGACCCTGCTGCGCTGGAAGCAGTGGGTCGACACGCTGCCGCCGCACGATGCGCTGGACGCGATCTATGAGGACGGCGATGTGCTGGCGCGCTTTGTGGCCGCGGCACCGCAAACCTCGCGTGCGGGCGTGCTTGTCCATCTGCAGGCCCTGCTGGCGGCGGCGTTGCAGGTGGATGGCGCGCGTTACGCGACGCCTTACGCCTTTGTGCGTGCACTCAAGGCCGGCGGCGTGGCCGCGCCCACGCTGGCCGATGCCGACGCAGTGCGGCTGCTCACGGTGCACGGTGCCAAGGGGCTGGAGGCTCCGCTGGTGCTTCTGCTGGACACCGATGCGCCGGCCCCGCGCGCGCAGACCATGAGTGTGCTGCTGGATTGGCCCGGTGAGGCCGAGGCACCGCGCCGTTTCGTCTTTCTCGCCAGCGAGAGCCGCCTGCCGCCCAGTGCGCGTGAGGCGATGGATGCCGAGCGCCAGGAACGGCAGCGCGAGGAGCTGAATGCGCTCTATGTGGCGCTGACCCGGGCGCAACGACGGCTGGCGCTGTCGGCGGTGCAGCCCCATCGCGGCAGTGAGGGCAGCTGGTGGTTGCGCCTGCAGGCCTTGTGCCAGCCGGCGGAGGTGTCCGCGGATCCTCCGGTGCGCCCCGCGCGCGCTTCGCAGGAGGCCGTAGCCATCACGCTGCCAGTCTTGCCGACCATCGACGCCACCGGCAGCCTGCGCAAGTCCGCAGTGGTGGCACCGCCGACGCCCGACGCCCTGATCGGGCAGACCATGCACAGGCTGCTGGAATGGGCGCCGCTGGACGCGCAGGACTGGAGCGCGGAACAGGTGCAGCGCGCGGCCAGCGAGTTTGGTCTCGACGCGGCACAGGCCCGCCAGGCGGCCGCCATGGCGTTGCGCATCCTGCAGGGGCAGGGCGCCTGGGCCTGGCGCAGCGCGGAGATCGCGTGGCAGGGCAACGAGGTGCCGGTGACGGTGCAGGGCAGCGTGCGCCGCATCGACCGGCTGGTGCGCCGTACCGACGGCAGCTGGTGGGTGCTCGATTACAAGTCCGCCGCGCAACCACAGGCGCGGGACGAACTGTCGGGGCAACTGCGCGACTATCGTGCGGCGGTGCAGGCAGCCTGTCCGGGCGAGTCGGTGCGCGCGGCGTTCCTCAGCGCCAGCGGGGGCATGGAAGAGGTGGAATGAAGACGATAAAGCACCCCCCGAGCCGCTGCGCGTCTCCCCCCTCTCTCGCCTGCGCCGGGCGGGGGGTAGCACCGACGGCCCGGCCAAGCCGGTTCCATGGTGCCCCTGGCCTGGACTGTGTCGTGGCCGGGGCATCACGCTCCGGCGCGTTGGATGATTGAAATGCAAAGCAAAAAAGTGGCGGTGATCGGCGGCGGGCCGGCCGGCCTGATGGCGGCGGAAGTGCTGGTCGAGGCCGGCGTGGTGGTGGACCTGTATGACGCCATGCCCTCGGTGGGGCGCAAGTTCCTGCTGGCGGGCAAAGGCGGGCTGAACCTCACCCACTCGGAGCCGGAGGACCGCTTTGGCGAGCGTTACGGCGCGCGGCGGCGCCAGATCGAGTCCCTGTTGCGCGCGTTCGGTCCGGCCGCGCTGCGTGACTGGGTGCACGAGCTGGGCATCGAGACTTTCGTCGGCACCTCCGGCCGCGTCTTCCCCAAGGACATGAAGGCAGCCCCCTTGCTGCGGGCGTGGCTGCAGCGCCTGCGTCATCCGCAGCGGGGCGGGGCCGGCGTGCAGTTCCACATGCGGCATCGCTGGCTCGGCTGGGCGGAAGACGGGCACGCGCTGCGTTTCGAGACGCCACAGGGCGAGTTGCAGGTGCGCGCCGATGCCGTGGTGCTGGCGCTGGGGGGCGGCAGCTGGGCGCGTCTGGGGTCCAACGGGGCCTGGGTGCCGCTGCTGGCGGCACGCGGCGTGGCCGTGGCGCCGCTGCTGCCGGCCAATTGCGGTTTTGACGTGGCGGTAGCCCGGCCCGTGCTGCCCGCCGGGCAGGCCGTGCCGGTGCAGGCGGTGGCCCCGGCGACCGGCTGGAGTGCGTATTTCGCCGGCCGCCATGCCGGCCAGCCCTTCAAGACGGTGGCGGTCTTGTTCAAGGATGCGCAGGGGCGAACGTTCAGACGCAAGGGCGAATTCGTCGCCACGGCCACGGGGGTGGAGGGCAGCCTGATCTATGCGGTGTCGGCCCTGCTGCGCGACGAGATCATCCGTACCGGGCATGCCACCTTGTACTTGGACCTGCTGCCGGACATGACGCCGGAGCGCGTGCTGGCCGAGGTCTCCCACCCGCGCGGCTCGCGTTCGCTCGCCAGTCATCTCAAGAGCCGGCTGGGCATCGAGGGCATCAAGGCGGCGGTGCTGTACGAAGTGCTGGGCAAGGACGCGCTGCATGACCCGGCCACGCTGGCGAAGGCGCTCAAGGACCTGCCGCTGCAACTGGTCGCGGCGCGCCCCATCGACGAGGCGATCAGCAGTGCCGGGGGCGTGTTGTTCGAGGTGCTGAACGAGGACCTGATGTGCGAGGCGCTGCCGGGCGTGTTCTGCGCCGGCGAGATGCTGGACTGGGAAGCACCGACCGGCGGCTATCTGCTGACGGCCTGCTTTGCCAGTGGCAGGCGTGCTGGCGAGGGTGCGGTGCGCTGGCTGAAGCGCGCCGCATGAAAAAAGGCCGCGGGCTTGCGCGCGCGGCCTCGTTCCTGGCTTGTTGGGGTGACGGACCTCGACCCCGGCACTGGATTCATAGTTAGGGCTGCTTGGTTCCCCACCTGACCCGGTTGGCCACTTCACCATGCGGGAAGGCCCGTCGCTTCGTATTGTAAGGGCTGGGGGCGCTTCTTCAAGACGACAGACAAGAAAAAGACCGCTGGACACACACCGTAGAATCGCTGCATGTCCTACCTCGTGCTCGCCCGCAAATACCGGCCGAAGAGCTTCACCGAAATGGTGGGGCAGGAGCACGTGGTGCGGGCGCTGGGCAACGCGCTGCAGACGCAGCGCCTGCACCATGCCTACCTCTTCACCGGCACGCGCGGCGTGGGCAAGACGACCGTCTCGCGCATCCTGGCCAAGTCGCTCAACTGCACGGGAGCGGACGGGCAGGGCGGCATCACGGACCAGCCCTGCGGCGTCTGCCAGGCCTGCACCGAGATCGATGCCGGCCGCTTTGTCGATTACACCGAGCTGGATGCCGCCTCCAATCGCGGCGTGGACGAGGTCCAGGCGCTGCTGGAGCAGGCGGTCTACAAGCCGGTGCAGGGCCGCTTCAAGGTCTTCATGATCGACGAAGTGCACATGCTCTCGAACACCGCCTTCAACGCCATGCTGAAGACGCTGGAGGAGCCGCCGGAGTACCTCAAGTTCGTGCTGGCCACCACCGATCCGCAGAAGGTGCCAGTGACGGTGCTGTCGCGCTGCCTGCAGTTCAACTTGCGGCCGATGGCGCCCGAGACCGTGCTGGAGCACCTCACGCGCGTGCTGGCGGCCGAGCAGGTGCCGGCCGAGCCGCAGGCGCTGCGCCTGCTGGCGCGCGCGGCGCGCGGCTCCATGCGCGACGCGCTGTCGCTGACCGACCAGGCCATTGCCTTTGGCTCCGGCACGCTCGAGGAGGCCACGGTGCGCCAGATGCTGGGCAGCGTGGACCGTTCGCACGTGTTCCGGCTGATCGACGCGCTGGCGCGCGGCGACGGCAAGACGGTGGTGGAGACGGCCGAGACGCTGCGCATCAACGGCCTGAGCGCGGCTTCGACGCTGGAGGAGATGAGCGTGGTGCTGCAGCGCATGGCGGTGCTGCAGGCTGTGCCGGAGGCGGCCGAACCGGCCGCTGGCGGCGACCCCGAGGCCGCCGAGACCGCGCGCCTGGCCGCCTCGATGCCGGCCGACGAGACGCAGCTGCTGTACAGCCTGTGCCTGCATGGCCGCGCCGAACTGGGCCTGGCGCCCGACGAATACGCCGCCCTGACCATGGTCTTGCTGCGCCTGCTGGCGTTCAAGCCCGGGGCCTGGCCTGCGGGCGCGGCGGAAAAAAAAACACTGAAATCGCCTGACAACGGTCTGGCGCAGGCCGCTTTGCGGCTGGCGGCCCCTGCCGCTCTCGTGGCAGCACCCGCACCCATCGCGCGCGTCGCGGCCGCTGTGCCCGCTAACGCGTCGGCAGTACCTGCGCCTCCGTTGGCTGCGCGGCCGATCGCGGCCGGACCCGCGGCGGGCGCTCCAGCGGCGGTGCGCCCCGCCGCCCAGCCGCCGGGCCAGGTGCTGCCGGTGGTCGACGCGGCGCGTCCGGTGCCCCCCGCGACGCCGGTGACGGCCACGCCGGCCGCGGCCCAGGTGGTGGCGGTGCCGGTGCGTGTGGCGCCGGAGTCACGTGTCGATGCGCCGGCGCCCGGCGCGGCGGCGGGCACGCCGCTGGTGCCGACGGAAGAGGGGGCCTACTGGCACCTGACCGTGCAGCAGCTCATTGCGGCCGAGGCCATTACGGCGCTGGTGCGTGAGCTGGCGCTGCAATCGCAGCTGGTGGCGCGCGACAGCGACCAGTGGCTGCTGCGCGTGGAGCGCGAGTCGCTGAATTCCCCTTCGGCACGCGAGCGCCTGCAGGCCGCGCTGCAGGCGGCCGGCCACGCCGTCACGCTGGCGGTGGAGATCGGGCGCGTCAGCGACAGCCCGGCGCGGCGCAATGCGGCGGCCGCCGCCGAGCGGCAGCAGGCGGCGGAAAAACTGATCTACGAAGACCCCTTCGTGCAGGCCATGATGCGCGACTTTGGCGCGAAAATCGTGCCCGGCAGCATCAAGCCCATCGATACGAATTCCAATCCACAAGCGTAAGGACAGACATGTTCAACAAAGGACAACTTGCCGGCCTCATGAAGCAGGCCCAGGCCATGCAGGACAACCTGAAGAAGGCCCAGGAGGAACTGGCCACCATCGAGGTCACCGGCGAGTCCGGTGCCGGCCTTGTCAAGGTCGTCATGACCTGCAAGCACGACGTCAAGCGCGTGACCATCGACCCCAGCCTGCTGGCCGACGACAAGGACATGCTGGAGGACCTGGTGGCCGCCGCTTTCAACGCCGCGGTGCGCAAGGCCGAGGAGACCAGCCAGGAGAAGATGGGCAAGCTGACGGCAGGCATGCCAGGCCTCCCCGGCGGCATGAAATTCCCCTTCTGACGGCTACTGCGCGGGCTCATGGCGGCGTTGCGGGTCCCATTCAGGCCATCCTCACGGACCTCAAGTCCGTTCCGGTGGCCTGACACCCGCGCCTTGCCCTGAGCCCGCTCGCAACGCCGCGCTGCGTTTCCTATTTCCATGTCTGACGCCCACTCGCTCGACGCCCTGATCCAGGCGCTGCGCCGTTTGCCGGGCGTGGGCGTGAAGTCGGCCTCGCGCATGGCCTTCCATCTGCTGCAGCATGACCGCGAAGGCGCGCAGCTGCTGGCCCGCGCGCTGCAGGAGGCGGCCACCAATGTGCGCCACTGCACGCGCTGTCACACCTTCAGCGAGAGCGAGGTGTGCGCGACCTGTCAGGACCCGGCGCGCGACAGCAGCAAGCTGTGTGTGGTGGAGACACCGGCCGACCAGATGGCGCTGGAGCGCACCGGGGCCTACAAAGGCCTGTACTACGTCCTGATGGGCAAGCTCAGTCCGCTGGACGGCATCGGTCCGCGCGACATCGGCCTCAGGCAGCTGTTCGAGCGCGCCAGCGACGGCGCGGTGCGCGAGGTCATCCTGGCCACCAATTTCACGGCCGAGGGCGAGGCTACGGCGCACGTGATCGCCGAGGCGCTGAAGGCGCGCGGCGTGGCGTTCACGCGGCTGGCACGCGGCGTGCCCATCGGCAGCGAGCTGGAGTACGTCGATCTGGGCACGATTGCACATGCCTTGGTGGATCGGCGCTGAAACGGGTGGCCATCGGGGATAATGCCTCGTCACCTGTCTACTGCCCACGATCTTTCCCACTGATCCTTCATCATGATGTTTGCCCGTTTCACCCTGGCGTATTGGTGTGTCCTGGTCGCGGCGGTGTTGCCCATCGTCTGCGCCGGTATTGCCAAGTCGGGCATGTACAAGATCGCCCGCCGCGAGGGCGGCTATGACAACGACAATCCGCGTGCCTGGCTGGCCCGGCAGACCGATTGGCGCGCGCGCGCCAACGCCGCGCAGCAGAACAGCTTCGAGGCGCTGCCCTTCTTCATCGGTGCGGTGATCATCGCGCACCAGCTCGGCGCCCACCAGGCGCGGCTGGATGTGCTGGCCTTTCTCTTTGTCTTCCTGCGGCTGGTCTACATCATGGCCTATGTCGCGGGCATGGGCACGGCGCGTTCCATCGTCTGGACGGCCGGCTTCGCGGTGAACATCGCCATCCTGTTCATCGGCTACCGCTGAGCGCCGGGCACGGCCTAGGTGAAAACCCGCTCGGGATGTGTCCCGATGCGGGTTTTTTTGCGTCTTGTTACCCTGCACCCAAACTGAAATCGGTCTATGCAGGGGAGCAGAAGGATGTCCGGAGCTGGCGTCAATCGCCGCATGTTTTCCGTTGGGGCGGTGCTGGCCGCTTCGGCGCTGGGGGCGCCGGCGCTGCGGGCGCAATCGAGCCGGCTGGAGAAGCCGCGTGTGGTCATCGCGGTGGGAGGCAGGGCCTCTTTCCACTACCTGCCGCTGACGCTGGCTGAGCAACTGGGTTACTTCAGGGCCGAGGGGCTGGAGGTCGAGATCAGCGACTTCGGCGGGGGCGATCGCGCGCTGCAGGCCGTGGTCGGCGGCTCGGCCGACGTGGTCAGTGGCAGCTACGAGCAGGTCATCAAGCTGCAGGGTAAGGGGCAGTTCTTCCAGGCTTTTGTGCTGCAGGGGCGCGCGCCCCAGATCGCGCTGGGCGTTTCGGCACGGAGCCTGCCGCATTACCGGTCCCTGGCCGACCTCAAGGGGCGGCGGATCGGCGTCGCCGCACCGGGCTCGGCCACCAACATGATGGCCAGCCTCGCGCTCGCGCGGGCCGGGCTCAAGGCCGCAGACGTGAGCTACATCGGCGTGGGTAGCTCGGCCGGGGCCCTGGCCGCACTGCGGTCCGGACAGATCGACGCCCTCTGCAACAGCGACCCGGTGATGACCCTGCTGGAGCAGAAGGGCGAGGTGCGCATCATCGCCGACGCGCGGACGCTCAAGGGCACGCGTGAGGTCTACGGTGGCCCCATGCCGGCTGGCTGCCTGTATGCGCCGCTGGAGTTTGTGCAGAAGTATCCCGATACGGCGCAGGCGCTGACCCATGCCATCGTGCATGCACTCAAGTGGCTGCAGACGGCGGGGCCGGGCGACATCATCAAGACCGTGCCGGAGGCCTATCTCCTGGGGGACCGCGGCCTGTACCTGGCCGCGTTCGAGAAAGTGCGCGAGGCCATCGCGGTGGATGGCGTATTTCCGGAGGATGGGGCCAGAACGGCCCTGCGCGCGCTGGCCAGCTACGAGACCGGACTCAAGGTCGAGAAAATTGACTTGGCCAGGACTTGGACCAACCAGTTTGCGCTTCGGGCCAAGGCCCGCTTCAAGGCGTGAGGAGGCGGGCCGCACCACAACCGCGCATCACGGCGTTTCCGTTGCTTTTCAGTCCAATCACCTTCATCGAGGAACAACATGCATATCCGGCTCCTGCGTCTGTGTCTCTTGGTATTCGCGGCCTTTCTGGGCGCGTGCAGTTCGGGCAATATCGGGCCCGAGCGTGACGCCAACGATCCGAGCAACTCCCTCGTTTTCGCCTACGTGGACATGGACGAGGCGCCCACCAAGGTCCAGGGTGCCTCGCTCAAGCCGCAGGGCCAGGAAGGGTATTGGCAGATGGGCGTGATCGACCACGGGGACGGCCAGATCCTGATCCAGTCGTATCTGCCGCCGGGCTCGTACCAGTTGGCGTCGCTGCGCGGTTCGGGCTTCTTCGCCGGCAACAATGTCTACCAGTTCCCAACCTACGGCCGCAACGAGACGGCGGTGCGCATCCAGAAGCCGGGTATCTACTTCATGGGGTCCTATCGCTATCGCAAGGTCAAGACCGGCTTCTTCGAGGGTGACAAGTTCGCCTTCGAGCGTGTCAGTACCCCGGCTGAACTGGAGCTGCTGCAGCGGCTGCAGCGGGAGGACTGGGTCAAGGGCACGCAGTGGGAGGCGCGCCTGCGCAACCGTATCGCGGAGCTGGGCAGGAAATGATGCGCTTGACCGACTTCCGACGCTTCACCGTACGGGTTTTGCCGGCGCTGGCTGCTGCCCTGCTGCTGGTCGCGTGCGTGCCTGCCACGCGCATCAAACCGGTGGAGAACGCGGCAGAGGTGCCGGCCGGCCAGACATTGCTGGTTGGGCGCATCGAGCTGGATCCACCGCTGGCGCCCGGGGAGCAGAAGCTCAGCGAACGCTACGCCGAACTCGACCGCGTCGCCTTGGTGATCCTGGGCGACGAGCCGCGCGAGATGGATCGCCTCTCTCTGGGCGACCTGTCGCAGCGCATCAACGCGCCTTTCGGCAAGCATTTTTTCGTCGCGCATCCCAGCCAGCCTTTCTACATCCTCAAGTCGTGGGTCGTGATGTACGCGAAGATTGAAGTCCGGTCCGGCAACTCGGGGATGCCGGCGGATACCAATGCCCCCCTGCACGGCATGTTCCGCGTCGACGTGCGGCCTGCGGACCAGGCGGTCTATATCGGCACCATCCGCTACCACCGCGATGAGTTCTTCTCCACGACACGCGTCGAGGTGCGCGACGATTACGCTGCAGCCCAGGCCGAGTTTCAGCGCCGCTTCGGCAAGGGCATGAACCTGCGCAAATCGCTGGCACAGCCCGTCAGCGGTATGAAGCGCTAAGGACGGCGTGCCGGGGGCTCGGGCCGAGCCCGTTCGTGGTCGGGCGGCCGAGGCGCCGGCGGGAGACGCGGGGTCAGCGGTTTGCCAGGCGCGTGGGTGCGCGCTTGGCGGCCGCGCGGACGGGCGCGCGGCGCTGCGCGGCCGAGTTCACAGGCATCCAGCGGTGGATCACGATGTGCTGGCCGGGCTTGAAGCTGGCCGACGTGCTGACGTTGTTCCACTCGGCCACCTTGACCGGGGGCAGACCGTAGCGACGGGCCACGGTGTGCACCGTATCCCTCTTGCCGGCCTTGAGCACGATGCGGCGCAGGGTCATTTCGGGCGTGAGCGAGAGCTGGCCGTTGTCGGCAATACGCTCGGTCACATCGCGCTCCAGGCCGGCCGGGCGCGGTATCAGCAGCGTGGAGCCCGCGCGGATGATCATGTGCGTCGGGATGTTGTTGATGTAGCGCAGGTCGGCTTCGCTCATCTTCACGCGCCGGGCGGCTTCGGCCGTCTTCATGGTCGTGGGGGCCACCCAGACTGTCCAGCTGGACAGGCGTGAGCCGGCATAGGCATCCAGGTTGCGCTGGAAGATGTCGGCGTTGTCCCAGGGCAGCAGGATCTGCGGTGTGCCCGCCGCCAGGATCACGGGCCGGTGCAACGAGGGGTTGAGCTCCCTGAAGTCCTCCAGCGGGATCTCCGCCAGCTTGGCGGCGAGGGCGACGTCGATGTCGCGCGTGATGGTGACGGTATCGAAGAAGGGGTGGTTGTCGATCACCGGCAGCTTGACCTTGAAGGCATCCGGGTTGGCCACGATGTGCTTCATGGCCAGCAGCTTGGGCACATAGAAGCGTGTCTCCATGGGCATGCTCAGGTCCAGGTAGCCGGTGCCCTTCTTGGCACGCTGGTTCTTGGCGATGGCTCGGCCCACACTGCCCTCGCCCCAGTTGTAGGCGGCCAGCGCCAGATGCCAGTCGCCAAACATGCCGTAGAGCTTTTCGAGGTAGTCCAGCGCGGCACGGGTGGAGGCCAGCACGTCGCGCCGGTCATCGCGGAAGGCATTCTGCTTGAGCTGGTAGAGCTTGCCGGTGCTGGGGATGAACTGCCACATGCCCGCCGCCTTGGCGCGCGAATAGGCGTGCGGGTTGTAGGCACTCTCGATGAAGGGCAGCAGCGCCAGCTCCGTGGGCAGGTTGCGCCGCTCCAGTTCCTCGACGATGTGGAACAGGTACTTGCGCGAGCGTTCCACCATATTGGCCAGCTCGTCCGGGCGCGCGGCATACCACTGTTCACGGCTGGCGACCAGCTCGCTGTCGAGGTCGGGCATGGCGAAGCCGCGGCGGATGCGCTCCCACAGGTCGCTGGGTGCGGTCAGCGTGGCCACGTTGCGCGGCGCCGGCTCGTGCGCGGCGATCGGCGTCAAGCTGCCACTCGGGTATTCGGGCTGGTGGTCGGGGACTGCGGCGGTTGGCGCTGCCGCCGGCACCGCCTGCGTCGGGGTGGCGCCAGCTTGAACAGAGGAGGCATCGGGTGGGGGCAGGGAGGCGCAGCCGCCGAGCGCGAGGAACAGGCCGGCCAGCAGGCCGTAAGGTAACAATTTCATCGGAACTGGTTCTTCCATTCGCGCAGGGCGGCGAAAACGCTGACATCGTCGCGCGCTGTGGGCTCGCGTGCCTGCACGGCCTGCACGACGGCGCGGTGGCGCGAGCGCAGGAAGGGGTTGATCTCGCGCTCCACCGCAACGGTGGAGGGCAGAGTGGGCTGCTGGCGTTCGCGCAGCGCCTCGCATTGGCGTGTGTACTGCTGCAACGCCACGTTGTCGGGTTCGACCGCCTGCGCGAAGCGCAGATTGCCCAGCGTGTATTCGTGCGCACAGCACACGCGGGTGTCGCCCGGCAGCGCGGCCAGCTGGTCCAGCGAGGCCAGCATCTGCGCCGGCGTGCCTTCGAACAGGCGACCGCAGCCGGCGGAGAACAGGGTGTCGCCGCAGAACAGCAGCGGCCGGCCGTCGACGCCGGAGCTGTACCAGGCGATGTGGCCGGCGGTGTGGCCCGGCACGTCCAGCACAGAGAAGGACAGACCCAGCAGCTGCAGGGTGTCGCCGCCCGCCATGCGTTGCAGCGGCTCCGGCATCTCCTCGCCCGCGGGCCCGTAGACGCTCGCGCCGGTGGCCGCGCGCAATTCGTCCACGCCACCGACATGGTCGGCGTGGTGGTGGGTGACTAGAATCGCCTTGAGCTGCAGGTGTTGGGCCTGCAGGGCCTGCAGCACCGGCACTTCATCACCGGGGTCGACGACGAGAGCCTGGTGGCCGTCATGCAGCATCCAGATGTAGTTGTCGTCGAAGGCGGGCAGTGGAAGCAGGGTCATGAATGACGGAATTATAGGTTTGCAGGACTGGTTTGAGAGCCCCGCCGGCCAGTACTTGTTGGCGTGGGAGCAACAGCAGTTCGAGCGGGCGGTGGTAGACATCTTCGGCTACCACGCTCTGCAACTGGGTCTGCCGGCGCTCGGGTCCCTGCAGGCCAATCGCATGCCGCACCGCTGGCTGGCCACGAGCCACGAGACAGGGCTTGCGCAAGGGGCGATCCGCGAGGACCTGCGCCTCGACTATGCGGCCCTGCCGTTTCCCGAAGCCAGCCTGGACCTCGTCACCCTGCCGCACGCACTGGACAGCCACCCCAATCCGCACGGAACGCTGCGCGAGGTCGCGCGTGTGCTGGTGCCGGGGGGCAGGGTGGTGCTGAGCGGTTTCAACCCGGTCAGCCTGTGGGGGCTGCGCCAGGAGCGCGAACGACTCTGCCGCCGCTTCAACATCGGCACCGCGCTGTTGCCGCAACAGCTGGATTTCATCGGCTCGCGGCGCCTGCGGGACTGGCTGCACCTGCTGGATCT
Source organism: Pseudomonadota bacterium (assembly GCA_021845965.1). Lineage (GTDB taxonomy): Bacteria > Pseudomonadota > Gammaproteobacteria > Burkholderiales > Burkholderiaceae_C > Hylemonella. The sequence goes on along the minus strand of JAJZUZ010000006.1, from coordinate 41,288 downwards.
GGAGATCGAGACCGGTGCCTATGGCTGCTACCGGCCGCTGCTGGGCAGCGAGAAGTGGCTGCGGCGCTGGCGCTGGATGGATCGCGTAGGGACACGCTCGTGGCCGTTTTTCGGGGCGGTCTATTTCATGGTGGCCGTCAAGCGCGTCTACGGCGTGCGGCTGCTGGAGCCGGTCTGGAAACGCGTCAACGGCAAGGCGGCCGCCACTGTGCCGCTGGTGCGCCGCCATAATCACGGCCCGACGATCAAGGAAAACAACGAGTGAATACGGTCGAGATCTATACCGACGGCGCCTGCAAGGGCAATCCCGGCCCGGGCGGCTGGGGCGTGCTGCTGAAATCGGGCAGCGTGGAGAAGGAAATGTATGGTGGCGAGCGCGAGACCACCAACAACCGCATGGAGCTGCTGGCCGTCATCAACGCGCTGGAGGCGCTGAAACGCCCCTGCCACGTGATCCTGCACGCGGACAGCCAGTACGTGCTCAAGGGCATTACCGAATGGCTGGCGGGCTGGAAGGCCAAGGGCTGGAAGACCGCCTCGAAGCAGCCGGTCAAGAACGTGGACTTGTGGCAGCGTCTCGATGCCCTCGTGGCCGGCGCGGGGCACAAGATCGACTGGCGCTGGGTCAAGGGGCATGACGGTGACCCGGGCAACGAGCGCGCTGACGCGCTGGCCAATCGCGGCGTCGAGCACGCCCTGGGCCGGCGCTGACGGGCGCGCAAAAGATTGTGCCAAGCGTCGCGAATCCGCGGCGCTTCCGGGCTAACGCGCATGCGGAATTGCGGTGAGACTGTTACAGTCGACCGCTGTTTGCCCACCCCACAGGTGGGCGTGGTCCGAGCAATACACGAGTCCATGGCATCGAAATTCCTCTATCCGGCAATCGCGCTCATAGGCATGGCGGCAGCCTCCGGCATCGCGTGGTGGTACCAGAAGGCGCCGGCGTCCCCGGCCTCCGTGTCGGCCCAGGGGGGCGGCCAGGCGCCGGCAGCAGGCGCAGCGGCGCGCCCGGTGACGGTCGAAGTGAGCCGCGTGCAGGTCATGAAGCTCAGCGACGACGTACAGGCGGTCGGCAGCCTGCGCTCGCGTCAGGGCGTGGTGTTGCGCCCCGAGGTCAGCGGCCGCATCACGCAACTGAATTTCCGCGACGGCGAGCGCGTGCGCAAGGGCCAGTTGCTGGTGCAGCTGGACGACCAGCTGCCGCAGGCCCAGGTCAAGCAGAGCCAGGCCGAGCTGTCGATTGCCCAGGCCAACCACAAGCGCAACCAGGAGCTGCTGGCACAGAACTTCGTCAGCCAGCGCTCGCTGGACGAGAGTGCGGCCAATCTGGAGGTGGCGCAGGCCAAGCTGGCGCTGGCACAGGCCACGGCGGCGCGCCTGAAGATCCTTGCCCCGTTCGACGGCATAGCCGGCATCCGCAATGTGAATGTGGGTGACTACCTGAAGGACGGTACCGACATCGTCAACCTGGAGGACATCGACACGGTGTACGTGGACTACCGCCTGCCCGAGCGCTTCCAGACCCAGGTGCGGCCGGGGCAGCGGGCGGTGGTGGAGCTCGATGCCCTGCCCGGGCGCAAGTTCGAGGCGCGGGTGCAGGCGGTGGATCCGCTGATCGATGCCAACGGCCGCTCCATCGGCGTACGCGCCAGCATCGCCAACACGCAGCTCTTGTTGCGCCCGGGCATGTTCGCCCGGGTGACGACCGTGTTTGGCGTGCGCGACAAGGCGCGTGTGGTGCCCGAGGAGGCGATCGTGCCGCAGGGCGGCCGGCAGTACGTCATCAAGCTCGTGCCGGGTGCGGACAAGGACAGCCTGGTCTCGCAACGGGTGGAGGTGAGGGTTGGCATCCGCCGCCCGGGCCAGGTCGAGATCGTGGACGGGTTGAAGGAGGGCGAGACCGTGGTGACCGCCGGGCAGCAGCGCCTGCAGCGTGACGGCAGCGCGGTCAAGGTGCTGGACCTGCGCCATCCCGCCAACTGAGACCCGCGGTCGAGGAACTGCCATGCAATTGCCCGAGATCGCGATCCGCCGGCCGGTGTTTGCCACCGTGTTGTCGCTGCTGGTGCTGTTGATCGGCGCGGTCAGCTTCACCAAGCTGCCGGTGCGCGAGTATCCCAAGATCGACGAGCCGGTGGTGACCGTCACCGTGCGTTACGCCGGCGCCTCGGCCGAGGTGGTCGAGTCGCAGGTGGCCAAGCCGCTGGAGGACTCCATCGCCGGCATCGACGCGGTGGACGTCATCACCTCGATCTCGCGCGCCGAGCAGGCGCAGATCACGGTGCGCTTCCGCCTGGAGAAGGACGCCGATGCCGCGGCCGCCGAGGTGCGCGACCGCACCGCGCGCGTGCGCAACAAGCTGCCGCAGGCGATTGATGAGCCCGTCATCGCCAAGGTCGAGGCCGACGCCTTCCCGGTGATCTGGCTGGCCTTCTCCAGCGACACGCACAGCGCGCTGCAGCTCAACGAGCTGATCAACCGCATCGTCAAGCCGCGCCTGCAGACCGTGACCGGTGCCGCCGACGTGCGCATCTTCGGCGAGCGCAAGTACGCCATGCGGGTCTGGCTCGATCCGGACCGCCTGGCCGCCTACCGGCTCACCACGCAGGACGCCGAGGATGCGATCCGGCGCAGCAACCTGGAAGTGCCGGCGGGGCGGATCGAGAGCCGGCAGCGCGAGTTCTCCGTCACCTCCAACACCGACCTGATCAAGCCGGCCCAGTTCGGCGAGATCGTGATCAGGACCGTGAACGGCTTTCCGGTCAAGCTGCGCGACGTGGCACGCATCGAGGAGGGGGCGGCCGAGGAGCGCAGCGCCGTGCGCCTGAACGGCCGGCCGGCGATTGCCACGGGGGTGATCCGGCAGGCGACGGCCAATCCGCTGGAGCTCAGCCAGGGCGTGCGCGCGATGCTGCCCAAGCTGCGCGCCGACCTGCCGCCGGGCATCACCGTCAGTCTGGCCAACGACAACTCGGTCTTCATCGACCGCTCGATCAAGAACGTCTTCGCCACCATCCTGGAAGCCGTGGTGCTGGTCGCGCTGGTGATCTTCGTCTTCCTGCGTACCTTCCGGGCCTCCATCATCCCCATCGTCACCATCCCGGTCAGCCTGGTGGGCACCTTTGCCCTGATGGCCGTGGCCGGCTTCACCGTCAACACGCTGACGCTGCTGGCCCTGGTGCTGGCCATCGGCCTGGTGGTGGACGACGCCATCGTGGTGCTGGAGAACATCTACCGCCATATCGAGGAGGGCCTGGACCCGTTCAGCGCCGCCATCCAGGGTGCCCGCGAGGTGGGTTTTGCCGTGGTGGCCATGACACTGACGCTGGCGGCCGTCTACGCGCCGCTGGCGTTCACGCCGGGGCGCACGGGCCGCCTGTTCGTCGAGTTCGCGCTGGCGCTGGCCGGTGCCGTGCTCGTCTCGGGCTTCATCGCCTTGACGCTCTCGCCCATGATGTGCTCGCGCCTGCTGCGTCACAACCCACGGCCCTGGTTCTTCGACCGCTGGATGGAGCGCGCGCTGACCGCGCTGAGCGACGGTTATGCGCGTCTGCTGCGGCGTGTGCTGGGCATGCGCTGGCTGGTGTTGCTGGTCATGGCCGGTGTCGGCCTGGCGATCTGGGCCATCCTCCCGGGCATGAAGAGCGAGCTGGCGCCGCTGGAGGACCGAGGGGTGATCCTCAACGTCGTCAACGCGCCGGACGGCGCCACCATGGAGTACACCGATCGCTATGCCAGTGCGATCGAGCGGATCGGCAGCCAGTACCCGGAGTTCGACCGCATCTTCGTCGTCGAGGGCAATCCGACCGTGAGCCAGGCCACGGTGTCGATGCGGGCGGTCGACTGGGACCAGCGGCAGCGCACCACGCTGGCGATGGCGCGCGACATGCAGCCCAAGATCAATGCCCTGCCCGGCGTGTCCGCCTTTCCCATCACGCCGCCCTCGCTGGGGCAGGGATTTCGCGAACGGCCGCTCAACTTCGTCATCCTCACCTCGGAGAGCTACGAAGACCTGAACCAGGTGGCGCGCCAGTTTGTCGAGGAGATCGCCAAGAATCCGGGCATCCAGGGCACCGACGTGGATCTGCGCCTGAACAAGCCGGAACTGCGCATCGACGTCAACCGCGAGAAGGCTTCGGACCTCGGGGTCGGCGTCGATGCGGTGGCACGCGCCATCGAGACCATGCTGGGCGGCCGCCTGGTGACGCGTTACAAGAAGGAGGGCGACCAGTACGACGTCATCGTGCAGACGCAGTCGGTCGGACGCGACACGCCGGACGACATCGAGCGCATCTTCGTGCGCGGCCGCAACGACACCATGATTCCCCTGGCGTCGCTGGTGACGGTACGCGAATCGGTGGCGCCGCGCGAGCTCAACCATTTCAGCCAGCGCCGCGCCGTCACCATCACCGCCAATCTGGCGCCCGATTATTCGCTCGGCCAGGCGCTGGACTACCTGGACCAGGTCGCTGCGCGCGTGCTCAAGCCGGGCTATACCACCGATCTCAACGGCACGTCGCGCGAGTTCAGGAGTTCGCAGGGTTCGCTGGTCATCGTCTTTGTGCTGGCGCTGCTGTTCATCTTCCTGGTGCTGGCGGCGCAGTTCGAGAGCTTCATCGACCCCTTCGTCATCATGCTGTCGGTGCCGCTGTCCATGATTGGTGCCTTGCTGGCGCTGAAATTGAGCAACGGCTCGCTCAACGTCTATTCGCAGATCGGTCTCATCACGCTGGTGGGGTTGATCACCAAGCACGGCATCCTGATCGTCGAGTTCGCCAACCAGATGCGCGAGCAGGGCATGGACATGCTGGAGGCGGTGATCAAGGCCGCCAGCCAGCGCCTGCGCCCCATCCTCATGACCACCGGAGCCATGGTGCTGGGCGCGGTACCGCTGGCGCTGTCGCGTGGCGCCGGGGCCGAGAGCCGTGTCCAGATCGGCTGGGTGATTGTCGGCGGCATGACGCTGGGCACCGTGCTCACCATCTTCGTGGTGCCCACCATGTACACCCTGCTGGCGCGCAAGCACGCGCCGGGTGCCGACAAGCGGCCGGTGCAGGCGGCCGGCGCGCCGGAGGACGTGCCGGCCAGGTCGTCACGCCCGTGAGCGCAGGTCCGATGCCGCAAAATGCTCGGCATGACAGCGCCCCCGATCAATGACACAGGCCTCAGCGCGGCTGAGGCGTCACGCCGCCTGGCCGAGGATGGCCCCAACGCCTTGCCGGGTGACACTGCGCGCACCTGGCGTCACATCGTGGGCGAGACGGTGCGCGACCCGATGTTCTCGCTTTTGCTGGCGGCCGCGGCCTTGTACCTGCTGCTGGGTGACCTGCAGGAGAGCCTGAGCCTGGCGCTGATGGTGCTGGTGGTGATCGGTCTCACCCTGTACCAGGAAGGCAAGACCGAACGCGCCATCCAGGCCCTGCGTGACCTCTCCAGCCCGCGCGCGCGGGTGGTCCGTGATGGCCAGGTGCAGACCATCGCCGGTCTGGAACTGGTGCGTGGCGATCTCATGGTGCTGGCCGAGGGCGATCGGGTGGCGGCCGACGCCGAACTGCTCAGCGGCGGCGAACTGCAGTTGGACGAGTCCCTGCTGACCGGCGAGTCCGTGCCGGTGCGCAAGCGCGCCGGCGCCGGGCTGCTGCGCGCACCAGGGCAGGAGGAGACGGCGGCGCTCTATGCCGGCACGCTGGTGGTCCAGGGCCAGGGTCTGGCACGGGTGCGTGCCACCGGTGCGCGCAGCCAGATGGGCCAGATCGGCCGTGCCCTGCAGACCCTGCAGGCCGAAGAATCACCGCTGCGGCGCCAGACCCGCACGCTGGTGCACCGGCTGGCCGGCCTGGGGCTCGCGCTCTGCATGTTGCTGGTGCTGGTGCATGGACTCACCCGCGGCGACTGGCTGCAGGCCCTGCTGGCCGGCATTGCGCTGGCCATCGCCATGCTGCCGGAAGAGTTCACAGTGGTACTGACCGTGCTGCCGGCCCTGGGGGCGTGGCGCCTGTCGCGCCAGCAGGTCCTGACGCGGCGCATCGCGGCCATCGAGACCCTGGGTGCGACCTCGGTGCTGTGCGTGGACAAGACCGGTACCCTGACCGTCAACCGCATGCGGGTGGCGCAGTTGCACGCCCAGGGGCGGGATGTGGCGATCGATGCGGGTGTCACGGTGCTGGAAGAGGATTTCCACGCCGTGGTCGAGTACGCCATTCTCGCCAGCCGGATCGACCCCTTTGACCCGATGGAACAGGCCTTCCACGCGCTGGGGCAGCAGTTCCTGGCGCAGACCGAGCACCTGCATCGCGACTGGGCCCTGGTGCACGAATATGCGCTGACGCCGGAGTTGCGTGCCATGGCCCATGTGTGGCACGGTCAGGGCGCCGGGCCGCACGTGGTGGCCGCCAAGGGGGCGCCCGAGGCCATCGTCGACCTCTGTCACCTGGATGCCGGGCGCCGGGCCGCGGTGGCGGCGGCCGCCGATGCCATGGCCGCGCGCGGCCTGCGCGTGCTGGCCGTGGCGCAGGCCCGCCATGCCGGGCCGCCGTGGCCGGCCGGCGAGCACGACTTCGACTTCGGGTTCGTCGGCCTGCTCGGCCTGGCCGATCCCCTGCGCGACGAAATTCCCCAGGCGGTGCGCGAATGCCACGAGGCCGGTATCCGCGTGGTCATGATCACCGGCGACTATCCGGTAACGGCGCGCGCCATCGCCCGCCAGGCGGGCCTGCCGGCCGAGGAGGTTCTCAATGGCGACGAGCTGGACGCGCTCTCGGACGCCGATCTGCAGCAGCGGCTGCGCACGGCCAGCATCTGCGCCCGCATCGCGCCGACGCAGAAGCTGCGCATCGTGCAGGCGCTGCAGGCCACCGGTGCCGTGGTGGGCATGACGGGCGACGGCGTGAACGACGCCCCGGCGCTCAAGGCCGCCCACGTGGGTGTGGCCATGGGCGGACGCGGCACCGACGTGGCGCGCGAGGCCGCGGCCATCGTGCTGGTGGACGACAACTTCGCCTCCATCGTGCGCGCCGTGCGGCAGGGGCGGCGCATCTTCGGCAACCTGCGCAAGTCCATGAGCTACATCATGGCGGTGCACGTGCCCATTGCCGGCATGGCCCTGCTGCCCTTGCTGCTGGGCTGGCCCATCGTGCTCTTTCCCATGCACATCGCGCTGCTGGAGCTGGCCATCGACCCGGCCTGCGCCATGGTGTTCGAGAACGAGCCGGCCGATGAGGACGTGATGCGTGTGCCCCCACGTGATCCGCAGGCACCGCTGTTCGCCGGCCGCACGCTGGTGCAGGCCGTGCTGCAGGGCCTGGGCGTGCTGGCAGCGGTGCTGGTCGCCTACGTCTGGGGTACGGCGCGACTGGACGAGCCACAGGCGCGCGCCCTGGCCTTCGCGGCGCTGGTGCTGGGCAATCTGGCACTCATCCTGTCCAACCGCGCCGGGCCGCGCGGGCTGCTGGCGTCGCTGCGCGTTCCCAACCACCTGTTGTGGGCGGTGACCGGGGTCACGCTGGGGCTGCTGGCGCTGGCGCTGTACTGGCCGCCGCTGACGGCGGTACTGCACATGGCGCCCTTGTCGCCGGCGCTGCTGGCGGTGGCGCTGGCCGCTGCGCTGGCCTGTCTGCTGTGGTTCGAGCTGCTGCGCGCGCTGTACCGGCGCCGGTAGCAAGTGGGCCGGCCGTCAGATCACGCCGTCGAACATCATCACGTCGACCTCGTCGCCCACGGCCACGCTGCCCTGGCCGTGGTGCAGCACGATCAGGCCGTTGCCCTGCACCATGGAGCTGAGCACGCCCGAGCCCTGGTTGCCCGTGGTGCGCACCTGCAGCGTGCCGTCGGACGCCGGGGTGACGATGCCCCGCTGGTACTCGGTGCGGCCCGGCTTCTTGCGCATGGCTTCCAGGCTGCGGGCACGCAGCAGCGGCGGGGGCGCCGCGGTGCAGCCCATCATCTGCAGCAGGGCCGGGCGCACGAAGGCCAGGAAGGTCACCATCACGGCCACCGGGTTGCCTGGCAGGCCGAACAGGACCGACCTGCCAATGCGCCCGACCGCCATCGGACGGCCGGGACGCATGGCAATGCGCCAGAAGGCCACATCGCCCAGCTTGCGCATCATGGTCTTGGTGTGGTCGGCTTCGCCCACGCTCACGCCGCCGCTGGTGATGATGGCGTCGGCCTCGGCGGCCGCCTGGCGGAAGGTGGCTTCGAGCCTCTCCGGCTGGTCACCTACGACGCCGTAGTCCAGCACCTCGATGCCCATCCGTCTGAGCAGGCCGAACACGGTGTAGCGGTTGCTGTCGTAGACGGCCCCTTCGCGCGGGGCCTCGCCCAGGCTGAGGATCTCGTCGCCGGTGGAGAAGTAGGCCACCTTGAGGCGACGCCAGACCTTGACCGTCGGAATGCCGAGGCTGGCGGCCAGTCCCAGGGCGGCTGGCGACAGACGTGTGCCCTGGCGCAGCGCGGCCTGGCCTTGCATGACGTCTTCGCCTTTGAGGCGGCGGTTGTCTCCGGCCCGCAGCAGGCCCGGCGGGATGGTGATGAGCTCTGCGTCGGTCTTGACGAATTCCTGAGGTACCACCGTGTCCAGCCCGGCGGGCATGATGGCGCCCGTCATGATGCGCAGGCACTCGCCGGCGCCGACCGCGCCTTGCCAGGCCTTGCCGGCCAATGCCGTGCCGACCGATTTGAGGGTGAGCGGCCCGTCGGTGCGCAGCTGGCTACCGTTGAAGGCCCAGCCATCCATGGCCGAGTTGTCGTGCGGCGGCACGCTGACGGGGGAGATCACGTCCTGCGCCAGCACGCGGTCCAGCGCATCGAACAGGGCCAGCTCCTCCGTTTCGCGGACCGGTCCGACCAGTTGCGCCAGGAAGTCGTTGACGGCGGCGGCGCTCAGCGCCTGCGGGTCATAACCCTGCAGCTCGGCCGCAATCTGTTCGATGCTCTTCATGGCGTCAGGAATCTTCCAACTGCTTGAGTTCGGCGAGGGTATTGGCGTTGGCGAAGGCCAGCGGGTCATCGCCCGTTTCGGTGAACGGGACCACCACGGTCTGGTGCTGGCCGGTCCAGGCGTCGATCTTGCGGCCGCCGCCCTGCGTGAAGCGAGTCAGGCTTTCGAGCAACTCCACACGCAGCAGGCAGAACACCGGCTGGGTGCGCACGCGCAGCTGGCCGTCATCATCCTGTTCCGGCGCCGCCGCCATGGCGATCTCGGCCTGCTCGCGTTCCAGCGCCGCGGCGAGGCGCGCCACCAGGTCCAGCGGGAAGCGCGGCGAGTCGCACGGCACGGTGATCAGGTAGGGCGTCTCGCAACGTTCCAGGCCGGTCAGGAAGCCGGCCAGCGGGCCGGGGTAGTCGGCCAGCACATCCGGCCAGACTTCGACGCCGAAGGATTCATAGGCCGCCAGGTTGCGGTTGGCGTTGATGATGACCTGGCCCACCTGCATCTGCAGGCGCAGCAGGGTACGCAGGGCCATGGGCATGCCGTTGAAGTTCTGCAGGCCCTTGTCCACGCCGCCCATGCGGCTGCCGCGGCCGCCGGCGAGGATGAGGCCGGTGATGTCTGCCGGAGAGATCAAAGCAGGATTCCTTTTTGACTGAAGCAAGAGATCGACAGCGGTTACGCCATTCGGGAGACGCCGCGGAACCGGCCCGGCCGGGCCGCTGGCGTCGCCCCCTGGAGGGGCTGAGGCCGGCGGCTCCGAACCTGCCTGCGCAGGTTCGGACAGGCCGACGAGCCTGAGCCTGTGGCGTAGGCGCCGGGCATGGAGCGACACGCAGTGCGCGCAGCCTGGGGGTGTTTCAAACTCAGCCCCCGATGTAGCTCATCTCGACGCGACGCGGCTGGCCCGGGCTGCTGTCGGGAGGCATCTGCCCGCGCAGTTCGGAGTAGCGATCGTCGCGCGCGGCCCAGATATGGCCCAGGGCCGACTCGATGTCGGCGTCGCTGGCACCGTTGCGCAGCAGGGTGCGCAGATCATGGCCCTGGGTGGCGAACAGGCAGAGGTAGAGCCGGCCTTCGGTGGACAGGCGGGCGCGGTTGCAGTCGCCGCAGAAGGCATGCGTGACGCTGCTGATGACGCCGATCTCGCCCAGGGCGGGGTCGTGGCGGCCCGTGGCATCGGCGTAGCCCCAGCGTTCGGCGGTTTCGCCCGGCGCACTGGGTTCCAGCTGCACCAGTGGCAGCTCGGCGTGGATCATCTTCACCACCTCGGCCGAGGGCAGGACCTCGTCCATGCGCCAGCCGTTGGTGGCGCCCACGTCCATGTACTCGATGAAGCGCAGCACCATGCCGCTGCCGCGGAAATGCCGAGCCATGGGCAGGATCTGCTGTTCGTTGGTGCCGCGCTTGACCACCATATTGATCTTGATCGGACCCAGGCCGGCCTCCCTGGCCACCTGGATGCCTTCGAGCACGTCGGCCACGGGAAAGTCGACGTCGTTCATGCGGCGGAACACCGCATCGTCCAGGCCGTCCAGGCTGACGGTGACGCGCTGCAGGCCGGCCGCCTTCAGGGCCCTGGCCTTGCGCGCCAGCAGGGACCCATTGGTGGTGAGGGTCAGGTCCAGCGGCTCGCCGTCGACGGTGCGCAGGGCAGCCAGCTGTTCGATCAGGATTTCAACGTTCTTGCGCAGCAACGGCTCGCCACCCGTCAGGCGCAGCTTGCGCACGCCGTGGGCGGCGAAGAGGCGGGCCACACGCGTGATCTCCTCGAAGCTCAGCAAGGCGCTGTGCGGCAGGTAGGCGTAGTCCTTGTCGAAGATTTCCTTCGGCATGCAGTAGCTGCAGCGGAAATTGCAGCGGTCGGTGACACTGATGCGCAGGTCGCGCAGCGGTCGGCCCAGGCGGTCGGCCAGCAGGCCGGTGGCCGCGATGCGGGAGGCCGGATCAAAGGCAGCGGCCGGCGCCTGCAGCGTGGGGATGCGCTGGTCGACCAGGGGGATGACGCGTTCGGACATACCGCTATTTTGACCCAGCCGGCATACCCCTGCCCGGGACGGGCAGTGGTGTCGGGGCAGCTCGGTGGGCGCTGGCGGGTGGCCAAGGTAGCCTCGAAGCTTCCGGACACGATGCTCAGCGCTCCGCGGGATGCGCAGCGAATTCATCGAATCCTTCCTGCCGCGGTGTGTCATGGCGCCACAGGGCGCCTTGCGCCGCGTGCCAAAAATTTCCGATTTCGCCTCCGGGCACCCGAGGCGAGTCGGTACCGTCGGATCACAAGGCAGAATGGGAGGAGGGGTATCAGAAAATTCCGCTCGTCTCTTCATGACTACCAAGAAACTGCTGCAATGCATGCCCGTGTTGGTGTGCCTGGGTGCCGCCGCCCAGACGCCGGAGGCCGTCTCTGAAAAGGATTACCTCGCCGACGTGCCGGTCGTGCTTTCGGTTTCGCGTCTGCCACAGCGGCTGGATGAGCTACCGGGCGCGGTCACCATCATTGACCGCGAAATGATCCGCATGAGTGGCGCGCGTGACGTGGCGGACCTCTTGCGCTTTGTGCCTGGTTTTCGCGTCAGCAGTTCTTTTGAAAGCAACACCCCCCAAGGCAGCTACCACCTCAGTCTCAGCGACTATGCCAATCACATGCAGATCCTGGTGGACGGGCGCTCGGTCTATTCCACCTATCTGCGCGGCAGTACCGGGCCCGGGCTGCAGACCGTGGCATTGGAGGACATCGAACGCATCGAGGTCTATCGCGGCTCGAACTCGGCCTCCTACGGCGCGCGGGCGTTTCTGGGGACTATCAATATCGTGACCCGCGATCCGGCCGACACGCAGGGTGGTGTCGTGCAGGTGGCGGGCGGCGATAACGGCATCCAGGATGGTCTGGTGCGGCTGGGATGGGGCAGCGAGGACGCGCAGTTCCGGCTCACGGCCGACGGACGAAGCGACAGCGGCCTGCGCGGCACCAGCGGCGGCGACCGGGTGCAGCGTTTCAACCTGCGGGCGGACGTGCGCGCCGGTGGCGGCGACACGGCGGAGTTTCGCGCCGGACAGACGCTCGTCGATGCCGGTGTGGGCTTTTCCGGGCAAGACGGGAATGCACCACGGACCCGCCGGATCGACACCTCCTACCTTCAGTTCGACTGGCGGCGCAGCCTCAACGCGGACGAGGATATTGCGTTCCAGGCCTCGCACACGGTCGAGGTCTTGCGCGACCAGTTTCCCTACGCGCCCGCGCCGAGCCTGACGATCGTGTTTGGAGGTCAGGCGAGCAACGACAACCTGTCGCTGCAGCATACCGTGCGCCTGTCGCCGACCCTGCGCACCGTCTGGGGGGGCGAACTGCGGCGCGAGACCATCACCTCCTACCCCCTGTACGATACCGGCGCCGCCTTCGTGACTGACTTTGCCCGCGTGTTCGCCAATGCTGAATGGCGCATGCACCCGTCCCTGTTGCTCAATGCGGGTGCGTTGTACGAGCGCAGCAGCATCGCCGGGGAGCAGGTTGCCCCCCGCCTCATGCTGAACTGGCGTGTGGCCGAGGGCCACACGCTTCGCTACGGGCTGACGCAGGCCTTCCGCCCGCCAAGCACCTACGAGAAGTACAGCAATGTCCGCTATTACCTCAGCGGCGTGCTGGCGGATTCGACCGATGTGGCCCGCGGCAACGTGAGTTCGGAGAAGGTGCAAACGCGCGAACTCGGCTATCTGGCGCAGCTGCCGGTACATGACTTCAGTCTGGATGTGCGCGTCTTCGAGGAAAGCGTGACCGACTACATCAAGAGCACCAGCTATAGCCTGCCGGGCAGCGGCAACGACAACCAGGCCAACGACTTCGTCAATGGCGAGAATTTCAAGATACGTGGCTACGAGTACCAGATCCGCATGCGGCCGTGGCAGGACGCCCGGCTGGTGTATGCGCAGTCCATCTTGGACAGCACCCAGTCAACGGGCGACAACCTGGTCCATACGTATGGCACGCAGGGCCTGATGCTGATGCAGACCCTGCCGGCCGGCTATAGCGCCAGCGTCATGTACTCCGAGTCGGATGCGAGCTGGTTTCCCGCAGCCGACAGCGCGCAGCCTGCGGTGCGCCGTACCGACATCCGGCTGGCCAAGGCGTTGCGCCTCGGCGGGCGACCGGCGGAGCTGTCGTTCGTGGTGCAGAACCTGGGTGGACCCTATCAGGATTTCATGCCCGCGCTGCGCTTTTACCAGCAGGCCTACGTGATGTTCCGGGTCGAGAATTAGGCGTCATGCAATTCGCCCTGCGTCCTTTCCTGCTGTTGCTGCTGCTCGCGGGCCTGGCGGCAGCGTGCATGGCCGACGAGCCGGTCGTCGCCGTTGTCAGCAGCGACCGCAGTGCGCCCTACCAGGAGGCGGCCGAAGGTATCCTGCGCGAACTGAACCGGCCGGGCGAGCCCCGGCGGGACGTGCTGCAGCTGTCCCCGGCCGAACTGGCAGAACGTCGCGGCGTTTCTCCGCGCCTCTACGTCGCCCTCGGCACCGAGGCCTGCGCAGCGCTGGTGCGCAGCGCGACGCCGACGTCCGTGCTTTGCGCCCTCCTGCCGCGGGCGAGCTTCGAGCGCGTGCTGCGCGAGGCGGGGCGCCGCGCGGGTGCGACGCTCACCGCGCTCTACCTCAATCAGCCGGTGGGGCGGCAGCTGGACCTGATGCGGCTGGCGCTGCCGCAGGCGCGCCGCGTAGGGGTGTTGTGGGGACCGGATTCACAGTTCAATGAGGCGCTCCTGGAGTCGGCGGCGCAGGCGCGGGGCCTGCAGGTGGTGGGCGCGGTGGTCCGGCCCAACGAGCTGGTCTTCAACGGGCTCAAGAAAATACTGGACCAGTCCGATCTGCTGCTGGCGATGGCTGATCCGCAGATCTACAACAGCACGAGCATCCAGAATATCCTGCTGGCGTCGTTCCGCGCGCAGGTGCCCATGATGGCCTTCTCGCCGGCCTATGTGCGCGCCGGCGCGCTGTTGGCGGTCTACTCCACACCGGCCCAGATCGGCGAGCAGGCCGGCGCGCTGGCGCGCGGCGTGCTGCAGGGACAGCCGCTGGGGGTTCCGCAATATCCCTTGCAGTTCGAGGTCGGCGTCAACGAGCACGTGGCGCGATCACTGGGGCTCACACTGGACGCCCGTTCATTGACCGAGCGGCTGCGTCGTCTGGAGCGTGGTTCATGAGGCTGTTCGATATCCGAGACCGCATGCTGTTGGCGGCGCTGCTGCCGGTGACCCTGGTGGCGGTGCTGCTTTCCACGGTCTTCCTCGCCGGGCGCTACGCCGACCTTGACGCGGCCCACCAGCAGCGCATGCGCTCGCTGGCTCGCCAGCTCGCCACGGCCAGTGAATATGGCCTGTTCTCCGCCAACACCAGCAGCCTGCAGGCCGTGGCGGCGAGTGCGTTGCGCGATCCGGACGTCGTCTCGGTGGTGATCGTCGACGGCCAGGGGCAGGCGCTGGCCACGGCCGGCCGGGGGCGCCACGGCAGCCTGCCAGCGCTGGGTACACAGGAGCAGCAGTGGGTGGATGCGACCAGTGGCAACGATCTGCTGGTGCAGGCGGTGACACCGTCACCGTTGCGACTGGACGATCTGTTCGAGGCCGGGCGCGACGCGGTGCAGGACAGTGACGCGGCCGCACCGCCGCTGGGGCATGTGGTGCTGGAGGTCTCCCGTGCGGCCCTGGTCTCGCGCGGCCGCGACATGTTGATGCTCGGTCTGGCCGTGACCCTGGGGGGGCTGCTGTTTGGCGGCGTGCTGGCGGTGCGCATCGGCCAGGGGGTGATCCGCCCGATCCTGCGCGTATCGGACATGATCGAACGCATCGGGCGCGGCGAGCTGACGGTGCGCGGCGTACTCATGCCCAATGACCCCTTGCGCGAGCTCCAGGCGGGCCTGAACCAGATGGCCGAGCACCTGCAGCAGGGGCGCGATGAGCTGGAGCGACGGGTGGCGCTGGCGACCGCGGAGCTGCGCACCAAGAAGGAGGAGGCCGAGACGGCCACGCTGGCCAAGTCCCGCTTTCTGGCGGCGGCCAGCCATGACCTGCGCCAGCCCATCCACGCTCTAGGCATGTTCGTCGCCCGCTTGGCCCAGCTGCCGCATGACCGCGAGACGCGCCACCTCATCGCCAATCTGGAAGCCTCCGTGCGGGCCATGCAGGATCTGCTCGATGCCCTGCTCGACATCTCGCGCCTGGACGCCGATGCGGTGCGGGTGCACTCCAAGCCGTTCCCGCTGGCGCATTTGTTTGAACAGCTGCGCGGCGCCCTGTCGCCGGTGGCGGCCGACAAGGCGCTGCGCCTGCGCGTGCGGGGCTCGCACCTGTGGGTACTGAGCGACCCGACCCTGCTGCATCGCATTCTGCTCAATCTGGTGAGCAATGCCTTGCGCTACACCGGTCAGGGCGGCGTGCTGGTCGGTTGCCGGCACAGCCGCGGTGGCAGCCACGTCTGGATTGAAGTGTGGGACACGGGCGTCGGCATCGCACCGGAGCATCAACAGAACATCTTCCGCGAGTTCTACCAGATCGGCAATCCCGAGCGCGATCGCAGCAAGGGCCTGGGCCTGGGATTGAACATCGTTGAGCGTACGGCCCGTCTGCTGGGACACCCGTTGCAGCTGTGTTCCATTCCCGGGCAGGGAACGCGTTTTCGCATCGAGGTGCCGCTGGCGGTGGCCGGCAACACCGGTGCCTTTGCGGCGGTGAGCGAGGCGCCGCCGCTGGATGACGTGCGCGGCCTGCGCGTGCTGGTGGTGGAGGATGACCGTCAGTCGGCCCAGGCCCTGCGGGGTCTGCTGGATTCCTGGGGCTGTACTGTGGCGCTGGTCGAAGGTCTGCAGGGCGCCATGACGACGGTTGAGGGCGGCTTTGAGCCGGACCTCATCCTCAGCGACTTCCGCCTGCGGGCGGGAGAGACGGGCTTGCAGTCCCTGCAAAGCCTGCGTGCCGCGCTGGCGCGACCCGTGCCGGCCTGCCTGATGAGCGGCGACACGGATACGGAACTGATCCAGGCATGCCGGGAGGCCGGACTACCGCTGCTGCACAAACCGGTGCGTCCGGCCAAGCTGCGCACGCTGATGCGTCGGCTGACCCGTACGCCGGCGGTCGATGTCTGAACGCGACGCCTCGGGCGCCACGTGCGAGCCGGTGCCGGTCTCAGGCGAGGTCGTCTGACCGCAGACGAGGGCGGTTGGAGCGGGCGTAGCCGTGCCGGTTGGCGGCCAGTACCGCCTGGGTGCGGGTGGTGACGCCGAAACCACGCAGTATGCAGCTGACGTGATTCTTCACGGTCTCCTCCGAGAGATAGAGCAGTCGCCCGATCTCCTTGTTGGTGTAGCCATCCAGCAGGAATTGCAGCACTTCTTCCTGGCGCGGGGTGAACAGGGGGGGCGTGCCGTCGCTGGCCATGGTCGCCGGCAGGGGAGGCGTGTGTACCCCGCCGGCCAGCACCAGCCGCGTGACCGACAGCAGCTCTTCGCTCATGCCGGTTTTGGTCAGAAAGGCGGCCGCGCCCTTGCCCATGATCTGTTGCATGACGCGCGGATTGACGGAGCCCGACAGCACAATGATCGGCAGCTCGGGATGCGCGCGCGCGAACACATCCAGCGCCTCCAGACCGTTCATGTCCGGCAGGTGGTAGTCCAGCAGAATCAGATCCAGGTCCAGTTCTTCCTCGGCGATCTCGAAGGCACGCTCGCACGAGCCGGCTTCCAGCACCTCGATCTCGTCACCCAGGCCGCGCAGCACCTGACGCAGGCCTTCCCGGATCAGGGCATGATCGTCGACAACCAGTATCTTCAAACTGCCATCCCGCGCCTGGCGTTTGAGGCGGCCTGACGGGTCTGAGGCATGGCTCGGCCGGGGCGTTGCATGGGAGGCCATCGTGGTGCTGGTGCGGGGGCGGTAGGCGCGCAGGGACAGGTAGGGAGGCTGGACCGGTCTTCAACCCAGGGCACTGGGAACGGTGGTGGCAAAGTCGTCGTCGACTTCATGGAACCTGCGCGCCGTGGGCGGCAGGTCAAACTTCTGCTTTTCCGCCGAGGCGCTCCAGTAGCTCGGGGCGGGCAGGGTCGTGTAGGGGCAGCCGCAGTTGGGCGCAAACGACCATAGCACGGTGTTGCCGCTGTGGTCGGAAGCGGGATCGAACTGCTGCAGGGCTTGCAGGATCTGCTGTTGCAGCAGGGGGGCGAAGCGCAGCAGCCCCTCATGCCACTTGAGAATGACCAGCTGGATCTGATGGGTCATGGGCTGGCCAGCCTGGGCGCGCGAGGCGATCTGGCTGCCGATCCAGTCGGTCGGGATGCCGTTCTTGCGCAGTGTGTCGCGCAACACGACGCGTATCAATTCCCGGCTGGAAATGGGCGGTTCGGGGGCCTTGCCCGCGCTGCCACCAGTCTGGCGGGCAGCATCCTTGTCGTCGGCCGCAACGTCCGTCGGGCCGGCCTTCTCGCGCGATGTCTTGAAAAAATCGAACACGGTGTCTGCCCTCCAGGGGATGGTGAAATCACGTCCTGTGCCCGATGTACCCCGGGTCGACCGCCAACGACTCGTTACAGTGTAGCGGATATGTACCCGGGGGGGCAAAAAAAAGCCCGCGGCGGGCGCGGGCGGGTCCGGCACAGGG
Source organism: Pseudomonadota bacterium (assembly GCA_021845965.1). Classification (GTDB taxonomy): domain Bacteria; phylum Pseudomonadota; class Gammaproteobacteria; order Burkholderiales; family Burkholderiaceae_C; genus Hylemonella. The sequence goes on along the minus strand of JAJZUZ010000006.1, from coordinate 23,722 downwards.
AGGCGTTGTCAGCCGCCGTGCACCCTCATCATCAGCGGCACGATCAGCAGCGCCACGATGTTGATGATCTTGATCAGCGGATTGACGGCCGGGCCGGCGGTGTCCTTGTAGGGGTCACCGACGGTGTCGCCCGTCACGGCTGCCTTGTGGGCATCGCTGCCCTTGCCGCCGTGGTGGCCGTCCTCGATGTACTTCTTGGCGTTGTCCCAGGCGCCGCCGCCGGTGCACATGGAAATGGCGACAAAGAGACCCGTGACGATGGTGCCCATCAGCAGGCCACCGAGTGCGGCCGGGCCGAGCACGAGGCCGACCAGGATCGGGACCACCACCGGCAGCAGCGAGGGGATCATCATCTCCTTGATGGCCGCGCTGGTGAGCATGTCCACTGCGGTGTCGTACTCGGGCTTGCCCGAGCCGTCCATGATGCCCTTGATGGTCTGGAACTGGCGGCGCACCTCCACCACCACCGCGCCGGCGGCGCGGCCGACGGCTTCCATGGCCATGGCGCCGAAGAGGTAGGGAATCAGGCCGCCGATGATGAGGCCGATGATCACCATCGGATTGCTCAGATCGAAGGTGATGACCTTGCCGAAGGATTCCAGCTTGTGGGTGTAGTCGGCAAACAGCACCAGTGCGGCCAGGCCGGCCGAGCCGATGGCGTAACCCTTGGTGACGGCCTTGGTGGTGTTGCCCACGGCGTCCAGCGGATCGGTGATGTCACGCACGGACGAGGGCAGCTCCGACATCTCGGCGATGCCGCCGGCGTTGTCGGTGATGGGACCGTAGGCGTCCAGGGCCACGATGATGCCGGCCATGGACAGCATGGACATCGCGGCCACGGCGACGCCGTACAGGCCGGCCAGCTGGTATGCCACCCAGATGGCGATGCAGACGAAGATCACCGGCCAGGCGGTGGAGCGCATGGACACGCCCAGGCCGGCGATGATGTTGGTGCCGTGGCCGGTGGTGGACGCCTGCGCAATGTGGCGCACCGGGGCGTACTGCGTGCCGGTGTAGTACTCGGTGATCCAAACCAGGGCGGCCGTCAGCACCAGGCCGACCACCGTGGCGCCGAACAGGCGCATCTGGCTGCCGGTGGCGGTGATGGCGTTGTCCGGGATCAGCCAGGTGGTGACGAAGAAAAAGGCGATCAGCGAGAGCACGCCGGCGACAGCCAAGCCCTTGTAGAGCGCCGGCATCACGTTCTTCATGCCCGGCTTGGCCTTGACAAAGAAGCAGCCGATGATGGAAGCGATGATGGAGACCGCGCCCAGGGCCAGCGGATACACCGCCGCGCTGGTGCCGGCACCGGTGAGGAGCAGGGCGCCCAGCACCATGGTGGCGATCAGTGTCACGGCATAGGTCTCGAACAGGTCGGCCGCCATGCCGGCGCAGTCGCCGACGTTGTCGCCCACGTTGTCGGCGATCACCGCCGGGTTGCGCGGGTCATCTTCCGGAATGCCGGCCTCCACCTTGCCCACCAGGTCCGCGCCCACGTCGGCGCCCTTGGTGAAGATGCCGCCGCCCAGACGGGCGAAGATGGAGATCAGCGAGGAGCCGAACGCAAAGCCGATCAGCGGGTTGAGCAGCTTGGCCAGGGATACGCCCGGGTTCAGGTTGCCGTTGCCGACCAGGAACCAGTAGAACACCGTGACACCCAGCAGGCCCAGGCCCACCACCAGCATGCCGGTGATGGCGCCACCGCGGAAGGCCACGTCCAGCGCCGGCCCGATGCCTTTGGTCGCTGCCTGCGCGGTGCGCACATTGGCACGTACCGAGACGTTCATGCCGATGAAGCCGCAGGCGCCGGAGAGCACGGCGCCGACGACGAAGCCCACGGCCGTATTGCTGTCGAGGAAGATGCCGATCAGGATGGCCAGCACGATGCCTACCATGCCGATGGTCTTGTACTGGCGCGCCAGGTAGGCGGCCGCACCGGTCTGGATGGCGGCCGCAATCTCCTGCATGCGGGCATTGCCGGCGTCCTGGGAAAGAATCCAGCTGCGGGCCCAGAAGCCGTACGCAACGGCGATGAGCCCGCAGACGAGCGCCAGTATCAGCGCTGAGTTGCCTGTCATATCAATCTCTCCTGTGTCGTTGTATCGCGAAGAGGTGGCAACGCAGGGGGCGGAGCCACCGATGCGTTGCTTCCTCGTCGCGTTCAACCACTTCGGTCGCACAGGACGATTGGCCAACGGGCGGACTGTAGCCTGAAAAGCCGCTGTTTTCGCGAGGCGTCAGGGCAGAGCAAGTAAAATCAGGGTTAATACCGATCCCTTTATTGACATACCGCAACACAGAAGGAAGCTGATGTCTCTCGACAACGTTACCCCCGGCAAGAATGTTCCCGACGCGTTCAACGTGATCATCGAGATCCCGATGAATGCCGACCCGATCAAGTACGAGGTCGACAAGGAAACGGGCGCCATCTTCGTGGACCGTTTCATGAGCACGGCCATGCACTACCCGACCAACTACGGCTATGTCCCCAAGACCATCTCGGGCGACGGTGATCCGGTGGACGTGCTGGTGATCACGCCCGTGCCGCTGATTCCCGGCGTCGTGGTGCCCTGCCGCCCCATCGGCATCCTGCGCATGGAAGACGAGGCCGGCGAAGATGGCAAGGTGCTGGCTGTGCCGACGGACAAGATCCTCTCGCTCTACACCCAGTGGCAGAAACCCGAAGACCTGAACCCGATGCGCCTGAAGACCATCGAGCACTTCTTCGAGCACTACAAGGATCTCGAAAAGGGCAAGTGGGTCAAGGTGAAGGGCTGGGAAGGCCCGGAGGCCGCCAAGAAGGAAGTGATGGACGGCATCGCCGCCTACAACAAGCAGAACCCCGCTTAAGTACCCGGGCACTGTCCATCACGAGCGCCTGCCGGCCGAAGCCTGCAGGCGCTTTTTTCTGGCCGGCAGCCGGAATTGGCCCGTTTTTCGGGCCTTTCGCCCCTACACCGGCCGGACGGTGCCGTGTATCATGGTCCGCGAGACGATCCTGCCATCCTTGTCAGGAAGGAGAACACGCATGCAAACCACCAGTGAAACCCGTGCCGGCGGCCCGGCTGCCGCGGCAAACTCCGGCCAGTACCTCACCCTGCGTCTGGGCAAGGAAGAATACGCCATCGACATCCTGCGTGTGCAGGAGATCCGTTCCTACGAGGAGCCGACCCGCATGGTCAATGCGCCGGCTTTCATCAAGGGGGTGGTCAATCTGCGTGGTGTCATCGTGCCCATCATCGACCTGCGCATGAAGCTCAACCTGGACAAGGTGGAGTACAACGAGTTCACCGTGGTCATCATCCTGAATGTGCGCGGTACGGTGATCGGCGCGGTGGTGGATTCGGTCTCCGACGTGGTCACGCTGTCGGCCGACATGATCAAGCCGGCACCCCAGTTCGACACCTCGCTGGATGCGCGCTTCATCACGGGGCTGGCCAACGTCGGCGAACGCATGCTCATCGTGATGAACATGGAAGCGATGATGAGCAACGCCGAAATGGGCATGCTGGCTTCGGCCATGGCCTGATCGGCTAAGCCGCTTCCTCCCCCCTGCGCAAGGGGGAGTGCTGTTCCAGTTCCTCCAGATAGCTCTCAACCCCCCGGCCTTCGCGGTCCAGGAAGTGCTGCACCGCCTGGGCAAAGTCCGGATGCGCCAGCCAGTGGGCGCTGTCGGCTCGAACGGGCAACAGGGCGCGCGCCAGTTTGTGCTCCCCCTGTGCACCGCCCTCGAAGCGCTGGTATTGGTGCTCGATGCACCACTGCAGCGGGCTGTAGTAGCAGGCCTCGAAGTGCAGGCAGTCGACGCGCTCCAGCGCGCCCCAGTAGCGCCCCCAGGCGACGCGTTCGCTGCCGGGTGCGCCGTCCGCGTCGCTGATGGCGATCAGGCTGCTGGCGATGGGGCGCCCCTGGTGCTCGGCGACGAACAGCAGCCAGTGGGGTGCCAGCGTCGCTGCGACTTCCTCGAAGAAGGCGCGGTTCAGGTACGGCGGGTTGCCATGTTCGCGGTAGGTGCGCTCGTAGCAGCGGTAGAAGAAATCCCAGTCCTGTGAGCGGATGTCCGGTCCGCGTGCATGGCGCAATGTGACACCCGCCTGCGCAACCTTGCGCCGCTCCTGCCGGATCTTCTTGCGCTTGTCCTGGCTCAGTGCCGCGAGAAAATCGTCGAAATCCCGATAGGGTGCGGTGATACCGCCGGCAGGTGCTGTGCCGTTCCTCCAGTGGAACTGTACGGTATGGCGCAGCATCAAGCCTGCGTGCTGGCAGGCGGCAACATCAGCCGTACTGCCAAACAGCAGGTGGAGCGAGGACAGCCCCTGGTCCCGGCACAGCGCCAGCGCGGCGTCGAGCAGCGCCATCCGCGCCGGAGCATCGCGCGCCAGCAGACGGCTGCCCGGGACCGGTGTGAAAGGCACCGCCACCAGGGCCTTGGGGTAGTAGTCCAGGCCATGCCGGTGATAGGCGTCGGCCCACGACCAGTCGAACACATACTCGCCGCGCGAATGGCTCTTGAGGTAGAGCGGGCAAGCGGCCTGCAGCCGCCCGGCCAAATCCTCGACCAGGACGAAGCGGGGGGTCCAGCCCGTCTGGGTGGTGGCGCTGCCGCTGCGATGCAGGGCCGCCAGATACTCGTGCCGCATGAACGGCGTCGGATGAGCCTGTGCGGCCAGCAAGGCGTTCCACGCCGCCGCATCGAGGTCCAACGGCGAGTCCAGCACCCGGATGACATAATTGCTCGTGCTCAAGCGTTTCCTTCCCTACTCCTGCCGGCCATGACTTTGCGTGTTTGCGTTGCTCAGCTCGATTTTGTCGTTGGCGACCTGGCCGGCAATGCACAAAAGATCATTGACGCCGCGCGTACCGCCTACGCGGCCGGCGCGCGCTTGCTGCTGACCCCCGAACTTTCCATCTGCGGCTATGCCGCCGAGGACCTGTTTCTGCGCCCGGTGTTCCTGGCCGCCTGTGATGATGCCGTGAACACGGTAGCCCGGGAGCTGGCCGGGTTAAAGGACATGACCGTGGTGGTGGGGCATCCCGCCGCCGCGGACGGGCCGCGGCTGCGCACGCGTTCGGTCGCGGTTCCGGCGAGCTACAACGCGGCCACTGTGCTGTGCGAGGGGCGGGTGGTGGCCAGCTATGCCAAGCGTGAACTGCCGAACTACCAGGTGTTTGACGAGCGCCGCTATTTCAAGCCGGGGCAGGAGGTTTGCGTCTTCGAGGCCGGCGAAGCCGGCGCGCGCGTCAAGATCGGCCTGCTGATCTGCGAGGACGCCTGGTTCGAGGCACCGGCGCAGCAGACGCGGGCAGCGGGCGCCGAGGTGCTGGCCGTGATCAATGCTTCTCCTTTCCATGTCGGCAAGGGCATGGAGCGCGAGCAGATGATGCGCCAGCGCGCGCAGGCGTGCGGGCTGCCGCTGGTGTACGCCCATCTGGTCGGCGGGCAGGACGAGATCGTGTTCGAGGGGCACTCTTTTGCCCTGCGCGCAGACGGCAGCACGGCGGCGCGCGCGCCATCCTTCGTCGAGGAGTTGTTCAGCCTGGAGATCGAGCGTACGCCGGATGGCCTGCGGGTGGGCGGGCGTATCGAGCCGGAGCGCAGCGCCGAGGCCGACCTGTGGGACGCACTGGTACTGGGGGTGCGCGACTACCTGGGCAAGAACGGCTTTCCCGGCGCCATCATCGGCCTCTCCGGTGGCGTCGATTCTGCCCTGGTGCTGGCGATTGCCGTGGACGCGCTCGGCCCCGAGCGCGTGCGTGCCGTCATGATGCCTTCCCCTTATACGGCCGACATCAGCTGGATTGATGCGCGCGAGATGGCGCATCGCCTGGGGGTGCGCTATGACGAGATCTCGATCACGCCGACCTTCGAATCCTTCAAGGCCGCCCTGTCCCATGAGTTCCGCGGCCTGCCCGAAGATGCGACCGAGGAGAACATCCAGGCCCGTATCCGTGGCACCCTGCTCATGGCCCTATCCAACAAGAGCGGGCGTATTGTTCTGACCACGGGCAACAAGTCCGAGATGGCCACCGGCTACTGCACCCTCTACGGTGACATGGCCGGCGGCTTCGCCGTCATCAAGGACCTGGTCAAGACCACGGTGTTCCGGCTGGCCCACTGGCGTAATGCGCACGACCCTTACGGTCGCGGCGAGGGCCCGATTCCCGAGCGCATCATCACCCGGCCACCGAGTGCCGAGCTGAGGTCGGACCAGAAGGACTCCGACAGCCTGCCGCCCTATGAGGTGCTGGACCCGATCCTGCAGGCCTACATGGAGGACGATGAGAGCATCGACGAGATTGTGGCCAAGGGCTATGCCCGCGCCGACGTCGAGCGGGTGACCCGGCTGATCAAGGTCAACGAATACAAGCGCCGCCAGGCGCCGATCGGCATCCGCGTGACGCATCGGAGCTTCGGCAAGGATTGGCGTTATCCTATTACCAGCAAGTTCAGGGCTTGAGTTGAACCTGGCTCGGCCGGCCCATTGTTTATATCGACAGGAATAGCATTCATGAAGCAGATCACCGCGATCATCAAACCCTTCAAGCTGGAGGAAGTGCGCGAGGCGCTGGCCGAGTGCGGCGTGACTGGCCTGACCGTCACCGAAGTCAAGGGCTTCGGCCGCCAGAAGGGCCACACCGAGCTTTACCGTGGTGCCGAATACGTGGTCGACTTCCTGCCCAAGGTGAAGGTCGAGGTGGTGGTCAAGTCCGACGACGTGGACCGCTGTGTGGACGCCATCGTCAGGGCGGCGCGCACCGGCAAGATCGGTGACGGCAAGATCTTCATTACCGCCGTCGAGCGCGTGGTGCGCATCCGCACCGGCGAGCTGGACGAGACAGCGATCTAGATTTCGTCCAGGCGGGGTGCCGGGGCCAGCCCTGCGGCCTGTACCAGGCCGGCGAGGAGTGCAACCGGATCGCTGCCGGTCTGGATCAGCGCCATCTGCCAGTCGCTCATGAACTGCTGCTCTACGGCCCGTTCCAGAAAGGCCAGCAGTCCGTCATAGTAGCCACCGCAGTTCAGGATGCCGACCGGCTTGTCGTGGTAGCCGAGCTGCCGCCAGGTCCAGACCTCGAACAATTCCTCGAAGGTGCCGATGCCGCCGGGCAGGGCGATAAAGGCGTCGGCGCGTTCAGCCATCATGCGCTTGCGGTCGTGCATCGTGTCCACAATGTGCAGTTCGGTGCATTCGCGCAACGCCCATTCTTTCTCGACCAGGGCTTTGGGAATCACGCCGATCACCCGTCCGCCGGCAGCCAGGGTGGCCTCGGCGACGACGCCCATCAGACCGGCCTTGCCGCCACCGTAGACCAGCTGGCCGCCATGGCGGCCGATCCATTGGCCCACGGTGCGGGCCAGGGCGGAGTACTGCGGGTCGACGCCGGGGCGGGAGCCGCAATACACGCAGACGGAGAAGGCCGGGCTCACGCAACGAACCTCTGGTACAGGGCGGCTGCCCAGACGCCGGTACACAGCACGAGGCTGAGCAGCACGGCGGCGCTGCCCATGTCCTTGGCGCGCTTGGACAGGTCATGCCACTCCGGCCCGATGCGATCGATGGCCGTCTCGATGCCCGTGTTGAGCAGCTCCACGATCATCACGAAGAGGACGGAACCCGCCAGCAGCGCCGTCTCCACCCAACTACGGCCCAGCCATGCGGACAACGGCAACAACAGCAGGGCGGCCATGGCTTCCTGCCGGAAGGCGGTCTCATGCCAGCCGGCACGCAGGCCTTCGATGGAATAGCCCAAGGCATGCCACATGCGGCTCAGGCCACGGCGTGCTTTCTGGGGGTTGGATGGATGAGGGTGCAGATCAGACATGCGCCGATTGTCGCCCAGCGGCGTGATGTCAGCCGCGTCCAGGGCGCACGTCAATCAGGCGGGTGCCGGCCAGCACGTCGTGCCAGAACTGCTGTTGCGGGTGGACGCGGCTCAGCAGCGCCCAGACGGCAATCCAGCCCAGCAGGATGACGGCGATTTCCGCCCCGCTGAGAGGGAAGGGGGCAAGAGCCGCCAGCGGCGGCAGGAACCACAACCAGCTCAGCACGTAGCGCCACAGGGCGCGACGCTGTGTCAGCGGCCGGCCCGCAGCATCGACCACGCGGATGTGCCAGGTCTTCATGGCCAAGGTCTGTCCCCTGGACCAGAACCAGGCGAAATAGATGCCCAGCACGACAAAGAGGAAGGCCTGCTGGAGATGCCGGTTGTCGAGGGCGTGGCGGGTCTGCGAGAGGCTGCTGAAGAGGTAGTCGGCGATGAAGACGACGCCGAAGAGCAGCACGCCCTCGTAAAGCCAGCAGGCCATGCGCCGGCCCAGACCGGGAGTGGCCGGAGCGTGTGGCGTATCAGCGGCGGTGCCGACGGACGTGGAGGGAATCTGACTCACTCCGCAGGCTCGTCTTCATAGGGCGAACGCTGGGGTTCAGTGCGAACCGGCGCCACGCGCGGGAGCAGCGTGTTTTGCTGGATCGGGCGAACCGCCTCAGCCATGCGCGGGCCCGACGCGTGCTTCTTGCGCGAAGCAACGGGGATGAGCCGGGCCGCGGCACTTGGCTTGACCGTGGCCACGCCCGCCGTGCGGCGCGCCTGCGCTGCCAGCTTGCGCTTCTCGTCGGCGCTCAGGGCCTGGTAGGCCTCCCACTGGACGGCCTTCTGCTCCGGCGTCAAGACCTTGATTTCCTTGAAATTCTGGCGCGCCTCGATGCGTTCCTGCTGGGTCAGCGTGGCCCATTTGCTCATGCGCCGGTGTATCTTGGCCTGCTCTTGCGCAGGCAGGGTCTGGAAGTTCTTGGAGATGACGAGCCATTTGCGCTTGCGTACCTCGCCCAGGCGATCCCAATGAGACGCCAGGGGCTGCAGGGCCTGTTGCTGTGCAGGCGTGAGGTCCTTCCAGGCGGGCTTGCTCGGGCTGCCTGGGGCGGCGACGGCATTGCGCACGGGCGCATCGTGCCGGTGGAGCGAACGGCCTGTCACGGTCTGGCCCGCCGTTCCTTCCGCTGGGGCCGCCGCCAGAGGCAGGCACAAGACGCACAACGCGGCGGACAGCAGGCTGGCTGCTGTCCGGATACGGGTGCGGGCGGTGGATCTCATGACGGCGTGGTCACTCTTGCTGCAATTGCCCGATGCGGGCCTTGAGGAATTGGGCAAAGCCCGGATCGGCATAGGCGTCGGGGGGAAGGTCATCCGTCAGGATGGCGGAATCAATCTCCGCCAGATCCTGGGCCAGTTGGTCGGTCCCCTGGATATAAATGGCAATCAAGCCGGCAATCAGGGCCATCAGGGGGATCAGCGCGACCAGGCGGGGCCAGAGGCCGCGACCGTCATCGCCGCCGCCCAGAATGGCGACCCCACCGTTGACCGCGACCGGGGCATTCGCCCGCAGCTGTACTTCCCGCAACTTGCCCAGCGCCTGCAGCCGTGCGACGCGCAGCCGTTCGCTGATGTCGTGGGGAAGTTGGTCTGCGGATGCGTCCAAGCAGGCCGCCACCTGGCGGCCGAAACGGTCCTGGGCGGACAGCTGGGCGTTGACGGACATGTTTCTCATAGTTGTATCCCCTTGGCTCTCAAGGCCTTGTTAAGAGCCTGGACGGCACGTGAGCAGTGCGTTTTGACGCTGCCCTCCGAGCAACCCATGGCGGCGGCGGTCTCCGCCACATCCAATTCCTCCCAGTAACGCATCAGGAATGCCTCCCGTTGACGCGGGGGCAGTTCCTGGATCTCCAGCTCGATTTCCCGCAGGATCTGGGCGCGCTGGGTGGTGTTTTCGGCACTCTCCACCTGGACGGTGTCCTCGGAACTGTCGAGGTTTTCCAACAGGTCGAATTCTCCCTCCTCACCGCCTGATTCAAAGTCGCTGAGGTTGGAAAAAAGGGCGTTGCGTGTCTTTTGCCGCCGGAACCAGTCCAGGGTGGTATTGGACAGGATGCGCTGGAACAGCATGGGCAGCTCGCCCAACGGCTTGTGGCCGTAATGCTCGACCAGCTTCATCATGCTGTCCTGCACGATGTCCAGCGCCGCCTCGTCATTGCGCACATGGTAGACCGAGCGCTTGAAAGCGCGTTTCTCGACGCTTTTCAGGAAGTCGGACAGTTCTTTTTCGGTGGCCAAGGGCAGTAGGCAGCGGACGCGGCTCGGAGTCTCGGGTCTTGTACGGTCTGGACGACCTGTTTCGGGGCGGATTATGTCACTTTGGGGTGATTTTTCGTTCCGCTTGCCCAATATATATGCTGCGGTGCGATAATGCGGCTTGCACAAATCAAAGCAAACGGGTCACGGTCCGGCGCGGCTATCCTTGGCGCCCATGTCCTTGATCTCAAGTTCCGACGCGATGCCACAAGCGTTTGCGAAGGAGCACCCTAGGTTTTTCGTTAGAGAAATTCACAAAGGTTCATCATGGAAATTTCCAAGGCTGAAATCACGTCTGCCGCGGCCGCGACTGCGGGTGGCCAGACCGAAGAACTGCGTGGCGCCGAGATCATGGTCAAGGCCCTGCAGGCCGAAGGCGTCAAGTACCTCTGGGGCTATCCTGGCGGTGCCGTCCTCCACATCTACGACGCGCTGTACAAGCAGGACAGCATTCAGCACATCCTGGTGCGCCACGAGCAGGCGGCCGTACATGCGGCCGATGGCTATGCCCGCGCCACCGGCGACGTCGGCGTCGCGCTGGTGACCTCCGGCCCCGGTGTGACCAATGCCATCACCGGTATCGCTACCGCCTATATGGACAGCATCCCGATGGTGATCATCACCGGTCAGGTGCCCACCGCTGCGATCGGTCTGGATGCCTTCCAGGAATGCGATACCGTGGGCATTACCCGTCCCATCGTCAAGCACAACTTCCTGGTCAAGGATGCGAACGATCTGGCCGAGACCCTGAAGAAGGCCTTCCACATCGCCCGCAGCGGCCGTCCCGGTCCGGTCGTGGTGGACATTCCGAAGGATGTCTCCTTCAAGAAGGTGCCCTATGCCGGCTACCCGGAAGAGGTGGTCATGCGCTCCTATAACCCGGTGCGCAAGGGGCATGCGGGCCAGATTCGCAAGGCGCTGCAACTGCTGCTGACGGCCAAGCGCCCCTACATCTACACCGGCGGCGGCGTGCTGCTGGGCAATGCCACGGCCGAGCTGCGCACGCTGGTCGACATGCTGGGTTATCCCGTCACCAACACCCTGATGGGGCTGGGCGCCTACCCGGCCACCGATCGCAAGTTCCTGGGCATGCTGGGCATGCACGGCACCATCGAGGCCAACAACGCCATGCAGAACTGCGACGTGCTGCTGGCGGTTGGCGCACGTTTTGACGATCGCGTCATTGGCAATCCCAAGCACTTCTCGCAGATCGAGCGCAAGATCATCCACATCGACATTGATCCGTCGAGCATCTCCAAGCGCGTCAAGGTCGATATTCCGATCGTGGGCGACGTCAAGGATGTGCTGACCGAGATGATCGCCATGATCAAGGAAAGCCCGGTCAAGCCCGATGCCAACGCCCTGGGCGCCTGGTGGGAAGCGATCGAAGGCTGGCGCAAGCGCGACTGCCTGAAGTACGACCGTGCCAACAAGGACGTCATCAAGCCGCAGTTCGTGATCGAGACGCTGTGGAACATGACGCGCAACGACGACGTGTACATCACGTCCGACGTCGGCCAGCACCAGATGTGGGCGGCGCAGTACTACAAGTTCGACGAGCCGCGCCGCTGGCTGAACTCCGGCGGCCTGGGCACCATGGGCGTGGGCATCCCCTACGCCATGGGCGTGAAGCTGGCCAAGCCTGAGAGTGAAGTGTTCTGCGTGACGGGCGAAGGTTCGGTGCAGATGTGCATCCAGGAGCTCTCCACCTGCCTGCAGTACAACACGCCGATCAAGGTGCTGTCGCTGAACAACCGCTACCTGGGCATGGTGCGCCAGTGGCAGGAGATCGAATACTCCGGCCGCTACAGTCACAGCTACATGGACGCGCTGCCGAACTTCGTCAAGCTGGCCGAGGCCTACGGTCACGTCGGCATGCTGATCGAGCGACCGCAGGACGTCGAGCCGGCGCTGCGCGAGGCGCGCAAGCTCAAGGACCGCACCGTGTTCCTGGACTTCCGCACCGATCCCACGGAGAACGTGTTCCCGATGGTGCAGGCCGGCAAGGGCATCACTGAAATGCTGCTGGGATCCGAGGACCTGTAAGGTTCACTCGATTCCGCTCAAACAAACCGAAGACGAATCTATTGTTCGCCGAGCCCGCGCATTACCGTGTGCGGGGGAGGGCGACGAAAAGAGGAATCACATGAAACACATCATTGCTGTTCTGCTTGAAAATGAACCCGGCGCCCTGTCGCGCGTGGTGGGCCTTTTTTCGGCCCGTGGCTACAACATCGAGTCCCTGACCGTGGCGCCGACCGAGGACCCGAGCCTCTCGCGCATGACCATTCAGACCACGGGCTCCGATGACGTGATCGAGCAGATCACCAAGCACCTGAACCGCCTGATCGAAGTGGTCAAGGTCGTGGATCTCACGGAAGGCGCCTACATCGAGCGCGAGCTCATGATGGTCAAGGTGCGTGCCGTCGGCAAGGAGCGCGAGGAGATGAAGCGCATGGCCGACATCTTCCGCGGTCGTATCATCGACGTCACGGACAAGAGCTACACCATCGAGATGACGGGCGACCATAGCAAGAACGACGCCTTCCTGGAAGCCATCGATCGCACGGCCATCCTCGAGACGGTGCGCACCGGCAGCAGCGGCGTCGGCCGCGGCGAGCGCATCCTGCGCGTCTGAACACAAGTTTTACCTAGGAGAAAGAAGTGAAAGTTTTCTACGACAAGGACTGTGACCTGAGCCTGATCAAGGGCAAGACCGTGGCCATCATCGGCTACGGCAGCCAGGGCCATGCCCACGCCCAGAACCTGAACGACAGCGGCGTGAAGGTGGTGGTCGGCCTGCGCAAGGGCGGTGCCTCGTGGGACAAGGTCGGCAAGGCCGGCCTGACCGTGATGGAAGTGAACGACGCCGTCAAGGCGGCCGACGTGGTCATGATCCTGCTGCCCGACGAGCAGATCGCCGAGGTCTACAAGAACAACGTCGAGCCCAACATCAAGAAGGGCGCCTCGCTGGCCTTCGCCCACGGCTTCAACGTGCACTACAACCAGGTTGTGCCGCGCGCCGATCTGGACGTGTGGATGGTGGCGCCCAAGGCTCCCGGCCACACCGTGCGTTCCACCTACACCCAGGGCGGCGGCGTGCCGCACCTCGTGGCCGTGCACCAGGACAAGAGCGGCAAGGCCCGTGACCTGGCTCTGTCCTACGCCATGGCCAACGGTGGCGGCAAGGCCGGCATCATCGAGACCAACTTCAAGGAAGAGACCGAGACCGACCTGTTCGGCGAGCAGGCCGTGTTGTGCGGCGGCGCTGTCGAGCTGATCAAGATGGGCTACGAGACCCTGGTCGAAGCCGGCTACGCTCCGGAGATGGCCTACTTTGAGTGCCTGCACGAGCTCAAGCTCATTGTCGACCTGATCTACGAAGGCGGCATCGCCAACATGAACTACTCGATCTCCAACAACGCGGAGTTCGGCGAGTACGTGACCGGCCCCGAGGTGATCAACGAGCAGTCGCGCGTCGCCATGCGCAACGCCCTCAAGCGCATCCAGAACGGCGACTACGCCAAGATGTTCATCCTGGAAGGCCGTACCGGCTATCCTTCGATGACGGCCCGTCGCCGCAATACGGCCGACCACAGCATCGAGAAGGTGGGCAGCCAGCTGCGCGCCATGATGCCCTGGATTGCCAAGAACAAGCTGGTGGACCAGTCGCGCAACTGATCCGCGTTCGCGCTCAATACAAGGCCACCCTCGCGTGGCCTTTTTTTTCGGTCATGCGCTGGCTTACACTTCAGCTCATGGATACTCGAATTCTGGTTTTGGCCGTGGGTCGATACGTGGCGGAGGTGCAGCATGCATGATGGTGCAGAGTCGCGTCCCGGTGAACAGGAAGCCGTGGTGGTGCGCAAGCGCCGCAAGGGCATCTATGTCCTCCCCAACCTTTTCACGCTCGCGGCCTTGTTTGGCGGCTTCTATGCCATTGTGATGGCCATGAACGGCCGGTTCGACCTGGCGGCGATCGGGGTGTTCTGCGCCATGGTGCTGGACAGCCTGGACGGACGGGTCGCGCGCATGACGAACACGCAGAGCGCCTTTGGCGAGCAGATGGATTCGCTCTCGGACATGGTGTCCTTTGGTGCTGCGCCGGCGCTGATTGCCTATGAATGGGCGCTCAAGGGGCTGGGGCGCTGGGGCTGGGTGGCGGCGTTCGTCTACTGTGCCTGCGCCGCCTTGCGGCTGGCCCGTTTCAACGTGAACACGGCCGTGGTGGATAAGCGCTATTTCCAGGGCCTGCCCTCGCCGGCGGCCGCCGCGCTGGTCACCGGCTTCATCTGGATCATGACCGACTTCGAGGTGGCGGGCGCCAGGGTGCCCTGGATCATGTTTGCGCTGGCGCTCTACGCCGGGCTGACGATGGTCAGCAATGTGCCCTTCTACAGCTTCAAGGACCTGAGCATGAAGAAGAGCGTGCCCTTTGCCGTGGTCATTCTGATCGTGCTGGGCTTTGCCGTGATCACCATCGATCCCGCCAGCGTATTGTTTGGCGCCTTCGTGCTCTACGGCCTGAGCGGCTATGTGGTCTATGTCTGGCGCAAGCTCAAGGGGCAGCCGGTCAGCGTGATCAGCACCTCCAAGGATGAGCCGGAGGAGCGTGGCCTGCATCACTAAGGGGCGAATGGCGATCGTCTATCGATGCCGCACATATTTGTGCTACATTGACGGCATGAATTTCTTTGCGCTAACGCTACTTCTGCTACGCCAACACGGGCGGAATCGGTAGCGCGCGCACATTCCTTACAAAGGCCCGTATGCACCCGCAGCGGGCCTTTTGTTTTAGGAAGTTCTTTTGAACCTGCGGGCGAACAGGAGCATGAAATGGCTGACAAACTGATCATTTTCGACACCACCTTGCGCGATGGCGAGCAGTCGCCCGGCGCTTCCATGACCAAGGACGAGAAGCTGCGCATCGCCCGCCAGCTCGAGCGCCTGAAGGTGGACGTCATCGAGGCCGGCTTTGCTGCCAGCTCCAACGGTGACTTCGAGGCAGTGCAGTCAATCGCCAATGCGATCAAGGACTCCACGATCTGTTCGCTGTCGCGTGCCAACGACCGTGACATCTCGCGTGCCGCGGAGGCGCTCAAGAGCGCCAACCGCGCCCGCATCCACACCTTCATTGCCACCTCGCCGCTGCACATGGAGAAAAAGCTGCGCATGACCCCCGAGCAGGTGCTGGAGCAGGCCAAGCTGGCCGTGCGCTTCGCCCGCAACCAGGTGGCGGATGTCGAGTTCAGTGCCGAGGACGGCTATCGCAGCGAGATGGATTTCCTGTGCCGCGTGGTCGAGGCGGTGATCAAGGAGGGGGCTACCACCATCAATATCCCCGACACGGTGGGTTACGCCATTCCCGAGCTCTACGGCAATTTCATCAAGACGCTGCGCGAGCGCGTGCCCAACTCCGACAAGGCCGTCTGGTCCGTGCATTGCCACAACGACCTGGGCATGGCCGTGGCCAACTCCCTCGCCGGCGTGAAGATTGGTGGCGCCCGCCAGGTGGAATGCACCATCAACGGCCTGGGCGAGCGCGCTGGCAACTGCAGCCTCGAGGAAATCGTGATGGCCGTGAGGACGCGGCGCGACTACTTCGGGCTGGACGTCGGCATCGACACCTCGCAGATCGTGCCGGCCAGCCGCATGGTCAGCCAGACCACCGGATTCGTGGTGCAGCCCAACAAGGCCGTGGTGGGGGCGAATGCTTTTGCCCACGCGTCCGGCATTCACCAAGATGGCGTGCTGAAGGCGCGTGATACCTACGAGATCATGCGCGCCGAAGACGTGGGCTGGAGCGCCAACAAGATCGTGCTGGGCAAGCTCTCCGGCCGCAACGCGTTCAAGCAACGTCTGCAGGAGCTGGGCATCGAGATGGATTCCGAGACCGAGATCAACACGGCTTTTGCCAAGTTCAAGGAGCTCGCTGATCGCAAGAGCGAGATCTTTGACGAGGACATCCTGGCCCTGGTGAGTGATGAGAGCGTCACGAGCGAGAAGGAGCAATACGGCTTTGTCTCGCTGGCGCAACACAGCGAGACCGGGGAGCGGCCGCACGCTGCCATCGTCTTCACGGTTGAAGGCAAGGAGGTGCATGGCGCGGCGGACGGCAATGGCCCGGTTGATGCCTCACTGAAGGCCATCGAGTCGCACGTCAAGAGCGGCGCCGAGATGGTGCTGTATTCCGTCAATGCCATCAGCGGCTCGACGGAGAGCCAGGGCGAGGTCACGGTGCGGCTGCAGCACAGCGGTCGGGTGGTCAACGGTGTCGGCGCCGATCCGGACATCGTGGTGGCATCCGCCAAGGCCTACCTGAGTGCCCTCAACAAGTTGCACAGCAAAGCGGACCGGGTGGCTGCGCAGGGCTAGGGTTACTACGTAAAGGTGTAAGTGATTGTTTAGAAAAACCACACAAGTGCTTGATTAAACGTCACATTTTGGGTTAACCTTGTTGTAACAGATGCCATGGTAGTGATGGCATCTCCTTTTCTTTCGGCAAGGTTGGACTGGTGAACCATTTGCATCGATATTTCGCGGGTTGGGCGGCAGCGTTGGCGGTGCTGTTCGGTGTCGCTGTTCATTCCAGCGCCATGGCCGGCCCGGAAGGGCAAGCCAGTGCCAAGCGCCCGGTAGCCAGGGCGAGTTACGACGCGAAGCGTCGTGCTTATGTAAGACGCCCAGCGGCGCGCTACGTGCGCGCTGCACGTCCTTCGGATGGCATGAAAGCCGGTCTGCACAATGTGTCCGATCCGCTGTCGCTGCGCTCCAGCGTCGCCTTCGTGGTCGATCAGGAGACCCAGGAGGTCCTGCTCAGCAAGAACGAAGATGCGGTGCTGCCGATTGCGTCCCTTACCAAGCTGATGACGGGTCTGCTCGTCAGCGAGGCCGAGCTGTCGCTGGACGAAATGATCACCATCACGCAGGACGATGTCGACACGGAGAAGTTCAGCAGTTCGCGCCTGCGCGTCGGCACGACCCTGAGCCGCGGCGAGTTGCTGCATCTGGCCCTGATGGCCAGCGAAAACCGCGCCGCGCATGCGCTGGGTCGTACCTACCCGGGCGGCCTGCAGGTGTTTGTCGAGATGATGAATGCCAAGGCCCAGCTGCTGGGCATGAGCGATACCCGGTATGTGGAACCCACGGGTCTGTCCAGCAAGAACAAATCGAGCGCGCGTGACCTGGCGCTGCTGGTAGACGTGGCTTCTGAAGATCCCTTGCTGCGCGAGTTCTCCACGTCGCCGGCCTATCAGGTGGCTGTGGGTCGCCGCAAGCTGATGTTCAACAACACCAACCGTCTGGTGCGTAACCCGACCTGGGAGATCGGTCTGCAGAAGACCGGCTACATCTCGGAGGCGGGCCAGTGCCTGGTCATGCAGGCCAAGGTGGCGGGACGCAAGCTGATCATGGTCTTCCTGGATTCGGCCGGCAAGCTCAGCCGCCTGGGTGATGCCGAACGTGTGCGTCGCTGGGTGGAAACCATCCCCGCCAAGGCGCCGGTGCCCGTCACCCAGAACCAGGCTGACGCCAGGTCGCCGGTCTTCTTCTGAGGGTCGGCTGGATCGAAGGAGAGGCGCTGCGGCGCCTCTCAGTGTTTCTCGGCGCCCGGCTGGTAGCCCAGCATGCGCGAGATCTCGTCGGCGATGGTCTGCAGCTTGGGCAGCCAGTCCTTGTCCAGCCGGCCGGTGGGTGCTGAAATCGACAGCCCCGCGACCAGCTTGCCCTGATCGTCGCGGATCCCGGCTGCCATGCAGTGCACGCCCAGTTCCAGCTCTTCGTCATCGTGCGCCACGCCAGACTGGCGGACCTTGGTCAGCTCGCGCTCCAGGACCGGCAGCTGGGTGATGCTGTTCTTGGTATGGCCGGCGAGGCCGGTGCGCGTGGCATAGGACCGTACACGCTGAGGGTCGTCGGCCGCCAGAAACAGCTTGCCCACCGAGGTCAGATGCAGCGGCGCGCGACCGCCAATGGCGCGCACCACCTGCATGCCCGAGCGTTCGCTGTATGCGCGCTCGATGTAGACGATTTCGTCGCCCTGGCGCATGCTGAGGTTCACCGGCTGCTGAATCTGGCGATGCAGCTCGCGCATCGGGGAGATGGCCGCATCGCGCACGTTCAGGCGCGCCTTTACCAGATTGCCCAGTTCCAGCAGGCGCATGCCCAGCCGGTAGGTGCCCGGTTGTGGACGATCAACATAGCGGCCACTGGCGAGGTCATTGAGGATGCGATGGGCGGTGGAGGGGTGCAGGCCGGTCTTTTCGCTGATCTCCTTGAGCGAGATCGCTTCTTCGCGGGAAGCCAGCACGTCCATCAGCGTGAACATCCGCTCGATTACCTGCACGGTGGGCGTGGTGACGGCATCGGGATCTTTTTTCTTCATCGGGCACTCTCCTGCAGCAGTGCCCTTATTTTATCTCGTGAAATCGCGCTCTGGTTCGTGGTGACCGGCGTCCCCGTGCGGAACCACCCACTGCCCGCCCATCAGCAACTCGTGAGGAACGAAGCGGGCCTTGTAGTTCATCTTGGGGCTGTTGCTGATCCAGTAGCCCAGATAGACATGCGCAAGCCCCAGATGCAGCGCCTGTTCGATCTGCCAGAGGATGCTGTAGGTACCGTAGCTGGCCTCCGCGTCCGGATCGTAAAAGGTGTAGACCGCCGAGATGCCGTCATCCAGGACGTCAAGCACGGAGACGATGCGCAGGGCGCCCAGGGCACCTTCAGCCGCCGGCTCGCGGAACTCCACCAGGCGTGAGTTGACCCTGCTTTGCAGCAGGAACTGGGTGTACTGGTCGATGCTGTCCTGGTCCATGCCGCCGCCCGCATGGCGGCCGTTCTGGTAGCGCAGGTAGAGCTGGTAATGCTCGGGGATGAAGCACAGGCGCGAGACGCGTGCCTGCAGGTGCTGGTGCTGCTTCCACGCGCGGCGCTGGCTGCGCGTGGGCTGGAAGTCATGGACCCGCACGCGCAGCGGAATGCAGGCCTGGCAGCCATCGCAGTGGGGGCGGTAGGTGAACATGCCGCTGCGCCGGAAGCCCTGGGCCACCAGTCCGGAGTAGGTGGAGTTGTTGATCAGGTGGCTGGGCGTGGCCACCTGCGAGCGCGCGAGACGGCCGCCCAGATAGCTGCACGGATAGGGCGCCGTGGCATAGAACTGCAGGCTCTGGAGGGGCAGGTCCTTGAGGTGCGTCACGTTGACTCCGCGGGGGCCGTCGTCAGTTCACGCCAGTATAGGGGGTCGAACTGCCAGCGCGGAGCCGGTTGCAGTTGAGCGCGCCCGATGTGGCGCAAAAAGTCCACACGCGGCACCTCATGCGCGCCCAGCGAGGCGAGATGCCGCGTGTTCTGCTGGCAGTCGATCATCCCGATGCCGTGATGGCGGCAGAACGCCACCAGCGCGGCCAGCGCAATCTTGGAGGCGTCGGTGGCGCGCGCGAACATGGATTCACCAAAGACCGCCCGGCCCAGCGCCACGCAATAGAGCCCGCCGACCAACTGGCCATCGATCCACGTTTCCACGCTGTGGGCGTGGCCGGCGCGATGCAGGTCGCTATAGGCCTGAACCATCTCCGGCACGATCCAGGTTCCGTTCTGACCCTCACGCGGACTGCCGGCGCAGGCCCGGATCACCTGCTCGAAAGCCGAGTCGAAACGGATTTCACAGTTCGCATCGCATTGGAATCGCTGCAGGGTCTTGCGCAGCGACCGATGCAGGCGAAAGCGTCCCACCTCGAGCACCATGCGCGGGTCGGGACTCCACCACAGGATGGGCTGGCCGGCGCTGAACCAGGGGAAGATGCCGTGGCTGTAGGCCTGTTGCAGCGTGTCCACGTCCAGGCTGCCGCCAGCGGCCAGCAGGCCTGGCGCATCGGAGTCGAGCGCCCAGGCCTGCTCGACCGGGGGGAAGGCGTCGCCAGGTTCGAGCCAGGGGAGGGGGATACGGCGCGTGCGCATGTGAAAACTTTAGCGCATGCGGGGCACGTGCACGAGGTGGCGCTGGCCCCCGGGTAGAATACGCGGCTTGTCGGGGCGTAGCGCAGTCTGGTAGCGCATCTGCTTTGGGAGCAGAGGGTCGTACGTTCGAATCGTATCGCCCCGACCAATATCCATGCGGGTT
>JAJZUZ010000006.1:0-3377 GCA_021845965.1 Pseudomonadota bacterium | reverse complement strand
CGCAACGAGCACCGCGCTTTTGCGATTGCCATGAGCAGCTCCATCCGTTCGTGGGATCGGATCAAGGTCGCACGGACTCTTGCGGACAAGGTTGAGGAGAAATTCGGAAAGCGCTACGGCGACGATACTGTCGACGGCTGGCTCAAGGACGCCAACTGGCAGCCTCCGGCTAGATGATTTCTGGTGGTGGGAGCGGGGGCTGCTGAGTAGACCTGGGACATAGGCCAGTCTACGCAGGTCACCTCTGGTGTGACTGATTCGAACGCGGTGCAATTGCATCTCCAGAGCAATTCAGGCGTTCAAATGCAAAGCGAAATCCGTTCGAATGAAGAGCTGATGACCCCTGCAGAGGTGGCGAAGCTCTTGAAGGTGCCGGCCTCGACGCTCGCGGTCTGGCGGTCTACTCATCGGGTTCAGATCCCTTTCATCAAGATCGGGCACGCGGTTCGGTATGTTCGATCCGACCTCGAGCGAATCCTACGGGAGGGCACCAATGAAGCGCTCTGACCTGTATGCGCTCGCTTGGTCGCAGCCAGTCACGAAGATCGCTGGGCGGTTCGGACTCTCGGACCGCGGCCTGGCCAAGCTGTGTGAGCGCCACGACATCCCGCTGCCCCCACGCGGATACTGGGCGCGCGTCGCCGCTGGTCAAAAGGTGGCGTCCGTCCCGCTGCCGAAGCCCGACGATGATGCAGAGGTTCCGTTGCCACCGGCAGCATCGCCACAGTCGATGGGCAGTCTGGAGCGCGCCTTCGGCATCCGGACGCCGACGGCCAAGCGTGGCACTCGAGAGTCGCCCGCGGCAAGGCCAAAGAAGCCTGTGAAAAGGCAGTCTGAATCCGGAGTGCCGAGGGGAAACTTCGCGGTCTTTTCCGCGCGCGGTGCGGAGTGCGACCGCCTGCTGGCCGCCAGCATGGAGTTCGAGCGGCACAGTGCAGCAAGAGCTTGCCTGAAGGAGATCGAGTTTCGTGCGTCGCGGCTCGACACTGAGTTGGCCACTGCGGTGCGTGCCTGGAGCAGCGCGGTCAGCGAAACCCTATCCTGCAGGGATCCGTTGGAGGAGGTAATTCAGGCGGTACGGAGCGCAACAGCGGGGAAGCAAAAGCCGCTTTGGTGGCCAGAACAAATGTGACTTGAGTGGCCCCGTCGAATGCGCGCTTCCCTGCACCGCTGCCCTGCGCTAGCGAATTGCGAACCGTATATGCTGTGCGGCGTAGCTACAAACGAGCCCTTCGATGTGCGATCCCGGATTTACGCCATGCTATGAAGTCAAATATTGTCACCACTGGGAGAGAACGCCCGAGGGACGAATATGTGACATGTCACGGTGCGGTAAGAGGAAAGATACATTCAATCCCGAGAATGCTCTTGCCATCGCCGAGGCCGCGATGTTTGAGCAGGCAGTTGCTCAGGGTGAGGCTGGCGGTGGCGCACCACCGCTATGAATCCGCTGTCATTTCACGAGTGCAGGCTTGGGAAGCAGCGCTGGGATCGCTGAATGCACGGCGGCATGAAGCTTATCCGCCAAATCGATCTTCCATCGGTCTGGAATCTGGTATTCGCCAACAGGGAGTGCGCGCTGCTCATACGTAGCGGCACCGGTCCTGATGGGTTTCGGGACTATCGCGAAGTGGATGGCATCAACACGTCGAGGATCTGCGTACACGACGGCCAAGGGGAAGTCCTTGGTAAAGACGGCAATCCGTTTTCGTGGCGACTCCACGAAGCCCATCCCGAGCAGACGCTCTTTCGCCCACTGGAGACTCTCCGCAGACCGTGGCCTGCTCGCCATACCCAGTCCCTCGTCGATCAGGCGAGGTGAGCGATACGGGTTCACCAGATACTGTGTTTCGATCTGCCTGCGCCTGGCGATCTGTGCCTCATATTCCCGACGACCGTCGGAGCCCAGCGGGCCGCCGAACTCGCCGTCCCAGTGCCGCTTCGCCATGGCTTCAGCCACACGTAACACGTCGCATGGGTGAGCTCTTCCTTTTCCGATGAGATGGGAGAGAAGGCCATCTGGTACCGCATATCCTTGGCTATTGCCATAAAAGTCCTGCGGCACGCCGCCGCATAAAGGGCAGGGCGCTCGGTTTGCCTCGTCATGATTTCCGTCGGCGACTACCCGGTCCACGACCTGATCAGCTACCTGCTCAAACCAGTCTTGCGACTCCTCGACGGTGACGCAGTCGTAATATGACTCGAGCAGATCGGATAGCTCCCGTGGGACGAGGTTGATTACCGTGCGTTGGGCGAAATACAGATCGGTCTCTAGCTCACGTATGCGAGCGTCACGGGGATCCTCGGATCGGACAGGTCGGTACCCTGGATTCATCGCGGCCAACCTAGGGCGTAGATAGGGCTTTTGAGCAGGTTGCTCAGATCGGTCAACTGTTCGTGATGGAGCAGCAAGACGCCAGCAGAGGCGGCAAGCTCCTTGGCGGCCCTCGTAAAGTTCGAATTGCTGACTACGGCCGCGTGCTCGGCGTTCAGGAACTGCCGTCCAGCGATTGCTTCCTGCACCGCGGCATTTCCCACCGGCTTGGAATAGAGCTTGCACTGCACTGCGAGCGTCACGGGCCCCCTGGTGGCCACGACGTCGACGCCCTGGTCGGCCGATGCTTGCGTGGTGCGTGCATCCCACCCGTGGCGCCGCAGCGTCTCCGCAACGAAGTGCTCATATTCGATGGGATCGATGCCCGGATGAAAGTCCCGGGTGAGCGGAACGGAGCATGCCGTCTTGTCGATTTGCCTGCACAGCCGGCTATGTAGCGGTGAGACTGCGCTGATTCGGCCAACTTTCGGGGCGAGCACCCTCTCCATGAAATAGCCGATTTCGCGCTGCCACGCGGATTCGTTCTTCACCCCATACGAGCCTTGCACGACGGTCTGGGAGCGCCTGATGGCAAGTTCCTTGGCGTGCATAGCTACGAGAGCCATGGCGGCGTCGTAGACCTCTTTCTCCCGCTGAGCCAGGGCAAGTGCGATGGCCGCGACGACGGTCACGACCAGCCCGACCCACCACTCGGTGGCAAGCCAGACTGCGGCGCCTACTGCCACGCTGAGTGCTAATCCCAAGGTTTCCGCGTCAGGCCGACCACTCCATACGAACGAGCGCGCGAGGTATCGCGCCACCGTCCAAGCCAGCATCACTGGTATGACGGCGAGTATGAGCAGTATCGGGATTGCAGTCACTGCGCTATTGGATTCCGAAATGGAGCGCGGCACAATAGTGGCGATGCCATCAGCTGGGCTGGTGCCTTCAACTCGGACCATCGACATGTGCTTGTACGACGCCACCAATCCAATACCTCAGCCAGAACCGGACCGTCGCGACCACGAACCTAACGGTAAGCCGCCAACCAAGCCGCGGCACT
>JAJZUZ010000065.1 GCA_021845965.1 Pseudomonadota bacterium | reverse complement strand
GCTGCTGGAACGGGCGCAGGCCCAGGCCGCGGCCGGCGCCTGAATGGAGTCGCACCATGATCAAGCGTCTGAAACTCACACCCTGCCTGTGGTTCGAGCACCAGGCCGAAGCGGCCGCGCAGTTCTACTGCGGCATCTTCCCGGATTCGCGCATCGTCAGTGTCACGCGCTACCCCGACGCTGGCTTCGAAATCCATGGCCGGACCGCCGGTTCCGTGATGACCGTCGCCTTCGAGCTCGACGGCCAGCCCTTCGTCGGTCTCAACGGTGGCCCGCTGTTCTGCTTCAACGAGGCCGTCTCCTTCCAGATCGGCTGTGCCGACCAGGCCGAGGTGGACCACTACTGGCAACGCCTCGGCGAGGGTGGTGACCCGGCGGCCCAGCAGTGCGGCTGGCTGAAGGACCGCTACGGCTTGTCCTGGCAGGTGGTACCCCAGGTGCTGCCCGAGCTGTTGCAGCAGCCCGATGCGGCCCGGGCGCAGCGCGTGATGCAGGCCCTGCTGCAGATGAAGAAGCTGGACATCGAGGCGCTGAACCGTGCCGCACGGTGAGCCGCCATCTCTCTCATTGCCACTGTGATGAAAGGAGCCTCCCATGAGCAACCCCGTCGGCTGGTTTGAAATTCCCGTCCACGACCTGGCGCGTGCCAAGGCCTTTTACGAAGGCGTCTTCGGCGTCAAGCTCACGAAAATCGAGAACCCCGGCAGCGAGATGTGGGGTTTCCCGTCGGACATGCAGGGCTATGGCGCCTCCGGCTGCCTGTCGCAGACCGCCGAACCTCTGGCGCGCGGCACGGGCATCCTGGTCTACTTCAGCTGCAAGGACTGCGCCGAGGAAGCCGCACGCGCGGCGCGCCTGGGCGGCCAGCTGGCGCAGGCGAAGACCTCCATCGGCCCCTATGGCCATTACGCCCTGGTGACCGACACCGAAGGCAACCGCATCGGCCTGCACTCCATGCAGTAGGCGGGCTGGCGGGCTTACTTCGCCTCCAGCTCCAGCTTGAGCGGCACCGGCTGGCCGACGGTGCTGCTGATGGCGCCGGCGGGGCCCGCCTTCATGCCCGACGCATCGACGCCATCTTCTTTCAAGGCATCGAGGATGACGCTGGCGCGCTGCGTGCCCAGGCGGACCAGGGCGTCGGGCGCCAGCGCCTCGCTCTGCTCCAGCCGTTCCTGCAACTGGCCGTAGAACGGCCGCAGGTCGGCCACCGGCGGCTCGCCCTGCATCAGCTTACCCATGCGTTGCAGCAGGGGCAGCCGGGCATCGGCGGGCACCGCCTCTTCGGCCGCCTTTTTCTGGCGGTCGAGTTCGGCGGCGCCAAAGCGTTCGCTGTACAGCTCGCGCAGCGCGGCACGCACCGCGCGGTCGCCGAGGTTGATGGGGCCCGGCTCTTCGCCTTCGTCGAGCTGGATGCCGGCGCGCCGCGTCACGGCCGCGCGCACGGCACGCGCGCGCAGGGCGGCGCCGTCGGCGGCCTCGCTGTACTGCGCCGGCACGGCGAGCCGCAATTGTGTGCGGCTGGCCAGCAGCTGTGCCACCTGCTTCAGCTTGGCGCGCTCCGGCGGCAGCAGCGTGCCGCTGCCCGCGTCGAAGTGGATGGCCTCCAGTTCCTCCCCGCTGATGCCGAGCAAGCGGCCGAGCGCGCGAAAGGGCGCGGTGACGATGCGGCCGATGAATTCGCCGATCGCCTTCCAGACCAGGGCGCCGTAGCTGAAATGCGGGTCGTTGACGTCACCTGACACCGGCAGGCCGACGTCGATGCGTCCTTCACTGTCCTTCAGGATGGCAATCGCCAGCTCCAGCGGCAGCTTCAGCGCGTTGGGGCTGTCCACGCGCTCGCCCAGGGTGAGGTGGTCCAGCACGATGCGGTTGTTGCCCTCCAGCCGGCCGTCGCGCACCTGGTATTCGAGGTCGAGCGAGATCTTGCCCTCGGCCAGCTTGTAGCCCGCGAACTTGGCGGTGTAGGGCGAGGTGGGCACCATGTCGACGTTCCGGAACACGGCATGCACGTCGGTGTTGTCGCTCAGCGAGAAGGGGTTGAGCTCGCCGCGGATGCGCGCCAGGCCGAACTCGTCAACGCGGCCGTCCAGCTCGATCTGGCTGCGCGTATCGCGCCGCGAGGACAGGCCGTTGACGACGCCGTTGAGCTCGTAGACCTTGGCTGCGAACTGCGGGCGCAGGCTGAGGTCGGCAAAATCGAGCTTGCCCTTGAGCAGGCGGATGCGCTGCACGCGGACCGGGAAGCTGTCCGCGTTCGCGGTGCTGGCTGACGGGGGCGTTGTCGGCGCTGCGGGTGGTGGCGGGCTGGCCGGCGCCGACGCTGCCGGCCGCACCCGCAGGCGAGCCGCGTTGAAGGTGCGGTCCTCGTCGATGTGCAGCTTGGCGCTGGGCTCGACGATGCGCAGCTCGGGGATATCCAGCCGGTTCGGGTGCAGGCTGGCCGTGAGGCGGCGTGCGGCCACGCTCTTCCAGCCCGCGAACAGATCGCCGTCCGCCTCGTTCAGCGCCAGGCCGTCGACGGAGAGGCTGCCGGCATAACGCAGGCCCAAGGGCTGACGCGACGGCGCGGCTGCTGTGAGCTGGCCCTGCGCCGAGACCCGGCCACCCGCGATGCGCAGCTTCATGTACTTGTCCAGCAGCGGCTGCAGGGGCGCGAGGGCGAGCTGGCGCACTTGCACCTCCGATTGCAGCCGCACGCCGGCCGGTACCACGCTGCCCCGCGCCGCCAGCTCGCCGCCCTCGCGCAACTTCAGGCTGCTCTCAAAGCGCACCGGCTGTGCCAGATCGGTGCTGGCCCCTTCAACGCTGAGGGCCAGGTCCTGCACCTGCACCTTGATGCCACTGCTCTGGTCCTCCACCGCAACCGTCCACTGGCTCAGGGCCGCGGTGTCCAGTGCCGCTGTCCACGGCGAGCCGGTGCGCACCGGTGGGGCGGCCGGGGCGGGCGCGGACGCAGGCCGGGGCAGCAGGCGCAGGAGGTTGAGCTGCCCCTGGGCGTCGCGCGTGAGCTGCAGCTGGCCGCCCTCGGCATACACGCGGCCCAGACGGGCCTGGCGCGCCGCCAGATCCACGCTGCCTTGCGTGAAACCGGCGCGGGCCAGCCGCAGTGGCGTCTGGGTGCCGCTGTGCAGCGCCAGCTCCCGCAGCGCCAGCTCGGCGCCGCTGATGCGCAGCCTGGACGCTGCCGCCGAGCTGCTGAGGCTCAGCTGTAGCTGGGCCGTGGCTTCGCCGGCTTCGATCTGCAGCGGCGGCGCGCCGCCGTCCAGGGCCAGGCCCGGCTTGCGCAGCGTCAGGCGGGCCGGGTCCAGGCCGGCTTCCAGCTGGCCCGCGGCGTAGCGGTAGTGATAGGGCAGGCTGGCCGACAAGGTGCCGCTGTTCGCACGCCAGCCGGCGTAGCTGCGCAGATAGGTGGAGAGATCGGGCAGCGAGAGGTCTTCCAGCACCAGCTCGCCGCTGCCTTCGATCGGGTTCATCGAGGCCTGGCCCTTCCAGCGCAGCCGGCCGCCGTGTGCGGAAACGGCGCTGAAGGTGTAGTCGCCGCGCTCGTCGGGCAGTGTGCTGAAGCCGTCCAGCGTGAGGTCGATCGGCGTCAGCTCGTTGCGGTAGCCGGCCTGCTCGTCACGCAGCGCGATGCCGCCCTGATGCAGCGCCAGGCGTTCGATGATCATGCGCGGCATGGTCGCCGGGGCCGAGTCGGCCGCTGGCGCCTTGCGTGCGGTCAGCAGCCGGGCCAGGTTGAGTTGCCCCTGCGGGTCGATGACCAGGTGCAGCCGGGGAGCGGTGAGACTGATTTCGGCCAGGGTCCAGGCGCGCCGCAGCAGGGAGGACCATTCCAGGTCCACCGTGAGGCCGTCGGCGGTGAACAAGGGCGTGCCGTCGGTCTCCGACAAGGCGAGATCGCGCAGTTCGAGCCGCAGCGTATAGGGATTGAAGCGGACCGTGCCCACGCTGGCCGGCCGTGCCAGCTCGCGCTGTGCCAGCTGCGGGATCTGCTGGCGCAACAGCTGCGGCACGCCCCAGAAGCCGGCGATCGAATAGGCCAGCAGCAAGAGCGCCAGGCTCCAGAGCCAGCGGCGCCGGCGTATGACCATCGCCTTCCAGTCATCCATCTTCATGCGGACGCCTCGCGCTGGCGCCACCAGGGCCGGGGTAGTGGCGCGATTCTGGTCCGCTGCACTTTCATCATGTCCCGAGCTTACGCGCCGGGCGGGGGAAACACAAACGCCTTTCCCGTGTCCGGCCTGCGCGCGCGGTGGCAATTTCGCGTACTCATGAGTACGATGTCTCTGCTGCCATCCACCACCCGCATCACGTCGACCACGCCATGTCCTACCAGCTCCATTACTGGCCCGGCATCCAGGGCCGCGGCGAATTCGCGCGCCTGGCACTGGAAGCGGCCGGCGCGTCCTACGTCGACGTGGCGCGCGGCGATGCCGCCGCGGGCCAGGGGCTGCCGGCCCTGCTGCACTACCTGGAAGACGCCTCGGTGACGCGCCCGCCCTTTGCCTGCCCGCTGCTGGTGGACGGCCAGCGCGTGATTGGGCAGACCGCGGCCATCCTGCTCTACCTGGGGCCGCGCCTGAAACTCGTCGGGGCGAGCGAGACCGACCGCCTGTGGACGCACCAGATCCAGCTCACCATTGCGGACGCGGTGGACGAGGCGCACAACACGCACCACCCGGTGGGCTCGGGCCTGTACTACGAGGAGCAGCAGGCCGAGGCGCTGCGCGCGGCCAAGGCATTCCGCACGGAGCGCATCCCCAGATTCCTCGGCTGGCTGGAGACGGTGCTGGCGCGCAACCCCAAGGGCGACAAGTACCTGGTGGGCGGCCGCCTCAGCTATGCCGACCTGTCGGCGTTCCAGCTGGTCGAAGGCCTGCGCTATGCGTTTCCGAAGGCGACGCAGCGCGCGTTGCGCAAGACAC
Source organism: Pseudomonadota bacterium (assembly GCA_021845965.1). Classification (GTDB taxonomy): domain Bacteria; phylum Pseudomonadota; class Gammaproteobacteria; order Burkholderiales; family Burkholderiaceae_C; genus Hylemonella. The sequence continues at coordinate 6,932 of JAJZUZ010000065.1, read as the reverse complement.
CGCGTCTCGTGGCGCTGCACGCGCGCGTGGCGCAGCAGCGCCGCGTGGCGGCTTATCTGCGCAGCGAACGGCGCCTGCCCTTCAACGAGCAGGGCATCTTCCGGCGCTACCCGGAGCTCGATGCCTGAGCGTGCCGCCCATTGCCAGACCCGGCCGGCGTTGCCTTAAGATGGCGCGCCATGAAAACGACTTACATCTTCGCCGCCATCCTCGTCGCCAGCGTCATCGGGGCCCTGGTGCCCACGCGCCTGGTCAAGACGCTCATGCTGGTGCTCACCGGCGCGCTGGCCGTCTACGGCCTGCTGCGCTATCTCTGAGCGTCGTTCTCTACCCCCCTTATTCCTGCCGGCGACCGGTCCGGCCGCCCGATCTCAGCGTGCGGCGGTCTCGCGCAGGACTTGCACGTCCAGCGCGCTGACGGGCTCGGGGCGTTGGCCCCAGCGCGCGCGCACATAGCTCACCACGGCGGCCACCTCGGTGTCGTTCAGCGCCAGCACGTGCGGTGGCATGCCGAAGGGGCGCGGGTTGCCGGCTGTGGCCGGGGCGAAGCCGCCATTGAGCACGATCTGCACCAGGTTGGCCGGTGAGGCCAGCGCGAGCGCGCGGTTGCCGGCCAGCGGCGGGTAGGCCCAGCTGCCGTCCCGGCCGCGCACGCCCTGGCCCTGTTCACCATGGCAGTCGGCGCAGTGCTTTTCGTACAGCCTCGGGCCTGGCCCCGCCGGGACGAGTGCAGCGGCTTCCGCCGATGAGGCAGCCCCGCTGCGCGGCAGTTGCTGCAGGTACAGCGCCATGGCGCGCAGATCCCGGTCCCGCCAGTGCTGCGTGCTGTGCTGCACCACCTCGGCCATGGGGCCGGTGACGACGGCCTGGCCCGCGCGGCCATCACGGAACAGCGCCACGATGTCCTCCAGCGGCCAGTCCTGCACGCCGCCTTCGCGCGGGTCGGTGAGCGAGGGCGCGTACCAGTTCTGCGCGGGAATCAGGCCGCCCACCGGGTCCAGCCCGCTGGCGCCCAGTGCGTTGCGCGGGGCGTGGCAGGCGCTGCAGTGGGCCAGCCCGCGCACGAGGTAGGCACCGCGCTGCAGTTCGCTGGTCCCGGTCGGGGCCGCGGCTTGCGCCTGCGGCTGGCCTTCCACGAAGTACAGCGCACGCCAGACCTTGAGCGCGGCCTGCGTGTTGTAGGGCCAGCGCAGTTCGTGCGCCGGCGCGGGCCTGTCCACGGCGGGCAGGCTGCGCAGGTAGACGTAGAGCGCGTCGCTGTCGGCGCGCGTGATGTGCGTGGTGTTGGTGTAGGGAAAGACGGGCGAGAGCAGGCGCCCGTCGCGTGACTGCCCGTGGTGCAGCGCGCGCCAGAAGTCGCCGGCGCTCCACGCGCCGAGACCCGCCGCGCCAGGCGTGAGGTTGCTGCTGTACACCGTGCCAAAGGGCGTGGCGATGCCGCGCCCGCCGGCATAGGGCAGGCCGCCGCGGGCCGTGTGGCAGAGCTGGCAGTTGCCGAGCGTGGCCAGGTAGCGGCCGCGTTCGAGGGTGGTGGCGTCCTGCGCCGGCGTGCTGCCGGCCACCGCCCGGGGCGCGGCGGGCCACAGCAGCCAGGTGGCCAGGGCCGTCAGCAGCAGGGCGGCGGCCCCCAGCCCGCGCCAGGCGGGGGCGATGCGGCGCGGCGGCCGGCTCATCGTTGCGTCCCCCGTGGCGCGTCCCAGGTGCTGCCGCATTTCAGGGGCATGGTTTGTGGCAAGGCGCGCGCGGGCTTGCTGCTGGCGGGCAGGGGCTGGCTGGCCAGCCAGCCGCTGACGGCGGAGACATCGCTCATGCTCAGGCGGTCGGTGATGGTGGCCATGCAGTCGGGCGCGTGGGCGCGGCGCAGGCCGTTGCGCCAGGCGCCGAGCTGCGCGTTGAGGTAGTCGCGCGGCAGGCCCAGCAGGCCCGGAACGGCGGGCGCCACGCCGGTGAGCGCAGCGCCATGGCACTGCACGCAGGCCGGCAGCTGGCGTGCGGGGTCGCCGCGCAGGGCGAGCTGTTCGCCGCGCTGGCGCTCCTGGGGCGTGAGCTCCACGCGCACGGGGGCGGGGTAGGGCAGGTCCAGGGTGGCGAAGTAGTCGGCGATCTCGCGCAGGTAGGCGTCACTCAGTGGTTCGACCAGCTGCGTCATGAGGCGGTAGCTGCGGTGGCCGTCGCGGAAGTGCTGCAGCTGGTGGTAGAGGTAGCCCGCGGGCTTGCCCGCGATGCGCGGGTAGTAGCCGTCGGGGCCGGCGCGGCCCTGCTCGCCATGGCAGGCGGTGCAGGCCCGCATGCGCTGGGCCATGGAGTCTTCGAAGCGCGGAGCCGCCGCGAGTGTGGACGCGGCGCAGGTGGCAAGCACGGTGCCCAGCACCGCGCTGCACAGCCGGTGCCGGATCGACCGGCGCAAGAGAGCAGACATGTGAAACGGATCCTGAGGCCTCCCCCGGGAGGCGGTCAGGGCTGGCTCTTGGAACCGGCCCTGCTCAGGACTGTAGCGCGAACGCGTCCATGGCCAGCATGCCGTACATCACCTCGCGGCTGAGGTAGTCGGGGCGCGCGTCGTCGCCCGCGGCGCCCAGTGCAAAGAACAGCGGCAGGAAGTGGTCGTCCGTGGGGTGGGCGCGCGCGGCGTGCGGCGCCAGTTCGCGGTAGTTGAGCAGCGACTGGAGGTCGCAGCGCGTCACCTGGTCTTCCACCCAGCGGCTGAACTCGATCACATAGGGCGCGGGCTCCCGGCCGCCGCCGAAGAATTCACCGAGGTTGTGCGTCATGCTGCCGGTGCCCATGAGCAGCACGCCGCGCTCACGCAGCGGGCGCAGCGCGCGGCCCAGCTCATACACCTGGGCCGGGCCCCAGTGCGCGGGCAGGGCCACCTGCACCACGGGCACGTCGGCCTCCGGGTAGAGATGCATCAGCGGCACCCAGGCACCGTGGTCGTAGGGCCGGCGGCTGTCCAGGCCGGCCTCGATGCCGGCCGCCTGCAGCAGCTGCACCACTTCCTGCGCCAGCGCCGGGTTGCCGGGCGCGGGGTATTGCAGCTGGTAGAGCTCGGCCGGGAAGCCGCCGAAGTCGTGCCAGGTCTGCGGTGCAGGCGTGCCCATCACCGTGGGCGTGCGCGCCATCCAGTGCGGCGACATCACGACGACGGCGCTCGGCTGGTCATGCGCTTGCGCCCAGGCGCGCAGGGCCGGGCCGGTGCTGCCGGCATCGACCGCGAACAGCGGGGCGCCATGCGAGACAAAGAGGCTGGGCAGGGTGTTCATTCGGGTTCCTCTCCGGGCTGGATCCATAGTCGTGCCGGAATGTGGTGCTGCAGCTTTTCCACGCCCAGCGCCACCAGGTCGGGGTGCAGTTCGTGGCCGACGAAGGGCAGCACGTCGGCAGTGAAGTCCGCTCCCAGTGTCTTCAGACGCATGGCGCCCTCGATGGTGTGGCGGTAGGGGATGACCGTGTCGGCCTTGCCATGCAGCAGGTGGATGCTGCCGCCTTCGTGCAGCGGCTGTTCGGGCAGGCGTGCAAAGCGCCCCGCGATGGCGACGATGCGCGCGGCCACCGGCTCGGGGCGCAGCGCCGACTCCAGCGCCATGATGGCCCCCTGGGAGAAGCCCACCAGCGCGGTGCCGGCCGCGTCGACACCCGACAGCTGCTGCCAGTGGCGCACGGCATATTCAAAGGCGGGCAGCGCCGTGGCGACGCGCTCGGGGCGGTTCTCTTCCGTCAAGCCCACCGACGAGAACCATTGATGGCCTTCCGGGTTCGATTCGTAGGGATAGGGGGCATCGATTGCCACCACCACGGCTTGTGGGAAGGCGCGGGCATAGGCCTGACCGACGACGGTCATGGCCTGTGCATTCGAGCCGCGGCCATGGAAAAGCAGGATGAGCTGCGCCGCCTTGGATGGGCGCTGAAGGACGAGGGCGAGTGGTTCGTTCATGACATCTACTTTATTGGCTCTTCTCCATTTCATAAATGGTTATTTGGTTGACTCATTGTTCATCGCTATAGAACAATAGTCGTAATACGAGGACGCCCATGGATCAGTTCAAGGAAATCGAATCGTTTGTCACGGTGGCGCAGCTGGGCAGTTTTGTGCAGGCGGCCGACAAGCTGGGCCTGTCCAAGGCCATGGTTTCGCGCCATGTCAGTGATCTCGAAGCGCGCCTGGGCGTGCGCCTGATGCAGCGCACGACGCGCCGGCTCTCGCTCAGCGAGGCCGGGGCCGACTACCTGCAGCGCTGCGTGCAGATCCTGGCCGAGCTGCAGGAGGCCAACGCCACCGTCAGCGCCAGTGCCGTGCAGGCGCAGGGCCTGCTGAAGATCACGGCGCCGCTGACCTTCGGCATCCGGCACCTGGCGCCGCTGTGGGGCGAGTTCCTGCGCGTGCACCCGCGCGTGGAGCTGGAGGTCAACCTCAACGACCGCCTGGTGGACCTGATCGAGGAGGGCTATGACCTCGCGGTGCGCATCGGCCAGCTGACCAGCTCCACCCTGATCGCGCGGCGCATTGCCGGCACGCGCCTGGTGCTGTGCGCCTCGCCGCGTTACCTGCAGCAGGCGGCGCCGATCCGCGCGCTGGACGACATCGTCCAGCATGCGGTGATCGGCTACACCTACCTCGCCACCGGCGAGCAGTGGCGTTTCAGCGGGCCGCAGGGCGCGCGCAGCATCGAGGTGCGTCCGCGCCTGCGCAGCAACAGCGGCGACACCTGCCGCGCCGCCGCGCTGGCGGACCAGGGCGTCATCTTCCAGCCCACTTTCCTGGTCGGCGAGGACCTGCAGGCCGGCCGCCTGGTGCAGATCCTGCCGCAGTACGCCGGGCCCGAACTCGACATCAACGTCGTCTACCCGAGCCGCCTGCACCTGTCGCACAAGGTGCGCGCCATGGTGGAGTTTCTCGCCACGGCCTTCGCGCAGGCCGGGCGCGGCTGAGGTCGCCGGAATCACGCCCGCGGCGCAGTTCCCGCGGACTGCGTGCGCGGCGGTAACCCAGGCAACAAAACATTTCTTTGCTGGCCGCGGACCGATCGCTTCCCTAAGCTGCGACCTGTCATGTTTCGATCCGGTATGAGACCTTGAAACCGATCACCGTACTGACGCAGGCCGGCCCGCTGGCGGCGAGCCTGCACAACGGCCGGGAGCGCTATCGCTACTTCGTGCGCAGCGTCGTCGACAGCGCGGTGCTGTGGGGCCTGCATGACGGCGACGGTTGGGTGTCGCTGACCGACTCCCAGGGTTACCGCAACCTGCCGCTGTGGCCGAGCCCGGTCTGCGCCCGCCTGTGCGCGCGTCGCGACTGGGCGCGTTGCACGGCGGCGGGCATCGATCTGCATGACTTCCTGACGGTCTGGCTGCCCGACATGGCGGCACTGGAAATGGGGGTGGAGGTGTTTGCCACGCCTCTGCACAACGGCTTCGTCGTGCCGGCCCGCCAGCTCAGGGACCATCTGCTTGCGCACCTGGCCGACCCCGCGTGGACGCCGCCGGGAGACGCCGGCTGGTATGACCTTCCAACCCATCCAGGAGCCTCATGAATCGCAACAGACTGCTGTCGGCCACGCAAAAACTCTTTGCGCGCGGATTCACCCTCATCTTCTTCGCCCTGTCGGCACTGATCTTCTTCACCACCCTGGCGGCCGCGGTCCGCCAGGTGGCAAGTGGCGAGGAGATCACCCAGGTCATCGTCAAGATGGTCAATGCCACCGTCATCGCGCTGGCCGTCTACGAGGTGGCGCTGGTGCTCAGCAAGGAATACGGCAGCGAGGCCGACCACGACGTGATTGTGATGCTGCGCCGCACGCTGCCGCGTTTCATCGGCACGGTGTGTGTGGCGTTGTCGCTCGAGGGCCTGATGATGGTGATCAAGTACAGCCAGCTCGACATGGCCGGCAATCTGTACTACCCGGTGGCCATCATCGTGAGCGCGTCCACGCTGCTCATGGCGCTGGGGGTGTTCCTGCGCATGGCACCACGCCAGGCACAGGACGCGGGCGACGTCGAGGAGGGCGCCCCGGCGCGCTGCTGCTGAAGTCGCGCGGTGCATCATCGCGCCGTAACGCAAGCGCTCGTGCCATGCGCCGCGGCGCAGGCACACTCCGACGCCAGGTCGCCCAGTGCGCGCGGCAGATACCTCGACGCCGGCGCGGTGGCCGTCCCGCAGACCCCTGCGGTATATTGCGCCGATGCTCACCCCCACACTGCGCCAGCCCCTGTTCATCCAGCTGCACCGCGAAGACCGGGCGGCGGTGCGCGAGGAGATCGTGCGCGGCCTGCAGGCCACGCCGGCCGCGCTGGCACCCAAGTACTTTTACGATCCGCTGGGTTCGCGCCTGTTCGATGCCATTACCGAGCTGCCCGAGTACTACCCCACGCGCACCGAGGCGGCGTTGCTGAGTGCCCACGGCCCCGCGATCGCCCGGCAGCTGCCCAAGGGGGCCACACTGGTCGATCTCGGCGCGGGCAACTGCGAGAAGGCGGCGCGCCTGTTCGGCCTGCTGCAGCCGGCGCGTTATGTGGCGGTGGACATCTCGGTGGACTTCCTGCACAACGCGCTGCAATGCATGCAACGCCAGTTCCCCACGCTGGAAATGATGGGGGTGGGGCTGGACTTTTCCTCTTCGCTCGCCTTGCCGGCCCAGGTGGGCGCGGGGCCGCGGGTGCTGTTCTACCCCGGGTCGAGCATCGGCAACTTCACGCCGGCCGAGGCACTGGCCTTCCTGCGCCAGGCGCGCGCGGCGGCGCAGGGTGGCGGCCTGCTGATCGGGGTGGATCTGGTCAAGCCGCGCGCCGTGCTGGAGCCAGCTTACGACGATGCGCTCGGTGTCACCGCCGCCTTCAACCGCAACCTGCTGCTGCACGTGAACCGCCTGATCGGCAGCGACTTCCACCTGCCCGACTGGCAGCACGTGGCCTTCTTCAATGAGGCGGCTTCGCGC
>JAJZUZ010000064.1 GCA_021845965.1 Pseudomonadota bacterium | reverse complement strand
TCCAGGCTGGTGGAGATGGTGCGCGGGTCTTCCATCATGTAGGTGATGAGCACGCGCACGAAGCTGTCGAACTCCTTGTCGATCAGGTCGTCCTCACGCAGGATGGCCACCGCGGTCGCCGTATCCAGGCGGGCAAAGGCATCCAGCGCCTTGCGCAGCTGGCCCGAGGCCAGGTCCGCGGCCGTGCGCAGCTCCGAGGCGGGCAGCGCGCGCGGTGCCCCGCTCTCAATGATGGACATCACCATGCGCGCCATCTTCTCCGCCTCGTCGCCCGCGCGCTCCAGGTTGGCCACGGCCTTGGCCACCGCCATCAGCAGGCGCAGATCGCGAGCCGTCGGCTGGCGGCGCGCAATGATGGACGAGATCTCGTGGTCGAGCTCGATCTCCATGTGATTCACACGGTGCTCCAGCTCGATGACGCGGCGCGCCTCCTCGGCATTGAACTGGCCCAGCGCCTGCACGGCTTGCTGGACCTGGGCTTCAACCAGGCCGCCCATTTCCATGACGCGGCTGGAGACAGTACTCAGTTCGCTATCGAACTGTGTGGAAAGATGTTTCTCAGGCATGTTGCTCTCCTCCTCTTAGCCGAAGCGACCGGTGATGTAGTCCTCGGTCTCCTTGCGCATGGGCTTGAAGAAGACCTGCTCCGTCGCGCCGAACTCCACCAGATCGCCCAGGTACATATAGGCCGTGTAATCGCTGCAGCGCGCCGCCTGCTGCATGTTGTGCGTGACGATGACCACCGTGTAGTCCTCCTTCAGTTCGACGATCAGCTCCTCGATCTTGGCGGTGGAAATCGGGTCCAGGGCCGAGCAGGGCTCGTCCAGCAGGATCACTTCGGGCTTAATGGCGATGCCGCGTGCGATGCACAGACGCTGCTGCTGGCCGCCGGACAGGCTGGAGCCGCTCTGCTTGAGCTTGTCCTTCACCTCGCTCCATAGCGCGGCCTTGCGCAGCGCCCACTCGACACGCTCCTCCATGTCGGTGGCGCTGAGCTTTTCGAACAGCTTGATGCCGAAGGCGATGTTGTCGTAGATGGACATGGGAAAGGGCGTGGGCTTCTGGAACACCATGCCAACCTTGGCGCGCAGCAAGGCCACGTCCTGCTTGCTCGTCAGCAGGTTCTCCCCGTCCAGCAGCACCTGCCCTTCGGCGCGCTGGTCCGGGTAGAGCTCATACATGCGGTTGAAGATGCGCAGCAGCGTGGACTTGCCGCAGCCCGACGGGCCGATGAAAGCCGTGACCTTGTTCTGCGGGATGTCCAGGTTGATGCCCTTGAGCGCATGGAACTTGCCGTAGAAGAAGTTCAGGTCGCGCACCGAAATCTTCGGCACGGGCGCGGGAGCCGGAGTGGGCGTCGTTTCCATAGGGTTCCTTGCGGGATATTCGCTCGTATACATCAGGATCAGCTCTTGCGGCCCGTCATGAGGCGGGCAACGATGTTCAGGCCCAGCACGGTCGCCGTGATGATCAGCACACCGGCCCAGGCCAGCTGCTGCCAGTTTTCGTACGGGCTCATGGCGAACTTGAAGATGGTCACCGGCAGGCTGGCCATCGGATCGCCGAGGTTGGACGTCCAGAACTGGTTGTTCAGCGCCGTGAACAGCAGCGGCGCCGTCTCGCCGGAGATGCGCGCCACCGCCAGCAGCACGCCCGTCACCACGCCAGCCCGTGCGGCGCGCAGGGTGATCAGGGTGATGACTTTCCACTTGGGCGTGCCCAGCGCATAGGCGGCTTCGCGCATGGCGGCCGGCACCAGCTGCAGCATGTTTTCGGTGGTGCGGATCACCACCGGGATGACGAGCAGCGCCAGCGCCATGACACCGGCCCAGCCGGAGAAGGTCTTGAAGCGCGCCACGACGACGGCGTAGACGAACAGGCCGATGACGATGGACGGGGCCGACAGCAGGATGTCGTTCACGAAGCGCGTGACGCTGGCCAGCCAGCCCTTGGGGTCGTATTCGGCCAGGTAGATGCCGGCCATGATGCCGATTGGTGTGCCGACAAAGGTGGACAACACCACCATGAGGAAGGATCCGTAGATCGCATTGGCGATGCCGCCCGCCTCGTTGGGCGGTGGGGTCATCTGCGTCAGCGCGGCCCAGGTCAGGCCGCCCACGCCCAGCCGCAGGGTTTCCCACAGGATCCAGAACAGCCAGAACAGGCCAAAGGCCATGGCGCCCAGCGAGAGCGTCAGCGCCAGGATGTTGACGCGCTTGCGCCGGGCATAGGCGGCGCGGCGGATATCGTCTTGTGCGCTCATGATTTCGCTCCCTCGCTCTTCTTGAGCTGGGCCAGCAACAGCTTGGACAGGGAGAGCACAACGAAGGTGATGAAGAACAGCACCAGCCCCAGATAGATCAGCGAGGCCTGGTGCAGGCCGGCGGCCGCCTCGGCGAACTCGTTGGCCAGCGCTGCGGTAATGCTGTTGGCCGGTTCGAACAGGCTCAGGCTGGACAACTGGTTCATGTTGCCGATGACAAAAGTCACGGCCATGGTCTCACCCAGCGCGCGCCCCAGACCGAGCATGATGCCGCCCACCACGCCGGCCTTGGTATAGGGAAGGACCACCTTGGAGACCACCTCCCAGGTGGTCGAGCCCAGCCCGTACGCGGACTCCTTGAGCAGCGGCGGGGTCACTTCGAACACATCGCGCATCACGGCGGCAATGAAGGGGGTGATCATGATGGCCAGGATGATGCCGGCCGACAGGATACCGATGCCCACCGGCGGCCCCGACACCAGCGCGCCCAGGTAGGGCACGCCGCTGAACAGTTTCTGCAGCGGCATCTGCACGTAGGTGGCCAGGATGGGGCCGAATACCAGCAGGCCCCACATGCCATAGACGATGGAGGGCACCGCCGCCAGCAATTCAATGGCGGTGCCCAGCGGACGCTTGAGCCAGGCCGGACACATCTCAGTAAGAAAGAGCGCGATGCCGAAACTGACGGGCACCGCGATCAACAAGGCAATGACGGAGGTGGCCAGGGTGCCGTAGATCATCACCAGGCCACCAAAATTTTCCTGCACCGGGTCCCACACCGGGCTGGTCAGGAAACCCAGACCGTAGCGTTCGATGGCCGGCCAGGCACCGACCAGCAAGGAAAGCAGGATACTGGCCAGCAGCGCCAGAGTCACCCATGCCGCACCCTTTGCGAGCCAGCCGAACAGGACGTCAAACCAGGCGCCGGTTCGGGGCGGGGATACGGATGGGAGTGAACTCATGGCGATGTGGCAGTTCCTGTATCAGTCGGTCACTTGAAGGCGATGGGCTTGCCAGAGGCATCCTTGATCTGGCTCCAGGACTTCTCGATCGCGGCCTTCACGCTGTCCGGCATGGGGACGTACTCCAGATCGGTCGCGGTCTTGTCACCATGTTTGAACGCCCAATCGAAGAACTTCAGAACAGCCGCGGCATTAGCAGGCTTGTCCTGCGTCTTGTGCATCAGGGCAAATGTTGCACTCGTGATCGGCCAAGCGTCCTTGCCGGGCTTGTTGCCCAAAACCTGATAGAAGGTCTTGGACCAATCAGCCCCGGCGGCTGCGGCCTTGAACGTATCGTCACTGGGCTGCACGAAATGACCGTCACGATTTTGAAGCTGGGTATGCGCCATTTTGTTCTGATGTGCGTAGGCATACTCGACATAGCCGATCGAGTTGGGCAGGCGGCCGACGAAGGCAGCCACACCCTCATTGCCCTTGCCGCCGGCGCCCACCGGCCAGTTCACGGCGGTGCCCTCACCCACTTTTTCCTTCCACTCGGGGCTGATCTGGCTCAGATAGTTCGTGAAACCAAAGGTGGTACCGGACCCGTCCGCCCGGCGGACGACAGCGATCTCAGAATCCGGCAGGCTCACGCCCGGGTTCAGGGCGGTGATGGCCTTGTCAGTCCACTTCGTGATTTTGCCCAGGTAGATACCAGCCAGCACGGGGCCGGTCAGCTTGAGCTGGCCTGGCGCCACGCCTTTGATATTCACAACCGGCACAGTACCGCCCATGATGAAAGGGAATTGCATCTGGCCCTTGCTGGCCAGTTCCTCGTCCTTCAGCGGCATGTCAGAAGCGCCAAAGTCCACGGTCTTGGCATCGATCTGGCGAATGCCGGCACCCGAGCCCACAGACTGGTAGTTGATCTTGACGCCGGTGGCCTTGTTGTAGTCGGATGCCCACTTAGAAACAATGGGCGCCGCGAAGGTCGATCCGGCACCCGTCACGTCCTGGGCCGAAGCCAGGCTCGCGCTGGCCAGCAGCGCGGTGGCCGCCAGGCTGGAGAGAGCAAATTTGAAGAGGGTTGTCATGAAAAGCTCCTTAAGGGTTGGTTGGAGATGGACGAACTCTAAGAAGCTTTTATGTCAGCAATATGACACGTAGAAATGTTGCTCGAAACCACCCGAAAAAGTGGTGTCGCAATTCTGTCATGAAAAGGACGCGTCCGGGTCATCAAACGGTCACCCACGCCGCGTAGCCTGAGCGCCAGCCTCTGTTTCTGCACTATCCCGCATGCCTGCCTCTGCCACGCGCCGCCGCCTTCTGCTCGGCATCCCCGCCAGCGCCCTGCTGGGTGCCATCTCCGCCCGGTCCCAGCCGGTGCGGGCAACGGCCGCGGGGCGTACGCCCGAGATCGTCCAGATCGTCGACTCGTCGCCCGGCCAGCTGGATGTCTCCCGCGACTTCCTGATCGGCTCGCGGGCAGCCTGGCAGGAGTTCAATGCCCGCGGTGGCCTGCGCGGCCGCCCGGTGCAGCACACCGTCGTGGAGGTGGACGGCAGCCCGGGCAGCCTGCGCCAGGCCGTGGACCAGGTGCGCCTGCAGCCGGCCAGCGTCGCGCTTTGCGGCACCTGCGGCGACCGCACGGCCGGCCTGCTGGAACAACTGCTGCGCCAGGACGGACCGGAAATCGCGCATGTCGCCCCCTGGCTGCACCAGGACCAGGCCACCGCGCCGGAGCAGCGGACCTTTCCCATCTTTGCCTCCCGGCGCGAGCAGATTGCGCACGCTCTGAAATCCCTGTCGGTCATCGGCGTGGCCGAACTTGGCGTGGTCTACGCCTCGCCGCAGGAACAGTCGCTGTACCAGACGGATCTCAGCCGCATCGCAGCCGATCTGCAGTTGCGCATCGTCACCTACCTGCCCACCGATTCCCTGCAGCAGCTGGCACAGCGGTTCGGCCCCCGCACGCCGGCGATCCTGCTCTTCATCGGCGGCACGCCCGAGCTGGCCCAGTTCACGCAGGGACTGGAGCAGCAGGACCGGCAGCGCTACGTCATCGGTCTGGCCGACGTCAATCTGCAGACGCTCAACCAGCTCGGCGCCGCGCGCAACACCCCGGTCATCGCCACCCAGGTGGTGCCGATGGTCAACGCCGGCCTGCCCATCGTGCGCGCCTATCGCGAGACCATGGCGCGCCTGTTCGACGAGCCGCCCAACCCGCTCAGCCTGTCCGGCTATATCGCGGCGCGCTACGCGCAGGACGTGCTGCAGCAGCTCGACGCGGGAGCCACCCGGGCCCAGGTGCTGCAGGCCTTCCAGAAGTCCGGCGCGCGGGACCTGGGCGGCTTCCGTGTCGCCTTCCAGGCGCAGCGCCGCGTCAGTGCCTATGTGACACAGAGCATGCTCAGTGCCGATGGCCGCATCCTTGGCTAAGGCGTCCCGTGGCGTCGTGCGCAGCGCCCGCGCGCTGTCGCGACGGCACGGTGCTATGCTGCCGGCCAGTCAGAAGAGCAGCCTCATGAAGAACGGAATTGAACTTGCCGCGGTCGACCTGGGCTCAAACAGCTTTCGCCTGGAGATCGCGCAGCTGGACCACGGTCTGCTCAAGCGCCGCGAATACCTGAAGGAAACGGTACGCCAGGGCAACGGCCTGGATGCCGACCGCAACCTGACCGTGGAGGCGATGCAGCGCGGCTGGGACTGCCTGGGCCGTTTCGCCGAACGCATCGCCGGTTTCAAGCCGCACCAGGTGCGTGCCGTCGCCACGCAGACGCTGCGCGAGGCGCGCAACCGCGAGGTCTTTCTGGACCGCGCCCAGCAGATCCTGGGCTTTCCGATCGAGGTGATCTCCGGCCGCGAGGAGGCGCGCCTGATCTACCAGGGCGTGGCCCACCTGCTGCCGCAATCCGACGAACGCCGCCTGGTCATCGATATCGGCGGGCGTTCGACCGAACTCATCCTGGGCCAGGGCTACCGCACCCGCTTCATGGACTCCTTTCGCGTCGGCAGCGTCGCCTGGTCCATGCGCTACTTCCCCGACGGCAGCTTCACGCCGCAGGCCTTCGAGACGGCCGAGGTGGCCGCCAAGGCCGTGCTGGACGAGGCCCTCAACAGCTGCCGCCCGGAAGACTGGGACACCGCCTACGGCTCCTCCGGGACAGTGGGCGCGGTCGGTGACGTGCTGCAGGCAGCCGGCTGGCCGGCCGAGGTGGTCACGCGCGCGGGGCTCGACTGGCTGCTGGAGCGCCTGCTCAAGGCGCAGAGCGCGGACCGCCTGCGCATCGAGGGCATGAAGGATGACCGCCGCGCGGTCATCGGCGGCGGCGTCAGCGTGCTGCGCGCCGTGTTCGACCTGCTGGGCATCGAGGAAATGCATGTGGCGCAGGGCGCCTTGCGCCACGGCGCCCTGTACGACCTGCTCGACCGCGAGCAGGCGCAGAGCGACCAGCGCAGCGCCAGCGTGCAGCGCCTGGCCACCCACTTCAATACCGACCCGACGCAGGCGCAGCGTGTCAGCCGCGTGGCACGCCACCTGATGCACCAACTGGCCGACGCACGCGAGGTCGCCGAACTGGACTGGCACCTGCAGAAGCTGGGCTGGGCCGCGCAGCTGCACGAGATCGGCAGCGCCATCTCGCACAGCGACTACCACAAGCATGGCGCCTACATCCTGGACAACGCCGACGCCGCCGGCTTCACCATGAACGAGCTGCACCGCCTGGGCCTGCTGGTGCTGGGGCACCGCGGCAAGCTGCGCAAGCTGGACGTCAGTCTGGACGACGAGACCTTCGTCATGCAGCTGCTGGCCCTGCGGCTGGCCGTCATCCTTTGCCATGCCCGCCGCGACCCCGACCTGCAGGGCCTGCGGCTGGCCTGGGCCGGCCCGCAGGCCTTCCGCCTGGACTGCCCCGGCGGCTGGTGTGACGCCTACCCGCAGTCCGCGCATTTGCTGAAAGAGGAAGAGCAGGCCTGGCAGAAGACGGCCTGGGCCTTCCGTCTGGCCCGCGACTAGGTTGTCAAGAGCGCCTGCCCAGCCTTGAGCCGGGTTCCCGTGTCAATGCCGGCTTGCAGGGACAGTCCGGGCGGCGCCAACACGATGATGGTGGAGCCGTGCTCGAACCAGCCCATCTCCTGACCGCGTCGCAGGCGGGCCTGGCATTCGATGACCTGCGGCCCGGCATAGTCGTGGTGCAGTTGCAGTTGCGCGAAATGCAGGCGCACACTGGCCACCAGGATGGCGCCCACGGGCACCAGCGTCAGCGGCAGGCCCGAGGTCTCCAGCCGGCTCTCGATCACCGCGCGCTCGTTGCGGCAGAAGAGTCGCTGCACGCGCTTGAGCGCGATCGGATTGACGTTCCAGGTATCGCCCTGGATGTGCGTCACGCGCTGCACCGTGCAGTCATCGGGGGCATGAAAGCGGTGGTACATGCTGCTGGTCAGGCGGATGGTAACGTAGCTGCCGCCCCGGTGCCGCTCGGCCAGGGCCGCGCTGCCGAGCAACTCGCTCAGCCGGTAGGGCATGCCCTTGATCTGCAGCAGCTCGTCGCTCTCGATCGGGCCGCAGGCCCCCACGATGCCATCGCAGGGGCTGCACACCGCGTCCGGTGACGGATCGAAGGGGCGTGCGCCGTCCTTCAGTTCGCGCACGAAACAGTCGTGCAGGCTGTCGAAACCCTGTTTCCTGGCCTCGGACAGGTCCAGGTCCGAGAACCACCTCCAGACCGCGATGGACAGGGAACGCACCAGCGGGTTGCGGATCTTGCTGAAGCGCCCCATCCAGCGCGTCACGGCAACGCGCGGCAGGCGGTTGGTCAGCAGGAAGTTGAGATCTTCCTGCAGCAGGATGCGGTCACGCCATTTTCGGAATGTCATCTTGATTTCACACAGGTGTCAAAACGCTTGAATACAAACAGTCATCCCTTGCTCATTGAAGGCCATGACCTACGAACTTGCCTGGATCGCCGGCGCCGCGGGCGCCGCTCTTCCCTACCTCAAACGCCGGCTCGAACTCTCGCGCGCCAAGCACCCCTCCCTCGCCGGTCACTCGCGTCTGGCCAAGCGCCTGGCGCGCTGGATCCCCGGTTACGCCTATGACGAGGCCACCTTCTTCGCCTGCGACGGTGCACCGCCGGAGGTCGCGCAGCAACGCCGCGCCGGCTTCTTCGCCCTGGCCGGCCGCCTGCAGTCCCGGTCGCCTCAATCGATCGCCCTCACCGCGCAGACGCGCGAAGGCCTGCCGGACCTGCGCTTCACCGGCGCCTACCGCGTGCCCTACCAGTTCAGTCCCCTCGTGCGCGAGCACCTGAAAGTGGGCGCCTTCCTGCAATCCGCCGACGGCGTCAGCGTCACTGACCTGGACGGCCAGCGTTATCTCGATCTGACCGGCTCCTATGGCGTCAACGTCATGGGTGTGGACTTCTACAAGTCCTGCATCGAGGCCGGTGTGCGCTTGGCGCAGGACCTGGGGCCCGTGCTGGGCGCCTACCACCCCTGCGTAGCCGAGAACGTGCTGCTGCTGCAGGGCATCTCCGGGCTGGACGCGGTCTCCTTCCACATGAGCGGCACCGAAGCCGTGATGCAGGCCGTGCGCCTGGCGCGCTACCACACGCGGCGTCGCCATCTGGTGCGCTTCACCGGTGCCTACCACGGCTGGTGGGAAGACGTACAACCCGGCCCGGGCAACCCGCTGCCGCCGCGCGAGACCTACACCCTGCGTGACATGCACGAAGCGTCGCTCAAGGTGCTGCGCACGCGCAAGGACATCGCCTGCGTGCTGGTCAACCCGCTGCAGGCACTGCACCCCAATCGCAATGCGCCGGGTGACTCCACGCTGGTGGACAGCAGCCGCAGCGCCGGCTTCGACCGCGAGGCCTATACCCAGTGGCTGCGCCAGTTGCGCGAGGTCTGCACCGAGCGTGGCATCGTGCTGATCTTCGACGAAGTGTTCCTGGGCTTTCGCCTCGCGCCCGGCGGGGCACAGGAATACTTCGGCGTGCAGGCCGACATGGTGACCTACGGCAAGACGCTGGGTGGCGGCTTGCCGGTCGGCGTGGTCTGCGGGCGCCGGGACCTGATGCAGCGCTTCCGCGACGAGCGGCCGGCCGACATCTGCTTCGCGCGCGGCACCTTCAACTCGCACCCCTATGTGATGGGTGCGATGCGCGAGTTCCTGCGCCGGCTGGACACGCCCGAGGTGCGGGACCTGTACGCGAACCTGGACGCGCGCTGGAACGGGCGGCGCGAACAGTTCAACGCCCGCATGCAGGCCGAGGGCCTGCCCGTGGCCGCTGCGAATCTGTCTTCCGTCTGGACGCTGAGCTACACGCAGCCCTCGCGCTACAACTGGATGCTGCAGTACTACCTGCGCGATCATGGACTGGCCTTGAGCTGGGTGGGTACGGGGCGGCTGATCTTCAGCCTGAATTTCTCGGACGCGGACTTTGCCGACATGCTGGAGCGCTTCGTGCGCGCGGGCCGGCAGATGCAGCAGGACGGCTGGTGGTGGCAGGACGCGACGCTGAGCAACAAGGCGATCCGGCGCGGCCTGCTGCACGAGATGCTGCGCCAGCTGGTGCGCTGAGACCATGGGACCGGCGGGCACCGCCGGTCCTGCTTCCCGTCAGCCGTGCTGGCGGCCCAGCTCGCCGGGGTGCTCGCCCGGCGCGAAGAGCTCGCCTTTGAGCAGCTGATACGGCGCCTTGTAGTACAGCAGGATGTCGTGGAAGGGGTCGGTCAGGATCTTGCTCACCCAGCACAGGCCGGTCTGCACGTCCTTGAGCCAGAACAGCTGCAGCATGCGAAACAGCAGGCCCGCGACGCCGATGACCAGCCACACCCAACCCACGTTGAGCACAAAGCCGCCCAGGTCCGTGTGCGGCGTCAGCAGGCCGAACAGGCCGGGAACCAGGTAGACCGCCAGCGGCGCCAGGGCCCAGATGGCCATGAGCACCACCTTGCGCTGCAGGTTGTAGCCCACCTTGATGGCCTCCTTGTACTCGTGGGTGGCCTGGTTGACATGGTCATAGCCCTTGGGCTCGAAGAAGAAGTGGCCCGACTGCCGCGTCACCATGGAGATGAGCCAGGCGATCAGGGCCGCGACGGGCGGATTGACGAAGAGGAAGCCATAGGCCACCAGAAAGGACAAGGCGCTGACCAGATGCAGGGCCTGGTTGATGCGGCTGTGGTGGTAGTAGCGGTGGTCATCCCAGCGCTGCTCCTTCAGGGTCTCCAGAAAATTGCTCACAGGTACTCCTAGGGTGGATGGTCGGCGATCGACGCAAGGCATCGACGCAGCGCGCATCCTCGCCATCGATCGTGAAAATACGATGACAGGCTGGCCTCGTCACGTCGTCGTCACAGCGGCCGCGCGACACCGGTACGCCCTGTCACGGAATTGAGATATGCCGGCGTGAAGATGGCGGCCATGAACACTGATCCGACCGACCTGCTCGTCGAGAACCTGCCCGCGGCCCAGACCCATCTGCGCATCGCCGTGGTCACCGAAACCTACCCGCCCGAGATCAACGGGGTGGCCCTCACGCTCAAGCGCGTCGTCGACGGGCTGCGCGAGCGCGGGCACCGGGTACAGCTGGTGCGCCCGCGCCAGAGCGTTGACCCGAGGCAGGATCGCGCCGAGTCGGCCGACGTGCTGATGCGCGGCCTGCCCATCCCGCGCTATCCGCATCTGCAACTCGGACTGCCCTCGCGCAAGCAGCTGGAGCCCTTGTGGAACCTGGAGCGGCCGGATCTGGTGCATATCGCCACTGAAGGCCCGCTAGGCTGGTCGGCACTGCGCGTGGCGCGCAAGCTGCGCATCCCCGTCACATCGGATTTCCGCACCAATTTCCATGCCTACAGCAGCCACTACGGCATGGGCTGGCTGAGCAAGCCCATCATGGCCTACCTCAAGCGCTTCCACAACCAGACCGAGACCACCATGGTCCCCACGCAGGGGCTGGCGGAGCGCCTGGCCCGGGCCGGCTTCGAGCGCCTGCAGGTGGTCGCGCGCGGCGTGGACGCGCAGATCTTCGACCCTGCCTTGCGCAGCGACGCCCTGCGCGCCCGCTGGGGCGCCAACCCGGACACACCCGTCATGTTGTGCGTGGGCCGTCTCGCCCGCGAGAAGAACCTGCCGCTGCTGGTGCAGGCCTATGCGCAGGCCCGCCTGATCCGACCCGACACCCGCCTGGTGCTGGCAGGCGACGGACCGGCGCGGTCGGAACTGCAGGCGCTCGCGCCCGACGCCATCTTCACCGGCCAGCTGGCCCGCGACGATCTGGCGCGGCACTACGCGAGCGCCGACATCTTCGCCTTTCCCAGCACGACGGAAACGTTCGGCAATGTGGTGCTGGAGGCCATGGCCAGCGGCCTGGCCGTCGTGGCCTTCGACTATGCCGCGGCAGCCGACACGATCGAACACGGCCGCAGCGGCCTGCTGGCACCCTTCGGCGACGACGAAGCCTTCGCACGCCACGTGGTCGAGGTGACGCGCAATACCGCCCTGCTGCAAAGCCTGCGCACCCAGGCCAGGGAGGCCATCCAGCGGGCCGACTGGGGATCGATCATCACCCAGATCGAATCGGTGATGAAGCTGGCGCTGTGCAGCGGCACGGTGGCCGCGGCGGCGCGGCGCTCAGTCGCGTCGCAACAGATGGCCTGACAGGCGCAGCAGC
>JAJZUZ010000063.1 GCA_021845965.1 Pseudomonadota bacterium | reverse complement strand
GGCGATGCTCAGATCTCGATCTTCGAACCCAGCTCCACCACCGCGTTGTTCGGCAGGTTCAGGAACTCGGCCGCCGCACTCGCGTTGTGGTGCATCTGCGCGAACAGCTTCTCGCGCCAGGGGGCCATGCCCTTGCCCATCGTGGGGATCACGATATCGCGCGACAGGAAGTAGCTGGTCGTCATCGAGTCGAATTCGCACCCTAGATTGCGGATCTGCTGCAAGGCCGAAGGCAGATCGGGGTCGTTCTTGAAGCCATAGTGGACGATCGCCTGCCAGCAGTCATGCCCCAGCGGCTCGATCTCGATGCGCTTGTCCATGCCGACCCAGGGCACCTCATGGTTGCGCACGGTGACAAACAGGTTGTTCTGGTGCAGCACCTTGTTGTGCTTGAGGTTGTGCAGCAGCGCATTGGGCACGTTGCCCGGCTCAGCCGTCAGGAATACGGCCGTGCCCTCCACGCGGGCCGGCGGGCTGATAAAGACAGCATCCAGGAAACTGCGCAGGTCCAGGGCATCCTGGCGCAAGGCTCCATTGAGCTGCGCGCGGCCCTGCTTCCAGGTGAGCATCAGCATGAAGATGGACGAGCCGATCAGCAGCGGGAACCAGCCACCTTCCAGCAGCTTGAGCAGGTTGGACGCGAAAAAGGCAATGTCCACGAAGAAGAAGAAGCCCGTCGCCGCCAGACAGAGCAGCAGCGGGTAGTTCCAGCCATAGCGAAGCACGAAGAAGGTGAGCACGGTGGTGATCGTCATGTCCAGCGTGACCGCGATGCCATAGGCCGCGGCCAGGTTGCTGGACGACTTGAACAGCAGCACGGCCAGCACGATGGCCACGAACAAGCCCCAGTTCACGAAAGGCATGTAGATCTGGCCGGTATCGGTGACGCTGGTGTGTTGCACCTGCAGGCGCGGCAGATAGCCGAGCTGGATGACCTGTTTGGTCACACTGAAGGCGCCCGAAATCAGGGCCTGCGAGGCGATCACCGTGGCCATGGTGGCCAGCCCCACCAGCGGCAGCAGGGCCCAGGACGGCGCCATCATGAAGAAGGGATTCTTCACCGCCGCGGGGTGCTCCAGCAGCAGCGCGCCCTGGCCGAAGTAGTTGAGCGTCAGCGCGGGCATGACGATGGAGAACCAGGCCACGCGGATGGGCTTCTTGCCGAAGTGGCCCATGTCGGCATACAGCGCCTCTCCCCCGGTCACGCACAGCACCACCGCCCCCAGGATGATGAAGGTGGTGCCCGGGTTGTCGAAGATGAAGCGCAGGGCATAAAGCGGGCTCAGCGCCCACAGGATGGTCGGATGGGTGGCGATTTGCGTGACGCCCAGCAGCGCGATGGCGGCGAACCAGACCAGCGTGATGGGACCGAAGAACTTGCCGATGCCGGCCGTGCCGCGCTTCTGCACGAAGAACAGGCCGAACAGGATGACCAGCGTGAGCGGTATGACTGCCCTGGTGAAGGCGGGCGACACCACCTCCAGGCCTTCGACCGCCGACAGCACGGAAATGGCCGGCGTGATGACGCCGTCGCCATAGAACAGGCAGGTGCCGAAGATGCCCACCAGCAGCAGGGCGCGGCGCAGTGCCGGCTTGTCTTTCACCGACTGCGAGGCCAGCGCCAGCATGGCGACCAGCCCGCCTTCGCCGTTGTTGTCCGCGCGCAGCACCAGCGTGACGTACTTGAGCGAGACGATGACCGTCAGGGTCCAGAAGAAGATGGAGAGGATGCCGTAGACGTTCGCCGGGGTGAACTCCACGTGCCCCGAGCCGAAGACCTCCTTGACGGCATACAGCACGCTGGTGCCGATGTCGCCGTAGACGACGCCGATGGCGCCCAGGGTCAGTGCGGCGAGCGAGGATCTGGTGGCGGACACAAATCGTCCCCGCTTTCAGCGGCGGGGTTCCGTGCAATGCGAAGTCGACATTCTGCCCCCGCTGGCAGGCGCGACCAATGTGGGAAATACCGGAAAAAGCGGATTCCGGCGAAAATGTTGCACCGCAGCAACCATTGCCCCGCCACCGCCCGCCTTACTCGTAAACCTCGGCTTCGGGGTCGGTGGCTTCCAGCTCGTAGCTAGCCGCCAGCATGGCGAGCCGGCCGACCACGCCGTACATGTAGAAGCGGTTCGGGGCGCTGGCACCGGGCTTGGCGCCCGGCTGGGGCAGGCGCGTGCTCTGCTCGAAGGCCAGCGGCACGAAGCTGGCGCCCGGCGCGTTGAGGTTCTCGTCCACGCCGCGCTCGGCGTGGATGCGGTAGAAGCCGCCCACCACATAGCGGTCCATCATGTAGACCACCGGCTCGGCGACCGCGTCATGCATGCGCTCGTTGGTCAGCACGCCTTCCTGGATGATGACCTCGCTCACCTCCTGGCCGTCCTTGATCACGCTCATCTTGTTGCGGGTGCGGCGATTCAGGTCTTCCAGCTCCTTGGCATCGCGCACGGTCATGATGCCCATGCCATAGGTGCCGTTGTCGGCCTTGACGACAACGAAGGGCTTTTCCTTGATGCCGTATTCCTTGTACTTGCGCCGGATCTTGCCCAGCAGCGCGTCCACATTGCTGGTCAGGCACTCCATGCCGGTGCTCTCGGCAAAGTTGACTTCGCCGCAGCGGTTGAACATCGGGTTGATCAGCCAGGGGTCGATGCCCAGCAGCTTGCCAAAACGCTTGGCCACGTCCTCGTAACTCTGGAAATGCTTGCTCTTGCGCCGCACCGACCAGCCGGCGTGCAGCGGCGGCAGCAGGTACTGGGTGTGCAGGTCTTCCAGGATGCCGGGAATGCCGGCCGACAGGTCGTTGTTGAGCAGGATGGTGCAGGGATCGAAATCCTTCAGCCCCAGCCGGCCCTTGTTGCGCACCACGGGCTCCAGCACCACGGTCTCGCCGTCGGGCAGTTCGATGGTGGTGTTCTTCTTCACATCGGGGCTGATGGAGCCGATGCGCACGTTCAGGCCGGCCATGTGGAAGATGCGCCGCAGCTGGGCCACATTGCTCAGGTAGAAGGTGTTGCGCGTGTGGTTCTCGGGGATCAGCAGCAGGTTGCGCGCCTCGGGGCAGATCTTCTCGATCGCCGCCATGGCCGCCTGCACCGCCAGCGGCAGCATCTCGGGCGTCAGGTTGTTCCAGCCACCGGGAAAGAGGTTGGTGTCCACCGGCGCGAGCTTGAAGCCGGCGTTGCGGATGTCCACCGAGGTGTAGAAGGGCGGCGTGTGCTCCATCCACTCCAGGCGGAACCAGCGCTCGATGGCCGGCATGGAGTCGAGGATGCGCTGTTCGAGTTCGTTGATGGGGCCCGTCAAGGCCGTGATGAGGTGGGGAACCATGCAGCCCTCGTGTTTGTTGTTGCGACCATTCTAGGACGTGAGGATCGCCGGCCGCAATTCAAGGCGCCGCCCCCGCCGGGCGCCTCGCGCCAGCAGCGAGGTCAGCCCCGCACCTCGCCCTCGCCCAGCACGATGTACTTGAGCGAGGTCAGGCCTTCCAGCCCCACCGGCCCGCGGGCATGGAACTTGTCGGTGCTGATGCCGATCTCGGCGCCCAGCCCGTACTCGAAACCATCGGCAAAACGGGTGCTGGCATTGACCATCACACTGCCCGAGTCCACCTCGCGCAGGAAGGCCTGCGCGTGCATGTGGTCACGCGTAAGGATGGCGTCGGTGTGGTGGCTGCCGTACTTGTTGATGTGGGCGATGGCCTCATCCAGCCCCGCCACCACCTTCACGGCGATGATGGGCGACAGGTACTCCTCGTACCAGTCCTGCTCGGTGGCTTCCTTCAGGTTGGCACCGGGCACGCCCTGCAGGATGGCCCAGGACTCGGGACAGCAGCGCATCTCCACGCCCTTGGCGGCGAAAACGGCACCGATGCGCGGCAGAAACTCGGCCGCCACACCGCGCGCCACCAGCAGGCTTTCGGTGGCATTGCAGGGGCTGTACTTGTTGGTCTTGGCGTTGTCGGTCACCGTGACCGCCATGTCGAGGTCGCAGGGATCGTCGACGTAGGTGTGGCAGTTGCCGTCCAGGTGCTTGATCACCGGCACCTTGGCCTCGCGGCTGATGCGCTCGATCAGCGACTTGCCGCCGCGCGGGATGATCACGTCCACGTACTCGGGCATGGCGATCAGCTGGCCCACCACCTCGCGGTCGGTGGTCTGCACCAGCTGCACGGCGTCGGCCGGCAGGCCGGATTCCACCAGTGCCTGCTGCACCAGCTTCGCCAGCGCCTTGTTGGATTCGATGGCCTCGGAACCGCCGCGCAGGATGCAGGCATTGCCGCTCTTGATCGACAGGCTGGCCGCCTCGATGGTGACGTTGGGCCGGCTCTCGAAGATCATGCCGAAGACGCCGATGGGCACCCGCATCTGGCCCACGCGGATACCGCTGGGCTGCTGCTTCATGCCGACGATCTCGCCGATGATGTCCCCCATGGCGGCCAGTTGCTCGCAGCCCTGGGCCACCGTCTCGATCACCTTGGGCGTGAGCTTGAGCCGGTCCACCATCGGGGCCGCCAGACCGGCCGCTTCGGCACGGGCGATGTCCCTGGCGTTGTCCTGCGCCAGCGCCGCCGTGTTGGCGCGCAGCAGCTCGGCCAGGCGGCGCAGGGCGGCGTTCTTTTTCGCGGCGCTGGCCTTGGCCATCAGGGCGGCGGCCGCGCGCGCCTGCCGGCCCAGGTTCTGGGTGTAGTCGGAGATGCGGGCAGCGGAGTCGGGCGCGTTCATGCGTTTATTTTCGCATGGCCCCCGCTTTTGCGGGGACCGCGGCACAGTGCCCGCACAGCTGCAAGGCCAGCCGTTGCAGGGCCTGCCAGCCATCGGTCGGCCAATCCGGCACTTTCAGCCCCTTGACGATGCCGTCCACCTGGTGCGCGGCCTGCAGCAGATCGGCCAGATCGGCGACGCTGAGCAGCGGCAGCACGCGCTCGAACAGCCGCTCCTTCACACCCCAGACACGCTGCTCGCGCAGCGCCATGGGCAGCGGCCGGCCGGCGACCATCGCATCCTTGACGCGCTTGAGGGCGCGGATATCCTCCGCCAGCGCATAGTGCACCAGCACCTCGGCTTCGCCCTCGGCCTTGAGACCGTCGAGCATGCGCTGCACGCGCGCCACCTGGCCGGCCAGCACCGCCTCCGACAGCTTGAAGACGTCGTAGCGCGCCACATTGAGCACCGCGCCCTCGACCTGCTCGAAACCCAGTTCACCCTGCGGATACAGCAGCGCCAGCTTCTGGATCTCCTGGTGCGCGGCCAGCAGATTGCCTTCGACGCGGTCGGCAAAAAACTGGAGCGTACGCTGCCCCTCCTCGCCCGCAGCCACGCGTTGCCCTTGCGCAGCCAGGCGCTGGGCAATCCACTGCGGCAGGACCCGACGCTCGATCGGGTCCACCTGCACCGTGACGCCGTAGCTCTCCAGCGCACCGAACCAGGCCCCCGTTTTCGTCTGCTTGTCCAGGCGCGGCAGCAGCACCAGGGTCAGCGTGCTGTCATTGCCCTGGGCGCCTTCGGCGAGCTGCTGCAGCGCCACGCTGCCATCCTTGCCCGGCTTGCCGGAGGGAATGCGGATCTCGACGATCTGCTTGTCGGCGAACAGGCTCAAGCTGCCGCCGGCGGCCAGCACCTCGCTCCAGTCGAAGTGCGCACCGGTCACGGTGTGCACCGTGCGCTCGGTGTAGCCTTGCGCGCGCGCGGCGGCACGAATGACGTCGGCCGCCTCCTGCTGCAGCAGCGGCTCGTCGCCATGGATGGTGTACAGGCTCTTCAGCCCGCGTTGCAGGTGCGCGGCAAGCTGGGCGGCGGCGACTTGCATCGGCGCTTCCCTATACCCGACCGGCGAGGCTCACCAATGGCTTCAACGGGGAACGCCATGGAACCGGCTTCCCCGGGCCACCGGCGTTGTCCCCCCTTGGAGGAATGGCGCGGCAATGGCTCAGGGGGGTCATAACGACTTCACCGCCGCCATGCGGCGCAGGATCTGCTGCACGATGTCGCTCTGCATATTGCGGTACAGCAGTTGCTCCTCACCCTCCTTGGCCAGGGCAAACACCTCGTCGTAGGTCAGGGCGCGTTGCTGCACCAGTTCCGTCTCGGGGATCAGCTCCTTGCCCTGGGGCGTGCGCAGGCGGAACTTGAGGTTCAGGCGCAGCTGGAACTCGCGCACCTGACCGGTGGCGCTGACGCCGACCACCGTCTTGGTACGCACCTCGCTGAGGATGTCGAGGATGGCCTGGGCCTGCGCCTGCTGGCCGGCGTCGCTGATCAGTTCCACATTGCTGGCGGCCAGATGGCGCTTGAGCTCGGTCCCCAGCGGCGACGTAGGCGCCACGGCCAGATAGACCGACTTGAACGCAAGATCCGGCGTCTGGCGCAGCTGGAAGCCGCAGCCGGCCAGGGCCAACGTCAGCACGGTCAGCAAGCCCCGGATCGGAATACGCCACCCACCGCGCTGCATCACAGCACCACGTTCACCAGTCGACCCGGCACGACGATGACGCGCTTGACGGGCGCGCCCTGCGCCTTGACGGGCTCGCTGGCCACGGCAATGGCCTCGATGGCTTCCTTGGTCGCACCCGCCGGCACCAGGATGGCACCGCGCAGCTTGCCGTTGATCTGCAGCATGAGCTCGACCTCGTCCTGCTGCAGGGCCGATTCGTCGACCTGCGGCCAGGGCGCATCAAGCAACTCGCCCAGCGCGCCGGCGTAGCCCAGCTCGCTCCACAACACATGCGTGAGGTGCGGCGTGGCCGGATACAGACAGCGCAGCAGGATGCCGAAGCCTTCGATCAGGGCCACCTCGGCACCCGGTGTGCCGGCCGCCTTGAAGTCCTCCAGCGCGTTGAGCAGCTTCATGGCGCCGGAGACCACGGTGTTGTACTGCATGCGCTGGTAGTCGTAGTCCACCTGCCGGAGCACGCTGTGGATCTCCAGCCGCAGGGCCTTGGCTTCCTTGCCGAAGCCCACGTCCGCAAGTTTCTGCGCGCCGGCCACGCTGGCCATGGCGGCGGCATGGTCCAGGCCGGCCAGCTTGACGCCGAAGTTCCACACGCGGCGCAGGAAGCGGTAGCTGCCTTCCACGGCCGCGTCGTTCCACTCCAGCGTGGCCTCGGGCGGCGCCGTGAACATGGTGTACAGGCGTGCCGTGTCGGCACCGTACTTCTCGATCAGGTCCTGCGGGTCGACGCCGTTGTTCTTGGACTTGGACATGGTGCCCACGCCCTCGTAGTCGATCGCCGTGCCCGCGGGCAGCTCGCCCACCGCCTTGTTGAGCTTCGCGCCCGTGATCTTGCCGCCGGCGTCCAGCACGTGGTCCACGTCCTGCGGCCAGAAATACTCCTTGCCGCCCTTCTCGGTGCGGCGCGAGTAGATGTGGTTCAGCACCATGCCCTGCGTCAGCAGCTTGGTGAAGGGCTCATCCACTTTGACCAGGCCGAGATCGCGCATGACCTTGGTCCAGAAACGCGCGTACAGCAGGTGCAGGATGGCATGCTCGATGCCGCCGATGTACTGGTCCATCGGCATCCAGTACTGCGCCCCCTCGGCCACCATCTTGTCGCTGTTGGCCGGATCGCAGTAGCGCATGAAGTACCAGGACGAATCCACGAAGGTGTCCATGGTGTCGGTCTCGCGCCGCGCCGGCTTGCCGCAGCAGGGGCAGTTCACCTTCAGGAAAGCCTCGCACTTGTTGAGCGGGTTGCCGGAGCCGTCCGGCACCAGGT
Organism: Pseudomonadota bacterium; assembly: GCA_021845965.1. Classification (GTDB taxonomy): domain Bacteria; phylum Pseudomonadota; class Gammaproteobacteria; order Burkholderiales; family Burkholderiaceae_C; genus Hylemonella. The sequence continues at coordinate 4,212 of JAJZUZ010000063.1, read as the reverse complement.
CTTGCGGCAGCACCACCGGCAGGTCCTCCTCCGGCACTGGCACGGGGCCACAGGCCTCGCAGTGGATGATGGGAATCGGCGTGCCCCAGTAGCGCTGGCGCGAGATACCCCAGTCGCGCAGGCGCCAGGTGGTCTTCTTCTCGCCCAGGCCGCGCACCTTGAGAGCGTGCGCCACGGCGTCCACCGCTTCCTGATAGCGCAGGCCGCTGAAGGTGTCGGAATTGATGGTGACGCCGCTCTGCTTGTCGGCGTACCACTCGTGCCAGTGGCGGTAGTCGTAATGCTGGCCTTCGACCTGCACCACCTGGCGGATCGGCAGCTGGTATTTCAAGGCAAAGGCAAAGTCACGCTCGTCGTGCGCCGGCACGCCCATGACGGCGCCGTCGCCGTAGCTCATCAGCACATAGTTGCCGACCCAGACCTCGACCTGCTCGTCGTTGAGCGGGTGCTTGACGTACAGGCCCGTGGGCAGGCCCTCTTTTTCCTTCAGCGCCAGCTCGGCCTCGGTGGTGCCGCCGCGCTTGCACTCCTCGATGAAGGCCGCCAGCTTGGGATTGCTCTTCGCGGCATGCTGGGCCAGCGGGTGCTCGGGCGCCACCGCGCAAAAGGTCACGCCCATGATGGTGTCAGCGCGCGTGGTGAAGACGTACATCCTGCCGTCACCGATCAGCTGGCCGTCCTCGCCCTGGATCTCGTGCGTGAAGGCAAAGCGCACGCCCTCGCTGCGGCCGATCCAGTTCTCCTGCATCAGGCGCACGCGCTCGGGCCAGCCGTTCAGCGTCGCTTTCTCATTGCCGATCTGCACGTGGTCCAGCAGTTCCTGGGCATAGTCAGTGATCTTCAGGTAATAGCCCGGGATCTCGCGCTTTTCCACCAGCGCGCCGGTGCGCCAACCGCGGCCGTCGATGACCTGCTCGTTGGCCAGCACGGTCTGGTCCACGGGGTCCCAGTTCACGACCTGGGTCTTGCGGTAGGCAATGCCCTTGTCCAGCATCTTCAGGAACAGCCACTGGTTCCACTTGTAGTAGCTGGGGTCACAGGTGGCGACCTCGCGGCTCCAGTCGATGGCCAGGCCCATGGCCTGCATCTGCCCCTTCATGTAGGCGATGTTCTCGTAAGTCCACTTGGCCGGCGGCACGCCGTTCTTCAACGCCGCGTTCTCGGCCGGCAGGCCGAAGGCGTCCCAGCCCATGGGCATCAGGACGTTGTAGCCGTTCATGCGCAGGTAGCGCGTGAGCATGTCGTTGATGGTGTAGTTGCGCACATGGCCCATGTGCAGCTTGCCGCTGGGATAGGGCAGCATGGAGCAGGCGTAGAACTTCTTCTTGCCGGCCTGCTCGGTGACGCGGTAGGCGTCGCGCGCCACCCAGTGGCTGTGGGCGGCCTTTTCAACGTCGAGGTGGTTGTATTTCTCTTGCATGGCTGAACTTGCTGTCAGTTCACTTCAGTCCGAGCACGTCGAACATGTCGTACAGGCCGCTCTTGCGGCCCGCCAGGTAACGCACGGCACGCAGGCTGCCCTGGGCATAGGTCACGCGGCTGGAGGACTTGTGCGTGATCTCGATGCGCTCGCCGGTGCCGGCAAACAGCACCGTGTGGTCGCCCACGATGTCGCCGCCGCGCACGGTGGCAAAACCGATGCTGGACGGATCGCGCTCGCCCGTATGGCCGTAGCGCTCGTAGACGGCGCAGTCCTTGAGGTCACGGCCCAGCGCGCCGGCGATGACCTCGCCCATCTTGAGCGCCGTGCCCGAGGGGGCGTCCACCTTGTGGCGGTGGTGCGCCTCGATGATCTCGATGTCATAGCCGGTGGCCAGCGCCTTGGCGGCCAGCTCCAGCAATTTCAGCGTCACATTCACGCCCACGCTCATATTGGGCGAGAGCATGATGGCGATGTCCTTGGCAGCCGCGTTGATTTCGGCTTTCTGCGCCTCGGTGAAACCGGTGGTGCCGATCACCATGTTGACGCCCAGTTCGCGGCAGACCTTGAGGTGCGCCATGGTGCCGTCGGGACGGGTGAAGTCGATCAGGGCGCGCGCCTCTTGCAGGCCGGCCTTCAGGTCGGCGGTGATGGGCACGCCACTGGCATGGCCAAGAAAGGCGGTGGCGTCGCTGCCGATGGCCGGCGAGGCAGCGATATCCAGGGCCCCGGCGAGTTCGCAGTCGTCGGCCGCATGCACGGCCTCGATCAGCATGCGACCCATGCGCCCGGAGGCGCCCGCGATGGCGATCTGGTAGGGAATGGGGGTACTCATGGTGGTCGGGTGTCCTCAGCGGTTGGCCGGTTCCAGCGGCGGATACGTGGCCGGCAAGGAAGGCAAAGGTTTGGGTTCGGGCTTGGGCTGCGGCGCGGGGAACTCCTGCAGCTTCTCGGGCGTCGCCTCCAGCACCGGCACCTTGGGCGGCTCGCGGGTGCCCAGCGTGGCAACAAACTCGGTCTCGCTGGGCAGGGGATCGGCCTCGAAGCGCTCCAGCACGTTGTCCTTGAAGTACACCGTCACGCGCCGCTGCTGCGGCTCGCTGCCCTGGCGCCGGAGGGTGAAGACATAGTCCCAACGGTCGGCGTGAAAGACGCTGGCCAGCAAGGGCGTGCCCAGGATGTCGCGCACCTGGATGCGGCTCATGCCGGGCCGCAGCGCGGTGACCTGCTCACGCGTGACCACGTTGCCCTGCACGACCGGTACGCGATAAGGCTGCAGCCAGGCGCAGCCCGGCAGGGTCAGCAGGGCCGCCCCCAGGAGCAGGGCCGCCGCCAGGCGACCGGGGGCGCGATGAAAAATGAACATGAAACTGGCGCTAGCGATATGATCGGTCCATTGTACCGGCTGAGGTACGGCCCGAGCCTGCCCCCGCCCGGCACGGCACCCTCAGGAAACCGCCCATGAACACCATCGACGAACTCAAGAGCACCGGCTTGAAGGCCACGCTGCCGCGCCTGAAGGTCCTGGAGATCTTCCAGAAGGGTGCCCAGCGCCACATGAGCGCGGAAGACGTATTCCGCGTGCTGCTGGAGGAGCGCTCCGACGTGGGGCTGGCCACCGTCTACCGCGTGCTCACGCAGTTCGAGCAGGCCGGCATCCTCACACGCAGCAACTTCGAGGGCGGCAAGGCGGTGTACGAGCTCAACGAGGGCCAGCACCACGACCATCTGGTCTGCCTGGACTGCGGCAAGGTCGAGGAGTTCTACGACCCCGAGATCGAGAACCGGCAGAACGCCGTGGCCAAGGCGCGCGGCTTTGACCTGGCCGAGCACGCGCTCAGCCTGTACGCCCATTGCACCAAGGACAAGTGCCCCAACCGCAAGGGCTGAAACAGGGCCCCCACGCTTGCCCACTGCGTGTGGCTGCTGCCCCCCGGGGGCCTTCGTCGCCTTGGGGCGGCCCGGCGGCGACTCATGAGCCCCACGCTTGCCCGCCCCGTATCGCCGTTGAGCTTCAGCTGCCGTTTTCGCCCATGGCGCGGCGGTGGCGATCGACGAACTCCTGGTAGGTGTCGATGCCACGCAGCTGCAGGATGGTGTTGCGCACCGCCGCCTCGACCAGCACGGCCAGGTTGCGTCCGGCCACCACCTGGATCACCGCCTTGCGCACCGGAATGCCCAGCACGTCCTGCGTGAGCGGCTCGTAGGGGATGCGCTCGTAGTCGCGCTCCAGCGTCTCGCGCCGCACCAGGTGCACGATGAGTTTCAGGCGCATCTTGCGCCGCACCGCGGTCTCGCCGAAGATGGCCTTGATATCGAGCAGGCCGATGCCGCGCACCTCCAGCAGGTTGCGCAACAGTTCGGGGCAACGCCCCTCGATGGTGTCCTGGTTGACGCGATACAGATCCACCGCGTCGTCAGCCACCAGGCCGTGGCCGCGCGAGATCAGTTCCAGGCCGAGTTCACTCTTGCCCAGGCCCGACTCGCCGGTGATCAGCACGCCCAGGCCCAGAATGTCCATCAGCACCCCGTGCATGGAGGCACGGTCGGCGAAGTGGCGCGAGAGATAGCTGCGCAGCACGTCGATGACGTAGGCCGAGGTCTCGGGCGAGGAAAAGAGCGGGATCTGCGCCTGTTCGCACATGGCGATCAGCGCCGGTGGCGCCGTCTGCCGGTCGGCCAGCACCAGCACCGGCGGCTCCAGCGTGGTGATGCGCGAGATGCGGCGCGCACAATCCTCGGGCGTCGCATTGGTGAGGTAGGCGACTTCGCGCTCGCCCATCACCTGCAGA
>JAJZUZ010000062.1 GCA_021845965.1 Pseudomonadota bacterium | reverse complement strand
GCCTTTGCTCAACACTGCGACGCTGACATTCGAACAAGACACGAGGAGACACCCCCAATGAGCAAGAGTATCGGCTGGATTGGTCTGGGCCGCATGGGCGAAGCCATGGTCACCAAGCTGCTGAAGGCGGGCCATACCGTCCACGTTTGGAACCGTACCGCGTCCAAGGCCGCGCACCTGGCTGACTACGGTGCGAAGATTGAGGCCGACAAGATCGACCTCGCGGGCTGCGACGTGGTCTTCACCATGATCTCCACCACCGACGACCTGAAGGAGGTGCTGTTCGGCCCCGGTGGCCTGGTCACCGGCAGCAGGAAGCCGCAGGTGGTGGTGGACAGCTCCTCCATCTCGCAGGAAGGCTCCGCCGAGATCCGCGCGCAGCTGGAAAGCCTGGGCGTGGCCTACCTCTGTGCGCCGGTCTCGGGCAATGCCAAGGTGGCCAAGGCCGGCAAGCTGCTGGTGGTGGCCTCGGGACCGAAGAAGCTGTATGAGCTGGCCGAGCCGTACCTGCAGGCCATGGCGCGCAAGACCATGTGGGTGGGCGAGGGCGAGCTGGCGCGCATCTGGAAGATCGCGCACAACACCATGTTCGGCGTCATCATCCAGAACCTGTGCGAGATCACCGTGCTGGCCGAGAAGGCCGGCATCCCGCGCGACGTCTTCCTGGAGAGCATCAACGACTCGGTGCTGGGCTCCATGTACACGCGCTACAAGACGCCGGTGTTGTGTAACCTCAATTTCGAGCAGGTCACCTTCACCCCGAAGCTGCTGTTGAAAGACATGGACCTGGGCATGGGCGCGGCCAAGGCGCACGGCGTGGCCATGCCGGCCGCGGCCGCCACGCGCGAATCGATTGCGCGCATGGTGGGCCACGGCCACGACCACGTGGACTTCGCCATCCTGCTGCGGGAGACGGCCGCGGACGCGGGGCTGGAGGTCAAGCCGCTGAACCTGCAGATCCCGGACGGCCTGTCGAGCTGAAGCCGCGGAGCACGCGCATGCGCACCCTGATCCGCGGCGCCACCGTCATCACCCTCGATGCACAGGGTGAGCTGCCGCGCGCCGACCTGCTGGTGACGGATGACACGATTACGGATATCGCACCGCTCATCCAAGCGGACGACGCCGACGTGGTGGACGCGAGCGGCTGCATCGTCATTCCCGGCCTGGTCAACGCCCACATGCACACCTGGCAGACGGCCCTGCGCGGCCTGGCCGCCAACTGGACGCTGCTGGAATACTTCCAGAACATGCACGCCGGCCTGGCCACGGTGTTCGAGCCGGACGACCTCTACATCGCCACGCTGGTCGGCGCGCTCAATCAACTGAACTGCGGCACGACGACGCTGGCCGACTGGTGCCACAACAACAAGACGCCGGCGCACAACGACGCGGCGATCGAGGGCCTGCTGGAGTCTGGCATCCGCGCCGCCTTCTTCCACGGCACGCCCAAGCCCGACCCCAGGCCCGGCGAGCGCCCGTTCTGGGAGGTGCCGCATCCGCGCGCCGAAGTCGAGCGCCTGCTGAAAGAGCACCAGGGCAAGGAACTGCTGAGCGTGCACGCCGCCGTGCTGGGCCCGCACTATTCCACGCTGGAGGTGGCGCTGCACGACTTCCGCATGGTGCAGGAACTGGGCCTCATCGGCTCGCTGCATCAGGGCGGCGGGCCGGCGCGCACCCCCGACGGCTGGGACCAGCTGGAGGCCGCCGGCCTGCTGGGCCCGCAGATCAACATCGTGCACGGTCATGCGCTCAGCGATGCGCAGCTGAAGCGCTTCTGCGACTTGGGCATGAGCTTCTCCGCCGCAGCCGAGAACGAGATGACGCAGGGCCACGGCCACCCCATCACGGGCCGGCTGCGCGCCCTGGGTAAGGCACCCTCGCTGGGCGTGGACCTGGAGAGCGTGCTCAGCGGCGACATGCTGACCCAGGCGCGGGTGGCGCTGGGCATGCAGCGCAGCCTGGACAACGCAGCTTACCGGGAGGTGCACGGCACCATCCCGCCGACTTCCACCCTCAGCACGCGCGAGGCGCTGCAGTGGGTCACGGTAGAGGGCGCGCGCATGCTGGGGCAGCTGGACCGCATCGGCACGCTGGCACCGGGCAAGCAGGCCGACCTGGTGCTGATCCGCGCCACCGACCTGAACATGCAGCCGGTGCACGACCCGGTGAGCACCGTGGTGATGCAGACCACGCTGGCCAATATCGACAGCGTGATGGTGGCCGGGCGCTGGAGGAAACGCCACGGCCAGCTGCTCGACGTGAACCTGGCGCCCAAGCTCGCCGCCTTGCGCGCCTCCGGACAGAAGATTACGACAGCGTTGGGCCTCGCGCGATAGAAGTTGACGGTAGGGAAGAGCCGCTCACGCCCGACCGGGCCGAGAGCGGCGGTGTGTGTTTCGAAGCAATAACCTGAGGAGACAGACATGAAACGCGTATTGACCGCAGCCGCCGCGCTGCTGCTGGCCGGCGCTGCGCTGGCCCAGGGCTATCCGGCCAAGCCCATCAAGTTCGTCGTGCCGTTCTCAGCCGGCAGTGCCACCGATATCGTGGCGCGCACCGTGGGCGAGGCGATGAGCAAGAGCCTGGGCCAGCCCATCATCATCGAGAACAAGCTTGGTGCCGGCGGCACCATTGCCGCGGCGATGGTGGCCAGGAGCGAGCCGGATGGCTATACCGTGCTGGTGCACTCGTCGGGCCATGCCCTCAACCCGGCGCTCTACCCCAACCTGGGTTACGACACGCTGAAGGACCTCACCGGCGTCACCACGCTGGCGGCCGTACCCAATGTGCTGGTGGTGAATCCCGCCAAAGGCTGGAAGACCCAGGCCGACCTGATCGCCGCGGTCAAGGCGGCACCCGGCAAGTACAACTATGCCTCGGCCGGCATCGGCAGTGGTACGCACATGAATGCCGAGATCTTCCGCCTGCAAGCGGGGCTCGATGCACTGCACGTGCCCTACAAGGGCACACCCGACGCGATGACCAATGTGATCGGCGGCGCCAATGACTGGTTCTTCGCGCCGCTGGCCTCGGCCCTGCCGCTGGTGCGCGACGGCAAGCTGCAGGCGCTGTCGGTCAGCACCAAGACGCGCGCTTCCACCCTGCCCAATGTGCCCACCAGCATCGAGGCCGGTCTGCCGGATTCCGACTACACGCTGTGGGTGGGCATGATCGTACCCGCGGCCACGCCAGCGGCCATCGTGAAGCGACTCAACGACGAGGCCATCAAAGCCCTGGCGACGCCCGAACTCAGGGAGCGCCTGGCCAAGCTCGGCGCCGATCCTTTTGCCATGAGCCCGGAGGAGTTCAATGCCTACATCAAGAGCGAGATGGAAGTGGCCGCGCGCATCGTGAAGGTGGCCCACCTCAAGGCCCAGTAAGAAGGACGACGGCAAATTGAAGATCCATTTCTGCGGTGTCGGCAAGATGGGCCTGCCCATGGCCGCCCACCTGGTCCGTGCTGGCCATGAGCTCAGCGTGAGTGACCCCTGTGCCGAACGCCGCGAGCTGGCGCAGGCGCAGGGGCTGGCCGTTGCGCCCGACGTGGCGCAGGCGATCGCGGCGGCCCACGTCGTCTTTTCTTCCCTGCCCCATGACGAGGCGCTGCGCAGCGTGGCGGCCCAGGTCGCCGCCGCGGCCCGGCCCGCCACGCTCTACGTGGACACCAGCACGGTCTCGCTGCAGGCGTCGGCGCAGGTGGCGCAGGTGCTGGAGGAGCAGGGTGTGGTCTATCTGCGCGTGACCGTCTCGGGCAACAACAAGATGGCCGAGGCGGCGCAGCTGACCGTGATGGCCTCGGGCCCGCGCCCGGCTTACGATCGCGCGCTGCCGCTGCTCAAGTCCCTGGGTCCCACCCAGTTCTATCTGGGCGAGGCCGAACAGGCCCGGCTGATGAAGCTGGTGGTCAACCTCATGATCGCTCAGACCAGCGCCATGCTGGCCGAGGCGCTGACGCTGGGCCGCAAGGGTGGGCTGGACTGGCAGGCCATGTGGCAGGTGCTGACCAGCAGCGCGGTGGCCTCGCCCATCGTCAAGGCCAAATCGGTGCAGCTCGCCCAGCGCGATTTCACGCCCACCTTTACCGTGGAGCAGATGATCAAGGACCTGGACCTCATCCTCGGGGCCGGCGCGGCGCACAACGTGCCGCTGCTGCAGGCCGCGATGACGCAAAAGCTCATGCACGCAGCCGTGGTGCAGGGTGACGGACTGGACGACTACGCGGCCATCATCAAGGTGGTCGAGCGCGGCGCGGGGCTGTCACCCAAGCTGTAGGTTCGCCGCCGACCTGTTCTGGAGTTTGCCGTGACCCCTTTTGTCTACACCGCCCAGCCCGCGCGCGTCATCTTCGGCGCCGGCTCGCTCTCGCAGCTGGCCAAGGAAATCGACGCGCTGGGCGCCAGGAAGGCCCTGGTGCTGTCCACGCCCGAGCAGCGCGCCTCGGCCGAGATGGTGGCCGGCCTGCTGGGGCCGCGCGCGGCCGGTGTGTTCGACCGCGCCGTCATGCACGTGCCGCTGGAGACCGCGCGCGAGGCGCGCGAGCTGGCGCGCAAGCTTGGCGCCGATTGCGCCGTGGCCATCGGCGGCGGCTCCACCGCCGGGCTGGGCAAGGCGATTGCGCTCGATTCGGGCCTGCCCATCCTGGCCATTCCCACCACCTACGCCGGCTCGGAGATGACCCCCATCTACGGCATCACGGAGTCCGGCCTGAAGAAGACCGGGCGTGACATTCGCGTACTGCCACGTACCGTGATCTACGACCCCGAGCTCACGCTGAGCCTGCCGGCGTCCTTGAGTGTGACCAGCGGCATCAACGCCATCGCACACGCGGCAGAGGGCCTGTACGCGGTGGATCGCAACCCCATCATCGACCTGATGGCCGAGGAGGGCATCGCGGCCCTGGGCCGCGCCCTGCCGCGCATCGTGCAGAACGCCGGCGACGTCGAGGGGCGTGGTGATGCGCTCTACGGCGCCTGGCTGTGCGGCACCGTGCTGGGCCATGTGGGCATGGCGCTGCACCACAAGCTCTGCCACACCCTGGGTGGCAGCTTCAACCTGCCGCACGCAGAGACGCACACCATCGTGCTGCCGCACGCCCTGGCCTACAACAGCCGGCACGCGCCGCAGGCCATGGAGCGCATCCGGCGCGCCCTGGGCAGCCGTTCGGCGGCGCAGGCGGTCTACGACCTGGCGCGCAACAACGGCGCTCCCGTGGCCCTGAAGGACATCGGCCTGAGGGCCGTGGACCTGGACCGGGCCTGCGATATTGCACTGCAAAATCAGTATCCCAACCCCCGGCCGCTGGAGCGCACCGCCATCCGGCAACTGCTTCAGGATGCGTTTGACGGGGTGCGGCCCGGCGCCTGAAGCCCATCGGGGCCGCTTTACATAACTTTAAAAATCCCCCGGATACCATATAAGCAAGTACGGAACTAAAATGTCCGCTTTGGGCCGCCGGCTAGCTACCCAGCCAGCGGCACTTCGCAGGCATTTCACAGTGAGGCCGTACGCCATGTTGTCGAAGAAGTCGTTTGCATCCTCGTTCGCCGCCACGCTCAAGCAACTCTGGTTCCTCGAGCCGGGCGCGGACAAACCCTATATCAACGACATCGCCGTGCGCATCCGCGCCGGCCTGATGCTGGCGATCCCGCTCTACATGAGCTTCACCCTGTATGAAGCCATCTACGGTTCACACTGGATCGTCACCGGCAACATGATCCGTGACACCTTCGATACCGATTTCGACGGCCACATCCTCTACAACGTCGAGGCCATCCGCCGTACGCTGGACTACTCGAAGCAGACCTGGGTGCTGCTGTATGCCCTGTTCGAGATGCTGGCCGGCATGTTCGTCATCACGGCGCGTTTCTCGCCCACGGTGCTGATTGCCAGCCTGCTGGCGAAATCGCACGCACCGGTGTGGAAACCCCTCACGCCCAAGCGCTTTGCCTGGTCCATCGGCGCCACCTTCATCTCGGTCTGCCTGGTCTTCTTCAACCCCGAAGTGTTCGCCGGCTGGGTCAACTGGGTGGCGCACACCGAGCTGTTGCCCACGACCACCAACTACCTGCCCAAGTGGATCCCGCTGGTGCTGGTGTGGATCTGCGTGGGCTTCATGTGGATGGAGGCCGTGCTGGGCTTCTGCGTGGGCTGCAAGGTGCACTCCCTGATGGTGCGCCTGGGCTGGCTGCAGGAAGAGTGCGAGGCCTGCAACAACCTGAGCTGGCAGAGCTGACCTTCCAGGCTGAGAAGCGGGCCGGGCCCGCCCGGACCCGCGCCGGGCTACTTCTTGGTAAAGAGGCGGACGAAGAAGACCGCCATGCCGATCATGAACATGATGCCGATGAAGCTCATGAGGCCATAGTCGGTGAAGAAAAGATCCTGAAACAGTTTCATGGCAACTCCTGGCCGGCAACACTGCCGTGCCCTCATGCTGCCATGGCCGGCGCGCCGGCCGCTGATCCAGATCAAAAGCGCGCCGTTGGCGCCTTCAGCCGCGGTGCAGGGACCAGAAACCGGCGGCCATGCCCAGGCCGTGCACCAGGGCCGCCAGGATGGTCAGCACAATGGCCGGGCGCAGGGCTTGCGGGGTACCGGCGCGGCACCACACCAGCACCGCAGCGGCCAGCGTCAGCGGCGCCGACAGCAGGCCCCACAGCGCCGGCTCGGGCTGGTAGAACAGCCAGACGCCCGCGCCCAGCCAGGTGTGCGCCAACGTGCCGATCAGCAGATAGGCCAGCGCCGCGCCCCGCGGGCCCAGCAGCACCGCCAGCGTGCGCTTGCCGACCTGGGCGTCGGACGCCGCGTCCGGCAGGCCGTTGATGAGCAGGATGTTGGCCACCAGCAGGCCGTAACTGACCGAGGTGACGGCCGGGATGATGAAAAGGGTGCCGCGCTGCACGGCATCGGCTCCCATCACCACCAGGCTCCAGACCGCTGCCACCACCAGCTCACCGAGTCCGCGTGTCATCAGCGCCAGTGGCGGTGCCGAGTAGGCCCACAGCAGCAGCAGGCCCGCCGCACCCAGCACCAGCACCCAGCCATTGCTGCGCACGGCCAGCAGCAGCCCGAAACCCAGCAGGAGCACAGCCAGCAGGCGAAAGAGCTCGCGCGTCTGCCGTGCCGTCACCACCCGCTCCTGGATCAGGCGCGCGCCACCGGTGAACGGGTGAATGCCGCTCGTGTTGGCGGCGTCGGCGCCGTTGAGCGCGTCGTGGTAGTCGTTCAGCACATTGCCGGCGGCGTGGGCGAGGCTGGCCAGTACCACGGTGGCCAGCGCGGTCCCGGGCGACGGCCCGTAGCCGCAGGCGGCCGCAATGGCGATGCCCAGCAGGCAGCCCACGACGGTGATGGCCAGGAAGCCCGGGCGCGTCATCTTCAGCAGGGTGCGCGGCGACAGCGGAGGAGCAGAGTCGTACATGAGGGGGGCGATGCGAGGCCGGGAGCAGATGGGGCCTGGCCATCATACAAATGCCGGGCGCGCGCCGGGGTCATGCCGGTCCGCCCGTGAATCCGGCCTGCGAGCAGGGATATCTGTCAATTAAATTGCGCACAATTTAATTGGTATCAATAATAACGCCATGCCAAAGAAATCAATCGATCCGGACCAGGCCCTGCGACTGGACAACCAGCTCTGCTTCGCCCTGTACTCGGCCTCGTTGGCCATGTCCAAGATGTACAAGCCCCAGCTCGAGGCGCTGGGGCTGACCTATCCGCAGTACCTGGTGATGCTCGTGCTCTGGGAGCAGGACGGCCTGACAGTCTCGGAGATCGGCGAACGCCTGTACCTGGACTCGGGCACGCTGACGCCGCTGCTCAAGCGGCTGGAGGCGGCGGGCTACCTCAGCCGCCTGCGCGACGTGAACGACGAGCGCCGCGTGCTCATCCGGCTCAGCGCCGCGGGGCGCAGGCTCAAGGCCAGGGCCCTGCCCATCCCGGCCTGCATGCTCGAGGCCACGCAATGCTCGCTGCCGGAGCTCAACCAGCTCACACGCCAGGTGCGCGCCCTGCGTGATCGCCTCACAACCTCTGTTTGACCCCCTGGAGCCACCATGCCGATCCCATTGAACAAGATCCTCTACACCGCCAAGACCCGTACCCACGGCGGGCGCGAGGGCCGCGCCGTCTCCGACGATGGCCTGCTCGACGTCACCTTCGCGCCGCCCAAGGCGCTGGGCGGCGCCGGGGGCGCCACCAATCCGGAACAGCTCTTTGCCGCCGGCTATTCGGCCTGCTATCTCAGCGCGCTCAAGCACGTGGCCGGCATGAAGAAGGTGGCCATTCCCGCCGATGCCGCGGTGGATGCCAGGGTGGACCTGGGCCCGACCCCCCAGGGTTTCGGCCTGGCCGTGCAGATGCAGATCCATCTGCCGGGCCTGGACCGTGCCGTGGCGCAGGATCTGGTGGATACCGCGCACCAGGTCTGTCCCTACTCCAACGCCACGCGCGGCAACATTGCCGTGGACCTGCAGCTGGTGTGAACGGCCGGCGCGCGGCGCCGCCCCCAGGCGAGAAGGCCGACGCATCGCTGCGCCGGCTTTCTTCTTTTCCTCCGCCGGTATGACTGGCGGGGGTGGACTATTTCGCCTGCTCGTTACCGTAGGTCTTGGCCAGGTAGTCCACGATGGCCGGCATGTCCGCATCGTCGATGGGGGCCTTGAACACCGCCTTCATGCGGTGGACCATGGCGTCCCAGTAGCCGCGCGGGGCGGTGGGAGGCTGGTACAGCATGTACTCGGCCGAGTGGCAGGCCACGCAGTTGGCCTGCGCCTTGGCATAGCCCGGCAGCGGGCTCGGCTTCAGTTGGGCGCCGTCGGGCGGCAGCTCGATGGTCTTGACGACCGCATGGGCCGGGTGCGTCAGCGCCGCGGCGGCCAGCACCACGGCTGCGAGGGAAAACTGCTTGATGTTCATGCTGCGGCTCCTCAGGCGGCGGTGACTTTGACGGACTCGACCACATTGCGCATGTAGCCGGACGGCAGCCACAGCGCCTCCATGGGCTGGCTCGCGCCCGAGCGGTTCCAGGCGCGCACCAGCAGGTCATGTTTGCCTTTGCCGGGTGTGAAGCCGAAGGTGAACTCGCGGAAGGAGTATCGACTGATCTCCTTGCTCAGCGCGGCCTCGCGCCAGCTTTGCCCGCCGTCGGTGGAGTACGCCACCTCGCGAATCCCCTGGCCGCCGTCGAAGGCGATGCCGCGCACCTTCAGCGGTTGACCGGCATGCACGTGTGCGCCGTCCACCACCGAGGTGATGAACGAGCGCACATTGAAACGACCAATGGGCCGGGTCGCCTTCGGGGCTGGACCGCCGGGCTCCTGGCAGATGCAGTCCTGATCGGGAATCCGGTACGCGGGCTTCATCCAGAACTCCTCGAAGGTGCCGTCGATCACGTTGATCTCGGACAGATGCTTGACCCAGTAGGTGCCGTAGTGGCCGGGCACGACCAGCTTGACCGGGAAGCCGTTGAGCATGGGGATGTCGGTCCCGTTCATCTGGTAGGCGATCATGACCTCCCCGTCCAAGGCATGGTGCACGTCCAGCGACTTGATGAAATCACCACCACCGAAAATGGCGGTATCCAGGCCGTTGAACGTCACCTGCCTGGCGGTGTTCTTGAGTTCGGCGCGCGCCAGGATGTCCTTGAGCGGCACGCCGACCCATTTCGCATTGCCCATCGCGCCGTTGGACAGCTGGCCACCCGTCACGCGGGGCTCGAACAGACCGCGGCTGTTGCCCGAGCACTGGTGGACGGCCGTGATTTCCACCGGTGTGAACTGGCTGCGCAGCTCAGCCACGGTGACGGAGAACGGCTTGCCCACGGCGTTGCCGCCAATGTTGATCGTGTGCTTGTCGCCATCGATCGAGGTCGGAATGCCGGCGTTGTGATAGCGCACGAAGAAGGCATCGTTGGGCGTGATGAGGCCTTCATTGAAGACGGACCACGGTGTCTCGAGTTGCACGGGCCGCGAAGTCAGTACGATCATCGGGCGCTTCTCGGGATAGGTCGCGATATTGCGCCGGCCGTTGACCATGGGCAGGTCGACGGTGCTGGCGGCGTGGGCCAAACTGCCGAGGCCCCCCAGGGCAGATGCGGCCAATGCGCTGGCACCACCGGCCAGCAGCTTGCGACGTAGCGGGTCTGATTTGTCCATGCTGTGTCTCCTTGTTAAGTGTGAGCGGGACGCTGCTAAAGAGCGGCTGGCGCGCCACTTGATTCCCTGGGGATACTCGGTACAAACCCTTGCTGCCGGTCGACGCAGCGCTACACTGCCAGACATCAGTTCATGACCGATCACTTATGAATAAAGCAGCAGCCTTCCCCGACGCGGCCCAGACCTGGAACAACCGTTTCAGCACCAGCGATTTCATCTTCGGCACCGAGCCCAACGAGTGGCTGCGCGAGCACGCAGCTGTGTGGCAGCCCGGCCAGCGCGTGCTCTGCGTGGCCGATGGCGAAGGCCGCAACAGCGTCTGGCTGGCGCAGCAGGGCCTGGTGGTGGATGCGTTTGACATCGCCGAGCTCGGCGTGGCCAAGGCGCGGCAGCTCGCGGCGGCGAAGGGCGTGCAGGTCAATTACGCCGTGGCCGATTGCGATGCCTTCGACTACGGTGAGGCGCGCTACGATGGCGTGGCCGCCATCTTCGTGCAGTTTGCCGACCCGGCCCTGCGGGCCCGCCTGTTTGCGCACATCGCGCGCAGCCTCAAGCCCGGCGGCACGCTGATCCTGCAGGGCTACACGCCCCAGCAGCTGGAGTACAAGACCGGTGGCCCGCCCTTCGTCTCGCACCTTTACACCGAGGCCATGCTGCGCGAGGCCTTCCCCGGCTTCGACGTGCTCGCCCTGCGCGAGTACGAGGCGGAGCTGACCGAAGGCAGCCAGCACAAGGGGCGCTCGGCGCTGATCGGGCTGGTCGCGCGCAAGCGCTGAAGAGCGGGCGGCTGCCCGTGACGCTGCGGCCTACAATGGCCGCAGTCATGTGGAGGTTCGGCATGAGACAGGAGTCGTGGGGAACGAGGGGCTGTCTGGTCTGGCGCGTGTGGGCGCCGGTGGTCCTCGCGCTGGGACTGGTGTCCTGTGGCAGCGGCACCGGTTCGGGTACACCCGGCTTCACGCTGACACCCAGCAGCGTCAAGACCTTCCATTTCGCCTGGCCGGACGCCAGTGCGGAAACCGAGTACCGCCTGCTGGAGAATCCCGATGGTGTGGCCGGCTACACCCAGATCGCGACCCTGCCCGCCAACACGACCAGCCATGACCTGGTGGTCTTCCTGCCAGGCCGCCTCAACGCCAGCTACATCCTGCAGACCTGCAGCGGCGCCAGCTGTACCAGTTCGGCGCCGGTGTTCGTCAGCAGCAGCCTGAACCCGGCGATCGGCTACCTCAAGGCCTCCAATACCGGCTATGGCGACCAGGCCGGCTACAGCCTGGCACTCTCGGCCGACGGCAGCACACTGGCCGTGGGGGCACCTTACGAAGACAGCAGCGCCAGCGGCATCAATGGCAACCAGGCCGACGAGGCGGGCCAGGACAGCGGCGCCGTCTATGTCTACACGCGCAATGGCGGCAGCTGGAGCCAGCAGGCCTATGTGAAAGCCTCCAATACCGGTTTCAATGACAGCTTCGGCTGGAGCGTGGCGCTCGCGGCCGACGGCAACACGCTGGCGGTGGGCGCACCCGGCGAAGACAGCAGCGCCACCGGCGTCGGGGGCAACCAGGCCGACAACGCCGCGAGCGGGAGCGGCGCCACCTATGTCTACACGCGCAGCGCGGGTGTCTGGAGCCAGCAGGCCTATGTAAAGGCTTCCAATACCGGCTTCGATGACAGCTTCGGCTGGAGCGTGGCGCTCGCGGCCGACGGCAACACGTTGGCGGTGGGCGCACCCGGCGAAGACAGCAGCGCCACCGGCGTCGGGGGCAACCAGGCCGACAACGCCGCGAGCGGGAGCGGCGCCGCCTATGTCTACACGCGCAGCGCGGGTGTCT
>JAJZUZ010000061.1 GCA_021845965.1 Pseudomonadota bacterium | reverse complement strand
GCATCGACTGCGACAGCGGCGAATCCTGGCGCGTCGGCTTCCATCTGCTACGGCACGTCGTCGACATCTGACCCCCCATCACGGGCCCCGTCGCCCGTCAAGAACGGGGATCGCTGGACGCTTACCCCGTCACGACCATTCAAGCCGCAACGGCTTGATGCGCAACGCCCTGCCGTCGCGCGCTGGCCGCACAGCCGGCGTTTGCGCTCAGGGCTGCTTGGGGTCGAACTCCGGGCCCTGGTAGAGAAAGTCGGCCACGTGGATGGTGACTTGCTCGGGTTCCACCAGCACCACGCCATATCCCGGGGCCTCGTGGGTGAACAGGTCACGCGAGGCCAAGAAGTCTAGCTTGGACTGGTGCGCGGTGGCCGGCAGGGTGGAGAAGGGAATGCCGTGCCAGCTGCCAAAGATGGTGCGGTGAATGTGGCCGAAGAACAGGTGGCGCACCTGGCGCTGCGTGCGCAGCAGAGCGGCCATGGCGCGCGCATCGTCGGCCTGCAGGTTGATAGTGTCGAACGCGGGAACGCCGACGCCGAAGGGCGGGTGGTGCATGAACAGGAGCACAGGCTGCGCGCCAGCCGCATCGAACTGGGCTTGCAGCCACTCCAGCCGGCCGCCGCTGAAATAGCCGCCGGACTTGGGGCCGGCTTCGTCGCCGTGCATCACGGTATCGAGCAGCAGCAGGCGTGCGTCGGAGGTGTCGTGCACCCATTGCACGAAGCCGTTGGCGTCACGCGGAACCTGGGGGAAGACGGCGCAGAAGGCTTCGCGGTCGTCGTGGTTGCCGATGAGGGGTAACACGGGCATGGGCAGGCCGGCGAGGACATGGCGAAGGCGGTCATAGGCCGCAGGCTCGCCCCAGTGGGTGAGGTCGCCGGTGATGACGCAGGCTTCGGCGTCGGCGTGGTGGACGCGGATATGCGCCACCGCCGCGGCCAGACGAGCCTCGGGATCGAGCCCGTACAGCGCGCGCCCTGGCACGACGAGGTGGGTGTCGGTGAGGTGGATGAGCTTCATGGCTGCGGGCTTTCAAGCGGCAGCAGACGCACGGCCTCGGGCGCCCAGGAGGCCTGCACGCGGGTGGCCATGCGCAGATGCCCGGCGTGTGCAGTGGGCACGTCGGCCAGCAGATCGTCGCCGCCGTCGAGTGCGACGCGTAGCCGCGTGATGGCGCCGAAGAAGGTGGTGTCGCGGATGGTGCCGCGCAGCGGGTGCGCGGCAGTCTTGGCGTGGTCCTCGATGGCGTCGAGCCGCACGTCCTCCGGGCGCAGGTGCAGATGGCAGCCGGTGCCAGTGGGCAGATCCACCGCGCGCGGCACGTTCAGGCGAAGCCCGCGCACCTCGACCACGCGCCCGGCACTGTCGACCACGCGGCCGGGCAGCCGACTCGATATGCCGATGAATGAGGCCACGAAACTGTGCGCTGGGTCCTGGTAGACGGTGGCCGGGGTGCCGATCTGCACGATGCGGCCTTCGAACATCACCGCGACGCGGTCGGAAATGGACAACGCCTCTTCCTGGTCGTGGGTGACGAACACAGTGGTGATGCCGGTTTCGCGCTGAATGCGGCGAATTTCCTCGCGCAGTTGCACGCGCACCTTGGCGTCCAGCGCCGACAGCGGCTCGTCCAGCAGCAGCAGGGTGGGGCGGACGGCCAGCGCGCGGGCCAGCGCCACGCGCTGCTGTTGTCCGCCGGAGAGCTGGTGCGGGTACTTGCCGGCATGAGTGGCCAGCCCCACCAGATCGAGCATAGTCCGCACGCGCTGCTGCTGCTCGGCGGCGGGAAGTTTGCGTACCCGCAGGCCGAAGCGCACGTTGTCGGCTGCCGTCATGTTGGGGAACAGGCTGTAGGCCTGGAACACCATGCCCATTTCGCGTTGGCTGGCTGCTAGGTTGGTGATGTCGCGCTCGCCCACGACCACGCGTCCGCGGTCGGGCTGTTCGAAGCCGGCGATGATGCGCAGCAGCGTGGTCTTGCCGCAGCCTGAGGGGCCCAGCAACGAGATGAACTCGCCGCGCGGAAGGTCCAGGTTGACGTCGTGCAGCACGGTGCGTCCGCCGTACAGTTTGGCGGCGCCGTCGATCAGCAATTGCGCCATATCAGCGTGCGCCTCCGAGTTGGGCCTGGCCACGGCCGGGCAGCAGCACGCCCAGCATGGCCAGCCAGGTGATGACGAAGCTCAGCAGCGTGAGCGCGGCGGCTTCGGTAGCCGAGGTCTGCCCGATGTAGTTGATGTACACGGCGAAGGTATTGAACAAAAGAACGTTGGCAAAGGTGAATTCGCCCATCACGATGGCCACGGTGAGCAGCGCGGCGCCGGCCAGCGCGCTGCGCAGATTGGGCAGCAGCACGCGCCAGACGAAGACGCCCCAGCCTGAGCCCAGGCTTTGCGCGGCTTCGGTGAGGGTTTTCAGGTGGATGGCGCGCACGCCAACGTCCAGTGCGCGATAGGTGTAGGGCAGGGCGAGGATGACGTAGGGCACGACCAGGTAGTTCGGCGTGCCGACGAACCACGATGGGCCGTGGAACAGCGCCGTGAGTCCGGCCACCAGGGCGATGGGCGGCACGACGAAGGGCAGTACCGAGATGACGTCGAACAGCGGCTTGAGGGCGGGGGCACGCAAATGCATCCAGAACACCGCTGGCACCAGGATGAGCAGCGTGACGGCGATGGTCTCCAGCGCCAGGCGCAGCGACATGCCCAGGCTCTCCCACAGCGCGTCCTGGTGAATCAGGTTGACGTAGGCGGCGAAGCCGTAGCGGTCGCCGCCTTCCCACAGGCTGAACACGCCCGTCGCCACCAGCGGCAGCAGGAAATACAGACCCACGAGCAGCAGCACGCCCAGACTGACGGGGCGGCGGCGAGCCTGCGCGCTCATCGCGCGTTCCAGCGGCTTGCGCGGCGCACCGCGACGGCATAGAGCAGCATCACGCCGACCATCACCACGATCATCCCCAGCGCCAGCGCAGCGCCTGTCTGCTGCGACAGCATCACGTTGCCCGACAGCACGTTGCTGATCTCGATGGGCACCAGCGCGATGTTGCCAGAGGTCAGCGCGTATGGCGTGGCGTAAGCTGAGAAGGCGTTGCCTAACAGCAGGATGAAGGCCGACAACAGCGAGGGCAGCAGGATGGGTAGGCCAATGTGGCGCCAGTACATCCAGCGCCCCGCGCCCAGGCTTTCGGCCGCCTCGCGCCAGGAAGTGCGCAGGCCCTGCAGCGCAGGGGTGATGATGATGAACATGAGGGGAATCTGGAAATAGGCATAGACGATGACCAGCCCGGCCATCGAATACAGGTTGAAGCCGGCGTCGTAGACGTCGAAGCCCATGTTCTTGAGCCATAGCGTGATCATGCCCAGGTTGCCGATGGTGGCAATGAAGGCGAAGGCCAGCGGCACGCCGGCGAAGTTGGCGGCCACCGCGCTGAACGACGTGGATAGCGAGCGCAGCCAGCCCGGCGCATGCGGGCGCAGCACGAGGTAGGCGGTTGCGCCGCCCACGACGAGGCCGACGAGCGCGGACACCGCGGACAGCACCACCGAGTTGGTGAACGCCTGCACTGTTTGCGCCTGGCCGAGTTCGGCCACGTAGCGCAGGGTGAGCCCGTCCTCGCCGGTGAATGCCTGCCGCACCAGCCCAAGTGCAGGCAGCAGCAGGAACACCAGCACGTAAACGAGAAACGGCCCGATGAACAGGGCCGTTCCCCGCAGCCCCGACCAGCGCACAGCCTGGGCCGGGGACTTGGAAGCAGAAGCGGGCATCAGATCTTGACCATCTTGGTCCATTCGGCCTTCAGCGTGTTCTGAGCCTTTTCCGTCTGGGCCTTGTCGGCGAACTGCACGTGCTTGTACGGCTCGGCAGGGGGCAGTTTGGCCAACAGGTCCTGCGGAATCACGCCGCGCTTGATCATGTCTGAGAAGCGCGCCGGGTGGGCGTAGCCTTCCAGGAAGATGAGCTGGCCGGCGTCGGAGTACAGGAATTCTTCCCACAACTGCGCGGCCTTCACGTTCGGTGCGAACTTGCTGATGGCCTGGCAGTAGTAGCCGCCGTAGGGGGCGCCGTCGGACGGCAGAATGGTGTCGATCTGCACCATGGCCTTGTTCTTTTCGACCTGCGCCAGGTTCAGGTAATCCCAGTTGACGACGATGGGGGTCTGGCCGGAAACCAGGCTGGCCGAGGTGGCGTCGGAGGGGTTGAAGTTGCCGGCCTTGGCCAGCTTGGCGAAGAACTCGATGCCGGGCAGCATGTTGTCCAGCGAGCCGCCGTTGGCCAGCGAGGCGGCGAACACGCCGGCGAACGCGGCACCGGCGCCCAGCGGGCTGCCGTTGAGCGCCACCATGCCCTTGTACTCGGGCTTGAGCAGATCGGCCCAGGTCTTAGGGGCGTTCTTCACCACCCTGCGGTTCACGCCGAACGACACTACGCCGAAGTAGTCGCCAGTCCACAGGCCGCCGGCGTCCTTCATGTTGTCGGGAATCGTGGTCCAGGTGCTGACCTTGTAGGGTTGGAACAGGCCTTCCTGCACACCGGCCAGGGCGAACGAGGGGCCGACGTCCAAGGTGTCCGGGCCGCGGCTCTGTCCCTTGAGCGAACGCACCGCCTGGAGTTCCTGCGCGGAGCTGGCGTCGGGCGAGGCGCTGTTGACCTTGATGCCATACAGGCTGTGGAACTCGCTGATCATCTTGCCGTAGTTGGCCCAGTCGGGCGGCAGGGCGATGACGTTGAGCTGGCCTTCGCCCTTGGCCGCAGCGATCAGCGCGCTGCTGCCCGGCATGGCGGTGGCATAGGCCTGGTTGCCCAGCATGGGAAGCAGGCCGGAGGCGAGTGAGGCACCTGCCGCGCCGGCGGTGAGCTTGAGGAAGTCGCGGCGGGCATGGGGAAGGTTGCGTGTGCTGTGCATGAGGCAAGACTCCGAGTCTGTTTTGTGTTGTGGAAACGAGGAGAGCGCAACTTAGTCAGGACACATGACATGTTTATGACGATCTGCATGTTTGCGACGAATGGATGCATCCAGTGGCCTGAGACCCCTCGCGCTACACCATCTCCGCCCACGCGACAGCGGGGTGCGACTGAACCATGCATGTGCGCCTGTTTTCTACTTCGGCGTGGACGCGAGCCAAGTGCGTAGCAGCGACGCGTAATGCTCCAGCGTCGGAGGATGGGCCTGGGGGGCTTTCGCACCATCGTCCCAATGACGGAGTTGGATGGCATCGGCGGCGTGCGGCTGCGCCATGAAAGCCAGAGCATCCGTTGTCGACATGACGCCGCCTTGCAATTGCAAGGACTGCAACGACGCCAGGGAGAGGCTCTGCAGATAGCTGGGGTCGGTGGCACAGAGGCAGCGTTTGGCTTGCACATGTAGGCGCACAGGCTCGGACACGCTAGGCGGAAAGACGCGCTGTATCAGACCTGCCCCGCGATATTCGTGCCGGTCGTCAATGCCACGCACTGCAGCGTCTTCACCGAGATGGTGGGCGAGGTGGCCGATGTCGTGCAACAACGCCGCGGCGACTAGGGCCGGCTGTGCGTTCGCGTTCTCGGCGAGATGAGCACATTGCAGCGCATGCTGCAATTGGGTCACCGCTTCGCCGTGGTAGCTCGCGCCGCCATGGGTGCGCAGCAGCCGCAGTAAGGTATCGAGCCGTGTTTTCATGGACTCAGGCACCGAAGGTCTCGGCCAGCCACTTCGCGGTGAGGCCAAGGGACAGCGTCATGCCAGCGCCACCCAGGCCGGTGATGATCCAGACCCCTTCGGCCGGGTGCAGGAGTGTCGATTCCCCTTTCGGCGGATTGACGTATACACCCTGCCAACGACGTGTGATGCGCAAATCGAGGGGGACGGTCATGTCGGCCAGATGGCGCAGGATGACGGCATCCACGGCTTCGCTGTTGAACGGTGAAGGGTTGGGGTCGTGGTCGTGCGAGTCGCCGATGATGAACTCGCCGCTCGCGTGCTGCGATAGCAGGATGTGCACCCCGTGCGCGGTCGCTTCGGGCGCCTGGGCCTGCAGGATCTTGCGCAGGCTGGGCAGTGCCCCGCAGGTCTCGAACGCCGGGTAGTGCAGCAGCGTGAGGCCGGCGCACAGCGCAGGGCCGAGTTCCTGTGCGCGCGCTGGTTGCGCCGCCAGCATCTGCAGCCGAACGGGGCGCAGGCCGGCGCCTTGCAGCAATTTGGGGAATAGGGTGTCCAGATCGGCGCCAGGGCAGACCACGATGCGGTTGGCACGGTATTGCGCGCCGCCAGCGCTCAGCACGCCGGGTTCGACTGCGGTGACCGCGTGGTGCCAGTGGAACAACACGTCGAGTCCGGCCTGCAGGTACTGGGCAATGCGCGGCAGGGCCTGCGGCGAGCTGATTTGGCATTCGGTGCCACTCCACAGCGCACCCTTGAGACCGTCGAGGCGGGCGACTTGCGACATCGCGCCTACTTCGTCCACACCGACCAGGCGGCACTGATGGCCGTGGCCGAGATGATTGGCCGTGAAGTCTTCCAGCACGGTCATTTCTTCGTCGCGGTAGGCCAGGTGCAGTGAGCCGGTACGGCGCAGGTCCAGCCCAGCTTCGCCAGCCAGCACCTCCCAGTGCCGCAGGCTGTCCAGCGCCAACTGGAAGCGTGGGCCAGTGGGTTGGCCGATGGGCCAGATGAGACCAAAGTTGCGGATCGACGCTCCTTGCGGCGCGCCGCTGCGCTCGAACACACCCACGCGCATGCCGCGCTTGGCGGCGTGATACGCAAGGGCCTGACCGATGATGCCCGCGCCGACGATGGCGAGGTCGTAGGGCTGGCCGTTGACGTAAGTGCTCATGGCCGCTCCCCGGCGCGAAGACGCGAGGCGATGCGCGCCACGGCCGCGCCGAGATTGGCCACGGTATCGACGACTTCGTGCGCGCCGGCGGCACGCAGGCGCTGCGCCGCTCGCTCGCGACGCTCCTGAGCCTTTGCGGCGGGCAGCGCTTTCCAGGTTTGCAGCGGCAGGCCGACCTCGTTGCCGCTGTCGGTCACGCCAACGCTCCACATGCCGGCGTTGCGGCCTTCTTCCACTCCGGCCGGGGTGTCGTCCACCTTGACGCATACATGGGCCGCGCGCGCACCAAGGCGCATGGCCGCTTTCCACGCCATGTCCGGGTGCGGCCGCCCATGCGCCACGTCTTCGCTACACACAACCGTATCAGGCGCATAACCGCTGGCCGCCGCACGCGCCGTCAATACCTGCATCATCTCGGCGTCGTAGCCCGAGTTGCTGCCAATGCGCAGCCCCTGCTCTCGGAGTTCGGCCAGTGCCTCCAACCATCCAGGAACGAGATCGGCATGCTGCGGCAGGATGCTGAGCTGCACCTCGCGGAAGCGGGCGTAGAGCGCGAGGGTATCGGTCTCGTCGGGACTTTCACCATGGAGCTTCTGCCACTGCTCCGTCACGTTGGGCAGGGCGAGCAGGCTGCGCAGGTGCGCGAGCTTCTCAAGCCCCATCGGGCCGCGTGCCTCCTCGGAGTCGAGGCTGATGCCACGCGATGCGAATATGGTGAGAAGGGCTTGCACCGGTGCCAAGCAGCCAAAGTCCACGGTGGTGCCCGCCCAGTCGAGGATTATGACTTCGGGGACGGCGGCCTGATGGGGGTAGGTTGTCATGGTGAAGGACTTGTTTGTCAAATCGGTGGGGTGCCGGGGTGTGCGGTGCTGCTTTAGGTCCGTCGCGCCCGGTTCAGTAGCAGCAAAGCGCCGAAGGTGCAGCCCAGCAGCAGCACGCTCACCGCCGCACCCGAGAACACGGCGCCGCGGTCGGTGAGGGCAAACACGTCCACCGGCGCGGTGACCCACTGTGGCGGATACAGCATGATGGTGGCGCCCAATTCCCCCATGGACAGCGAGAACCCCAGCGCCGCAGCGGCGAGCAGATGTGGCCGTAGAAGCGGCAGCGTGATGCGGAGCAACACTAGGCGCGGTGTCGCGCCGAGGCTTCCCGCCATGTCTTCCAGCCCCGCCGGCATGCGCGTCAGCCCGGCCTTGGCGCTGGCGTAGGCATAGGCCGTGACGAGAACCACATGCGCGAGGATGACCATGGCGATGGTGCCATTGAGCAGCAGGGGCGGGCGGCTGAATGCCACGAGCAGGGCCAGACCGATGGACACAGAAGGAATGGCGATGGGCAGCAGATAGAGCGCGTCGACCAAGCGCTGGATGCCCACCGGGGCCTGGCGTGCGGCTAGTGCACCCCAGACGCCGAGCAGAACGGCAAGCGCGGTGGCCAGCACACCGGTGGCCAAGCTGTGTCCGAGCGCCAGGGTCTGATCGCCCCAGGCTGCATTCCTCAGATGCTCCAGGGTGAGATGCGAGGGCAGCAGCCCGTTCCACTGCCCGGCCACGCTCGCCATTCCTAAGAGCAGCAGCGGCAAGCCGAACACCCATCCGGCGAGGCCTAGGGCGAGCAGGCGCAGGGCGAAGCGCATCGGCGCGGTGTACAACAGCACGGCCCCTGGCGCATCGGCGACCGGTCGCGGACAGGTCGGCGTATTCCACCGGACGGGGGGCGCGCTCATGACGGCACACGCGTCAGCAGGTGGCGGTACAGGGTATACAGCGTCAGCGACAGCGCGATGTTGCATAGCGCCACGACGCTGGCGCCGGGGTAGTCGAACTGCTGGATGGCCTTGCCGTAGATCAGCATGGGTAGGGTGATCACGTCCTTCGCGCCCATCACCAGAATGATGCCGAACTCGTTCAGTGTGAGCAGCAGGCACAGGCTGCCGCCAGCCAGCAGCGACGGCACGGCCGCGGGCAGAATGATGCGGCGAATCACGCCGAGGGGTTTTTCGCCCAGGCTGCTGGCCATGTCGAGCTGCGCGGGTTCGATGGCGTCGAACGCCGCAAGCAGCGGGCGCATGACGAAGGGGGTGTAGAACGTCACCTCGGCCAGCACCACGCCCCAGAAACCATACAGAAAGCTGGTTGCGTTGGGCCCGGCACCGAACAGTGCACGCCCGAACACGCTGAACACACCGGCGTTGCCGTATAGAAAGATGAGCGACAGTGCGATGAGGAAGGACGGGTAGGCGAGGTAGGCGTCGATCAGGCGGCCGACGGCGCGCGAGCCACGAAAGGGCACGAAACTCAACAGCAGCGCCAGTGCGAAGCCCAGCACCAGGCAGAGCAGGGTGGAGGTGAGGGCAATCTCCAGGGTGTGCTGCAGCGCGTGGCGGAACACCGTGCTGCGCAGCACGGTGACGAAGCGCCCCAGGCCCGGCGCGCCGGACGGGTCGTGAAAGGCTTGTGCGCCCATCAGCGTCAGGGGATAGACCAGCACGATGCTGAGCACGAGGATCGACGGTGCCAGCCAGGCCAGCCACGCCACGGCCGGTTGGCCTGGCCATGTGCCGCCGCGCAACACCACGGCGCGGCTCATGTGTCCGCCAACACGGTGGCGCGCTGTGGGTGAAACACCAGCGCCACGATGTCGCCCACGCCGGGCGCGGGCTGCCCACCCGGCAGATCCACACGCAATGTCCATGTGCCG
The DNA here is from genome assembly GCA_021845965.1 of Pseudomonadota bacterium. GTDB lineage: Bacteria > Pseudomonadota > Gammaproteobacteria > Burkholderiales > Burkholderiaceae_C > Hylemonella. The sequence continues at coordinate 2,618 of JAJZUZ010000061.1, read as the reverse complement.
AGCCTGGCGCGCAGGCGCTGCACGGCGCCCATCCAATGCACCGACTCGACCTGCACGTCGACCCGGTTCGTGCCAGGGCTCTGCGCGCCCAGGTGCAGGTCGTGCGGGCGTATGCACAGCAGCGCTTTCCCAGGCGGAAGATCCACGGGCTTGCGTGCCCACAGCACTTGGCCGTCCAGCATCACGGCGGCATGCGAGGCCGTGTTCGCGGGCGCATTGTCTGCTTGCTGTTGGGGCGAAGAGGTTGCGCTCAGCAGCGCCACGGGCAGCAGGTTGGCTTGGCCGAAAAACTCGGCCGCATAGCGGTTGGGCGGGGTGTCGTGCAGGTTGCGGGGCGTGCCTAGCGCGGCTACGCGGCCGTCGCGCATCAGTACGATGCGATGCCCGAGGCTGATGGCCTCGGTCTGGTCGTGCGTGACGTAGACGATGGCCATGTCCGGCAACTGCGCGTGCAGTCGGCGGATTTCCTCCAGCATGTCCGCGCGCAGCGGTGCGTCCAGCGCCGAAAGGGGCTCGTCGAGCAGCAGAACCTGGGGCCGGATGGCCAGGGCGCGGGCCATGGCCACGCGCTGCTGCTGCCCGCCGGATAGTTCGCGCGGGTAGCGTCGCGCGTAGTCGGTCATGCCAACCATGGCCAGGCCGTCGCGCACCGCGCGCTCGATCTCGGTGCGCGGGCGGCTGCGCGCCTCGAGTCCAAAGGCCACGTTCTCGGCCACGCGCATATGCGGAAACAGCGCATAGCTCTGCACCACCATGCCTAGGCCACGCGCATGCGGGGGCGCGTTAGTCACGTCACGACCGCATAGTTCCACCTGACCGCCGCTGAGCCTGCAAAAGCCGGCAATCGCCCGCAGCAGCGTGGTCTTGCCGGAGCCGGACGGCCCCAGCAGCACGAGAACCTCGCCGTTGGCCACGTCCAAATCCAGCGGATGCAGCGCCGTCTGCTGGCCGTAACGCACGGTCACGCCACGCAGCCCGATGCAGGGTGGCGTGACCACGTTCAGATTCGTCTGGTCGGCGGCTGGGGAGGGCGTAAGCCCGCTCGGCCCAGCCTGCAGTGGCATGCACGAGGCCACGGAATGCACCGACTCAGCTGCCGGTGATCTGCTGCCAGCGGGCGACGTCGGCGTCCAGCCTGTCGAGCACGTGGTTCCAGTCCGGCGTCCAGACATGCACGCCGGCCATGATGCGCTTGAGTTCCTTGGCATTGGCGTCGGTGGCCGGAATGTCGTTACGCGCCGGGAAGCCGCGCGCCAGCGAATAGACCTGCTCCTGCGCTTTCTTGCTCAACAGGAACGCCACCAGCTTGCGTCCGGCATCACTGTGCGGAGCACCCTTGACCAGTGCGATGTCGTAGGGCAAGGCCATGGTGTAACGTTTGCCGTCGGGCCCCTGCGGGAAAAAGATGCGCAGGTTGGGGTACTGACGCATCTGGGCGAAATTCATCTGCACGTCGCCGTTGGCCACCAGCAGTTCACCCTTGTTGACCAGGCCCGCCAGGCGTCCGGTGGACGCGGACGGGCCGAGGTTGTTGGCCTGCAGTTTTTTCAGATAGTCGAAGCCGCGGTCCGCGCCGCCGAACTGCTGGTTGACCTGCAGCATCACGGCGGTGCCGTCGCCGGCCTGGCCAGGGGTGGAGTATTGCAGGCGGCTCTTGAACTGCGGGTCGAGCAGGGCTTCATAGCTGGTAGGTGCGTGGCCCAGCGATTTGGCGTCGTAGATCCAGCAGGCGTAGTTGTTGACCATCGGATACCAAAGGTCCTGCGGGCTGCGGGTGTTGGCTGGGATGGCTGCGGCGGCCTTTAGCTTCACCGGCTCCAGCAGGCCTTGCGCGGCGGCTTTTTGCATGAACGGCGGCAGAGTCACCAGCACGTCGGCCTGCGGATTGGCCTGCTCGGCCATGATGCGGTTGACGACCACGCCGGACCCGCCTTCGATGTATTGCACCTTGATGCCGGTTTCGCGCGTGAATTCGGCGAACACCGTGTCGAACCAGTTGGGCTTGCCGTCTTTCAAACCGTCGGCGCTGTAGATGGTGACGACATCGGCGGCGTAGGCACTGACTGCGGGTAGTGCCAGACTGAAGGCGAGGGCGAAGGCTTGCGCGAGGCGACGACGCGAGAACGAGACTGGCATCTGGAGCTCCTGGAGTGGGGTTTCTGCCGGCCATGCACAACAATGTCGTCGTGCGGTCGGGCTGTCGCCATTCAAGACCCGCTGCGTGACGCGTGTGTGACGTGTCCGCTGCTGGATGCCCTGCACATGTACGGCGGTGGCTACGGTGCCAACGGCCTGCCTCGCCGTCGCGCGTCTGGCGGCGCATTTCATGCTGTCAGAATGCTTCCTGGCCACGCACCCGCGCTGCTTTGGCGGCCTCAAGCCCGGAATCTCACAATTCTCTCTATGTCTTCCGAAACCTCGCCGCGCATCACCGCTTTCACACGGCACAACGCCTTGGAACCCCGGGCCGGCAAGGACTTGTCCGCTAATGTGCCATCGCAGGCCGACGTGCTCGTCGTCGGCGGCGGCATCAACGGCGTTGGCATCGCGCGCGACCTCGCCGGGCGTGGGCTGCGCGTCGTGCTGTGCGAGCGCGACGATCTCGCCGCGCACACCTC
>JAJZUZ010000060.1 GCA_021845965.1 Pseudomonadota bacterium | reverse complement strand
CGCACAAGCGCCGCGTCTCGGCGCTTGGCCCGGGCGGCCTGACGCGCGAGCGTGCCGGCTTCGAGGTGCGCGACGTGCACGTCACGCACTACGGTCGCGTCTGCCCGATCGAGACGCCGGAAGGTCCGAACATCGGCCTGATCAACTCGCTGGCCCTGTACGCCCGCCTGAACGAGTACGGTTTCATCGAGACTCCGTACCGCCGTGTGGTGGACGGCAAGGTGACCAACCAGATCGACTACCTGTCGGCGATCAAGGAAGGTGACTACGTCATTGCCCAGGCCAACGCTGCGCTGGACAAGGACGGCAAGCTGGTTGGTGAACTGATCTCGGCGCGTGAGAAGGGTGAATCCATCCTGTGCGCGGCTGACCGCATCCAGTACATGGACGTGTCGCCGGCCCAGATCGTCTCCGTGGCGGCCTCGCTCGTGCCTTTCCTGGAGCACGACGACGCCAACCGCGCGCTGATGGGCGCCAACATGTCGCGCCAGGCCGTGCCTGTGCTGCGCCCGGAAAAGCCGCTGGTCGGCACCGGCATTGAGCGCGTGGCGGCCGTGGACTCCGGCACCGTGGTGACCGCCAGCCGTGGCGGCGTGGTCGACTATGTCGATGCCACCCGTATCGTGGTGCGCGTCAACGACGCCGAAGCGGTGGCCGGTGAAGTGGGTGTGGACATCTACAACCTCATCAAGTACCAGCGCTCCAACCAGAACACCAACATCCACCAGCGCCCCATCGTCAAGAAGGGTGACAAGCTGGCCAAGGGCGACGTGATCGCCGACGGTGCTTCCACCGACCTGGGTGAGATTGCCATCGGCCAGAACATGCTGATCGCCTTCATGCCCTGGAACGGCTACAACTTCGAGGACTCCATCCTCATCTCCGAGCGCGTGGTCGCCGACGACCGCTATACCTCGATCCACATCGAGGAACTGGTGGTCATGGCGCGCGACACCAAGCTCGGTGCCGAGGAAATCACCCGCGACATCCCCAACCTGTCCGAGCAGCAACTGAATCGCCTGGACGAGTCCGGCATCATCTATGTCGGCGCCGAAGTCATGCCGGGCGACGTGCTGGTGGGCAAGGTGACCCCGAAGGGCGAGACCACGCTGACGCCGGAAGAGAAGCTGCTGCGCGCCATCTTCGGCGAGAAGGCCTCCGACGTGAAGGACACTTCGCTGCGCGTGGACCAGGGCTCGCAGGGCACCGTCATCGACGTGCAGGTCTTCACCCGTGAGGGCATCCAGCGCGACAAACGCGCCCAGCAGATCATCGACGACGAGCTCAAGCGCTTCCGTCTGGACCTCAACGACCAGCTGCGTATCGTCGAGGCCGACGCCTTCGACCGTATCGAGAAGCTGCTCAACGGCAAGGTCGCCAATGGCGGCCCGCAGAAGCTGGCCAAGGGCAGCAAGATCGACAAGGCCTATCTGGCCAGCGTCGAGAAGTTCCACTGGTTCGACATCCGTCCGGCCGATGACGAAGTGGCCAGCCAGCTGGAAAGCATCAAGAACTCGCTGGAGCAGACCCGCCACAGCTTCGACCTCGCCTTCGAAGAGAAGCGCAAGAAGCTCACGCAGGGTGATGAGCTGCCCGCGGGCGTGCTCAAGATGGTCAAGGTCTACCTGGCCGTCAAGCGCCGCCTGCAGCCGGGCGACAAGATGGCCGGCCGTCACGGCAACAAGGGCGTGGTCTCCAAGATCACCCCGGTCGAGGACATGCCCTACATGGCCGACGGCACCCCGGTCGACATCGTGCTCAACCCGCTGGGCGTGCCTTCGCGCATGAACATCGGTCAGGTGCTGGAAGTGCACCTGGGCTGGGCCGGCAAGGGCCTGGGCCAGCGCATCGGCGACATGCTGCAGCGTGAAGCCGCCAGCGCCGAGATCCGCGCCTTCATGGAGCAGATCTACAACGGCACCGGCCGCAAGGAGAAACTGGACCAGCTGTCTGATGGCGACCTGCGCAAGATGGCGCAGGAACTGACCACCGGCGTCCCGTTTGCCTCGCCCGTGTTCGACGGCGCGACCGAGCAGGAAATCCGCGACATGCTCAAGCTGGCCTATCCGGACGACGTGGCCAAGGCCAAGGGCCTGAACGCCGCGCGCACCCAGGCGCAGCTGTATGACGGCCGCACCGGTGACGCCTTCGAGCGCACCACCACGGTAGGCTACATGCACTATCTGAAGCTGCACCACCTGGTGGACGACAAGATGCACGCCCGTTCCACCGGCCCCTACAGCCTGGTTACCCAGCAGCCGCTGGGCGGCAAGGCGCAGTTCGGCGGCCAGCGTTTCGGCGAGATGGAGGTCTGGGCGCTGGAAGCGTACGGCGCCGCCTACACGCTGCAGGAGATGCTCACCGTCAAGTCCGACGACGTGCAGGGCCGTACCAAGGTGTACGAGAACATCGTCAAGGGCGAGCATGCCATCGAAGCCGGCATGCCCGAATCGTTCAACGTGCTGGTCAAGGAAATCCGTTCCCTGGGCCTGGACATCGAGCTGGAGCGTTCCTGAAGCTTTGTGGGTCAGGCCACGACATTGCGCGGCAATTCGTGCTCTGACCCCAACCGATTAGAAAAGGAAAGAGTCATATGAAATCCCTACTCGACCTGTTCAAGCAATTCACGCCGGATGAGCATTTTGATGCCATCAAGATCGGCCTGGCGTCGCCCGAGAAGATCCGTTCCTGGTCCTTCGGCGAGGTGAAGAAGCCCGAGACCATCAACTACCGTACCTTCAAGCCCGAGCGTGACGGCCTGTTCTGCGCCAAGATCTTTGGCCCGATCAAGGACTACGAGTGCCTGTGCGGCAAGTACAAGCGCCTCAAGCACCGCGGCGTGATCTGCGAGAAGTGCGGCGTTGAAGTCACGCAGACCAAGGTGCGCCGTGAGCGCATGGGTCACATCGACCTGGCCGCGCCCTGCGCCCACATCTGGTTCCTGAAGTCCCTGCCTTCGCGCCTGGGCCTGGTGCTGGACATGACGCTGCGCGACATTGAGCGCGTGCTGTACTTCGAAGCCTATGTGGTGACCGATCCCGGCATGACCCCGCTGAAGAAGTTCAGCATCATGTCCGAGGACGACTACGACGCCAAGGTCAAGGAGTACGGTGACGAGTTCACCGCCAAGATGGGCGCCGAGGGCATCAAGGAACTGCTGCAGGGCATCGAGATCGACACCGAGATCGAACGCCTGCGCGGCGACCTGACCGGCTCCGAGATGAAGGTCAAGAAGAACGCCAAGCGCCTGAAGGTGCTGGAAGCGTTCAAGAAGTCCGGCATCAAGCCCGAGTGGATGATCCTGGACGTGCTGCCCGTGCTGCCGCCGGACCTGCGTCCGCTGGTGCCGCTGGATGGCGGCCGCTTCGCGACCTCCGACCTGAACGATCTCTACCGTCGTGTCATCAACCGCAACAGCCGCCTGCGCCGCCTGCTCGAGCTCAAGGCGCCGGAAATCATCGCGCGCAACGAGAAGCGCATGCTGCAGGAAGCCGTGGACAGCCTGCTGGACAACGGTCGCCGTGGCAAGGCCATGACGGGCGCCAACAAGCGCGCACTGAAGTCCCTGGCCGACATGATCAAGGGCAAGAGCGGCCGCTTCCGCCAGAACCTGCTGGGCAAGCGCGTCGACTACTCGGGCCGTTCCGTCATCACCGTGGGCCCGACCCTCAAGCTGCACCAGTGCGGCCTGCCCAAGCTGATGGCGCTGGAACTGTTCAAGCCCTTCATCTTCTCGCGCCTGGAAGCCATGGGCATCGCCACCACCATCAAGGCGGCGAAGAAAGAGGTGGAGTCCGGCACGCCGGTGGTGTGGGACATCCTGGAAGAGGTGATCAAGGAGCACCCGGTGCTGCTGAACCGCGCGCCGACGCTGCACCGCCTCGGCATCCAGGCCTTCGAGCCGATCCTGATCGAAGGCAAAGCCATCCAGCTGCACCCGCTGGTCTGCGCCGCCTTCAACGCCGACTTCGACGGCGACCAGATGGCCGTGCACGTGCCGCTGTCCGTGGAAGCCCAGCTGGAAGCCCGCACCCTGATGCTGGCCTCCAACAACGTGCTCTTCCCCGCCAACGGTGAGCCCTCCATCGTCCCGTCGCAGGACGTGGTGCTGGGCCTGTACTACACGACCCGTGAGCGCATCAACGGCAAGGGCGAGGGCATGGTGTTCGCCGACACGGCCGAAGTCCAGCGCGCGCTGGACGCCGGCCAGGTCGAGCTGACCGCGCGCATCAATGTGCGCCTGACCGAGTGGAACAGGGACAAGGCCACCGGCGAGTTCGTGCCCGAGACCAAGCTGGTCGAGACCACCGTCGGCCGCGCCCTGCTGAGCGAGATCCTGCCCAAGGGCCTGGCTTTCAGCAACATCAACAAGGCGCTGAAGAAGAAGGAAATCTCCAAGCTGATCAACGTGTCCTTCCGCAAGTGCGGTCTGAAGGAAACCGTGGTGTTCGCGGACAAGCTGCTGCAAAACGGCTTCCGCCTGGCGACGCGCGCGGGCATCTCGATCGCCATCGACGACATGCTGGTCCCGAAGGAAAAGCACGAGATCATCCATGCGGCCGAGAAGGAAGTGAAGGACATCGAGCAGCAGTACACCTCGGGTCTGGTCACCGCTGGCGAGCGCTACAACAAGGTGGTGGACATCTGGGGCAAGGCCGGTGACAAGGTCTCCAAGGTCATGATGGACCAGCTCAAGCAGGAGAAGACCACCGACCGCCATGGCAAGACCGTGGACCAGGAGTCCTTCAACTCCATCTACATGATGGCCGACTCGGGTGCCCGCGGTTCCGCGGCGCAGATCCGCCAGCTGGCCGGCATGCGCGGCCTGATGGCCAAGCCGGACGGCTCCATCATCGAGACTCCCATCACGGCCAACTTCCGTGAAGGTCTGAACGTGCTGCAGTATTTCATCTCCACGCACGGTGCCCGCAAGGGCCTGGCCGATACGGCGCTGAAGACCGCGAACTCCGGTTACCTGACCCGTCGTCTGGTGGACGTGACGCAGGACCTCGTCGTGACTGAAGACGATTGCGGCACCAGCGAAGGCTCGCTGATGCGCGCCATCGTCGAGGGCGGTGAGGTCATCGAGTCGCTGCGCGACCGTATCCTGGGCCGCACCGCGGCCGAGGACGTGCTGCATCCGGAAACCCGCGCCGTCCTCGTGCCGGCCGGCCAGATGCTGGACGAGGACGCGATCGAGGAGATCGAGGCCGCCGGCGTGGACGAGGTCAAGGTGCGTACCGCGCTGACCTGCGAGACCCGTTTCGGTCTGTGCGCCAAGTGCTACGGCCGCGACCTGGGCCGCGGCGGCCTGGTCAACGTCGGCGAAGCCGTCGGCGTGATTGCCGCCCAGTCCATCGGCGAGCCCGGCACGCAGCTGACCATGCGGACCTTCCACATCGGTGGTGCCGCCTCGCGTGCGGCGATTGCCTCCAGCGTGGAAGCCAAGTCCAACGGCATCATCGGCTTCAATGCCACGATGCGCTACGTGACCAACAGCAAGGGCGAACTGGTGGTGATTGCCCGCTCCGGCGAGATCATCATCCATGACGAGCACGGCCGCGAGCGCGAGCGCCACAAGGTGCCGTACGGCGCCGTGCTGACGGTCAAGGCCGACCAGCAGGTCAAGGCCGGCACCATCCTGGCCAACTGGGACCCGCTGACGCGCCCGATCATTACCGAATACGCCGGTCAGGTGAAGTTCGAGAACGTCGAGGAAGGCCTGACGGTGGCCAAGCAGGTGGACGAGGTGACCGGCCTGTCCACCCTGGTCGTGATCGACCCCAAGCGCCGCGGTTCCGCCAAGGTGGTGCGTCCGCAGGTCAAGCTGATCGACGCGTCGGGCACCGAGGTGAAGATTCCCGGCACCGACCACGCGGTGACCATCGGCTTCCAGGTCGGCGCCCTGATCCAGGTGCGCGATGGCCAGGACGTGGGCCCGGGCGAAGTGCTGGCCCGCATCCCGATCGAAGGCCAGAAGACCCGCGACATTACCGGCGGTCTGCCGCGCGTGGCCGAGCTCTTCGAAGCCCGCTCCCCCAAGGACAAGGGCATCCTGGCCGAGATCACAGGTACCGTGTCCTTCGGCAAGGAGACCAAGGGCAAGGTGCGTCTGCAGATCACCGATCCGGACGGCAAGGTCTGGGAAGAGCTGGTGCCCAAGGAAAAGAACATCCTGGTGCACGAAGGCCAGGTGGTGAACAAGGGCGAGAGCATCGTCGACGGTCCGGCCGATCCGCAGGACATCCTGCGCCTGCTGGGCATCGAGGAGCTGTCGCGCTACATCGTCGACGAGGTGCAGGACGTCTACCGCCTGCAGGGTGTGAAGATCAACGACAAGCACATCGAGGTGATCGTGCGCCAGATGCTGCGCCGTGTGGTGGTCGAGAACCCGGGCGACTCCGGCTACATCGCTGGCGAGCAGGTCGAGCGTTCCGAGATGCTCAACACCAATGACGCCCTGCGCAAGGACGGCAAGATCCCTTCGACCTACACCAACCTGCTGCTGGGCATCACCAAGGCCTCGCTGTCCACGGACAGCTTCATCAGCGCCGCCTCCTTCCAGGAGACCACGCGCGTGCTGACCGAAGCCGCCATCATGGGCAAGCGCGACGACCTGCGTGGCCTGAAGGAGAACGTCATCGTCGGCCGCCTGATCCCCGCGGGCACTGGCATGGCCTACCACGAGGCGCGCAAGATCCGCGAGAACATGGACGAGGCCGAGCGCCGCGCCATCGCCGATGCGGAAGCCGCCGAGCTGGCCCAGAGCAGCGAGGACGCCGCCACCGAGTAAGCGCGGTCGCGCATTCCGGTGCCATGCCCCAGGTGCAGCCGTGCCTGGGGCATTTTTTTGCGCGATGATGAGAGATGAATGAACATGACAAGGGTGCAGCCATGAGCGGTGCCGCACAGGGTCCGGCCCTGTGGCGCCAGTTGCAGGTGGGCGCCGGCGTGCTGGCCGCCATCCGCGCCGGCAGCTCAGGTACGGCTGTGCTGGACGGCGTGCCCGGCCCGCTGCGTCCCGGCGTGCAGGCCCTGGTCTATGCGGCGCTGCGCGAGCTGGGGCGCGCCGAGGCCCTGCGCAAGCTGCTCGCACCCCGCAAGCCGTCGCCCGCCGTGGACGCCCTGCTGTGTCTGGCGCTGGCACTGGCCTGGCGGGACGAGGGGGCACCCTACGAAGCTCACACCCTGGTCAACCAGGCGGTGGAAGCGGCCAAGCGCGGCGAAAGCACGCGCGCCCAGGCCGGCTTCGTCAATGCCTGCCTGCGCCGCTTCCTGCGGGAGCGCGCCGATTTGGTAGCGCAGACGGATGCAGACCCGGTGGCGCAATGGAACCACCCGCGCTGGTGGATCGAGCGCTTGCAGCGTGAGGCGCCGGAGCACTGGCAGGCCATCTTGGACGCCAACAACCGGCAGGCGCCCATGACCTTGCGCGTGAACGTGAGCAAGATCACGGTGGCGGACTTCCAGGGCCGGCTGCGCGCGGCAGGCATCACCGCCTGGCGCAATGGAGAGCAAGGACTCACGCTGGCCGCGCCCCTGCCGGTGCAGCAGATCCCCGGCTTCGTGCAGGGCCTGGTGTCGGTGCAGGATGGTGCCGCACAGCTGGCGGCGCCGCTGCTGCTGCGGGGTCTGGCGCACCAGCCCGGCCTGCGGGTGCTGGACGCCTGCGCCGCCCCGGGCGGCAAGACGGCGCATCTGCTGGAGCTCAGCGACGCGGAGGTGACGGCGCTGGACATTGATCCCCTGCGCTGCCAGCGCATCACGGACAACCTGGAACGCCTGGGCTTGCAGGCGCGGGTCCAGGCCGCGGACGCCGGCCGGCCCGAGGCCTGGTGGGATGGCCGGCCTTTTGACGCCATCCTGCTCGACGCGCCTTGCACGGCTTCGGGCATCGTGCGCCGCCATCCGGATGTCCGCTGGTTGCGGCGCGAGAGTGACGTGGCACAGCTTGCCGCCCAGCAGGCCCGCCTGCTCCAGACCCTGTGGCCGCTGCTGAAACCCGGTGGACGGTTGCTCTACTGCACCTGTTCGGTGTTTCGAGCCGAAGGCGAGGAGCAGGTACTAGCGTTTCTTGCGCACAACACCGGAGCCCGTTTGCTGCCCTCGCCCGGGCATTTATGGCCCACTTTGGGGCGCAAAGGCGACGCCGTCACTGACAATCAGCTCAGTGACCATGACGGCTTTTATTACGCACTGCTGGAGAAGGGCGCGGGCTGACCTGTCCGCGCTGCTGGCCTGCACCCTGTTTGCGGTGCTGCAGGTCTATGCCGCGCCGGTGCAAGGTGCGGAAGTCACCCAGCTGGACCTGGGCCGTAGCGGCGACGGCCTGGAGCTGAGCGCCGCCGTCTCCTTCGACCTGCCCGCCGCCGTGCAGGACGCCCTCTTCAAAGGCCTGCCGGTCATCTTCGTCGAAGAGGCCGAGGTCTACCGCGAGCGCTGGTACTGGCTGGACAAGCGCGTCGGTGGCGCGCAGCGCCACATGCGTCTTGTCTTCCAGCCCCTGATCCGCCGCTGGCGCCTGACCTCCGGCGCCGGCCTGGCCAGCAGCGCCGAGCCTGGGGTGGCGCTGGCCCAGAACTTCGACACGCTGGAAGAGGCGCTGGGCGTGATCCGGCGCGTCTCGGGCTGGCGCATCGCCGATTTCGCCGATCTGGAGCCCGGGGCGCGGCATCGCGTCGAATTCCGTTTCCGCCTCGACCTGACCCAGCTGCCGCGGCCGCTGCAGATCGGCACGCTGGGCGAGAGTGACTGGGCGCTGAGCATCAGCACCAGCCGGCGCCTTCAGCCGGAGACCCTGAGGTGAAAGAACGCGCCGCCGGTGCCGATACGCGCCAGGATCGGCACAAATCCAAGGGCAGGCGGTGGATGCTGGCGGTCGGCGTGGCCATCGTCGCGGCGATCGGCCTGGTGCTGATGTTCCTGCTGACACAGGCCACCGGCAACCGCGAGATGTACGAGCGCAACTACGCGCGCCTGTTCGTCCTCAACGTCGTGGTCGCCGTGGTCCTGGGGGGGGTGATCCTCTGGGCCGCCTGGCGGCTGTTCAAGCGCCTGCGGCAGGGGCGCTTCGGCAGCCGCCTGCTGGTCAAGCTGGCGGCCGTCTTCGCCCTGGCCGGCTTTGCTCCGGGCGTGCTGATCTATGTCGTGTCCTACCAGTTCGTCTCACGCTCCATCGAGAGCTGGTTTGACGTGCAGGTCGAAGGCGCTCTGGAAGCCGGCCTGGGGCTGGGCCGCTCCACGCTCGAGACGCTCTCCAACGACCTGGCCAGCAAGACGCGCTCGGCTGCCGTGCAGCTGCAGGACACGCCCGATGTGGTGGCCGGGCTGATGCTGGATCGCCTGCGCGAGCAGCTGGAAGTGCGCGATGCTGTGCTCTGGAACGCCAACGGCCAGTTGCTGGCCAGCGTGGGCGACTCGCGTTTCCAGCTGACGCCGGAAAAGCCCGCGCCCGCCCAGTTTCGCAAGGCGCGCAGCCAGCGCGCCGTGACCTGGATCGAAGGGCTGGAGGAGGGCGGCGCCCCGGGCGCGACGTCCGCGCGCATCAAGGCGCTGGTAGTGGTGCCGCGCACCGGCCTGGAAATCCTGGACGAGCCGCGCTACCTGATGGTGACCCAGTCCCTGCCCGACACCCTGGTGGCCAATGCCATGGCCGTCACCGAGGCGCATCGCGAGTACCAGGAGCGCGCCCTGGCGCGCCAGGGCTTGCGGCGCATGTACATCGGAACGCTCACGCTGGCGCTTTTCCTGGCGGTGTTCGGCGCCGTGCTGCTGGCGGTGGTGCTGGGCAACCAGATCACGCGCCCCCTCCTGCTGCTGGCCGATGGCGTGCGCCAGGTGGCGGCGGGCGACCTCACGCCCAAGATGGCGCTGCAGGGGCGCGACGAGCTCGGGGGGCTCACGCGCTCCTTCGCCGACATGACGCAGCAGCTGGCCGACGCCCGCCGTGCCGTGGAGCTGAGCATGGAGCAGGTCAATGCCGCGCGTGAGAACCTGCAGACCATCCTGGACAACTTGACTGCGGGCGTCATGGTGCTGGATGCCCAGGGTGTGATCCAGTCCGTCAACCCCGGTGCCACCCGCATCCTGCGCCTGCCGCTGGCGGCATCCGAAGGCAAGCGGCTGGACCAGATCGAGGGGCTTGAGGAGTTCGCCCGTCACGTCCAGCAGCAGTTCGACCGCTTCGTCGAGGAGCGCGCCGAACACGCGCTGGATCACTGGCAGGAATCCTTCGAGCTGGGCCCGCCCTCGGGTTCGCCGGCGGCCGGCACCGGCGGCGAGACCATCACCCTGGTGGCGCGCGGCGCCGAACTGCCCGGCAAGGCCTGGCTGCTGGTGTTCGACGACATCTCCGAGATCGTCTCCGCGCAGCGCGCCCAAGCCTGGGGCGAGGTGGCGCGCCGCCTGGCGCACGAGATCAAGAACCCGCTCACGCCGATCCAGCTCTCCGCCGAGCGGCTGGAGAAAAAGCTCACCGGCAAGGTGGCCGAGCCCGAGCAGGCGGTGGTGGTCAAGTCGGTCAAGACCATCGTCGACCAGGTCGACGCCATGAAACGGCTGGTGAACGAATTCCGCGACTACGCGCGCCTGCCGGCGGCCGAGCTCAAGCCGCTGGACCTCAACAACCTCATCGGTGAAGTGCTGCACCTGTACGTCAGCGAGAACCTGCGCGTGCCCATCCGCGTGGACCTGGACGCGCGCTGCCCGCGCATCCTGGGCGATGCCCAGCAACTGCGCCAGGTGCTGCACAACCTGCTGCAGAACGCCCAGGACGCCACCGAGACAGCCGGCCGCAGCGGGCCGGAATTCCCCGTCACCGTGCGCACGCAGTGGGTCGATGCCAGCGGCCGTGTGCGCCTGAGCGTGCTGGACTACGGCACGGGTTTTCCCGAGCCCATTCTCAAGCGCGCCTTCGAGCCCTACGTCACCACCAAGGCCAAGGGCACGGGTCTGGGTCTCGCGGTGGTGAAGAAAATTGCCGACGAACACGGCGCCCGCATCGACCTGGCCAACCGCCTGGCCAACGAGCACATCGTGGGGGCGCAAGTATCGTTATCATTCGCCGTAGAGAAGCCGGCGCCGGTCTGACGCCAGCGCCGCACCACGAGAGACCCAGCGTTCACATCATGGCAAACATCCTGGTAGTCGATGACGAGCTCGGCATACGCGATCTGCTCTCGGAGATCCTCAATGACGAGGGCCACAACGTCGAGGTGGCCGAGAACGCGGCCCAGGCCCGCGCTGCCCGCCTGCGCGAGCGCCCCGACCTCGTGTTGCTGGACATCTGGATGCCCGATACCGACGGTGTCACCCTGCTCAAGGAGTGGTCCACCGCCGGCCTGTTGACCATGCCGGTGATCATGATGAGCGGCCATGCCACCATCGACACCGCGGTGGCCGCTACCAAGATTGGTGCCCAGGCCTTCCTGGAAAAACCCATCACGCTGCAAAAGCTGCTCAAGGCGGTAGAGCAGGGCCTGGCACGCAACACCGCGCAAGCCGCTGCGGCGGCGCAGCCGGGCCTGACCGCTGCCCCGGCCGCCGAGGCCGGCGCCGGCCTGGCGCAGCCGCTCATGCTGACGGGCGAGACCGGCCCGCAGGCGCAGCAGAACTTCCAGCTCGACAAGCCCTTGCGCGAGGCGCGTGACGAATTCGAGAAAGCCTATTTCGAATACCACCTCGCGCGTGAGAGCGGCTCCATGACCCGCGTGGCCGAGAAGACCGGCCTGGAGCGCACCCATCTCTACCGCAAGCTCAAGCAGCTCGGCGTCGACCTGAGCCGCGGCAAACGCAGCGGCAACTGAGCCGCACGGAAGTCGTCCAGACTGCTGCTATAATTCCACCTCTTGGCCCGGTAGCTCAGTTGGTAGAGCAGCGGATTGAAAATCCGCGTGTCGGTGGTTCGATTCCGCCCCAGGCCACCAGAAATATCAGGAAGCCCATCTTCGCGATGGGCTTTTTTCTGAAATACCCCAGTGGTAGCGACGCGGGAATAGCTCAGTTGGTAGAGCGCAACCTTGCCAAGGTTGAGGTCGCGAGTTCGAGCCTCGTTTCCCGCTCCAGAGCGCCCATGTGGCTCAGTGGTAGAGCACTCCCTTGGTAAGGGAGAGGTCGCGGGTCCGATTCCCGCCATGGGCACCAT
>JAJZUZ010000059.1 GCA_021845965.1 Pseudomonadota bacterium | reverse complement strand
GCCGTCGCAGTCTTGGGTGTTGCCGCTGCCGCGGCCTTGCAGCTGGGCGCACAGTGGGGGCGGCGCGACGCCGAACAGGCCCTGCTGATGGTCGGTGGCGAATTCGAACGCGCGTTGCACAGCTATGCAGGGGTGCCGCTCGCGGTGAATGGCCGCAATATGGCCGGTTTCGCGGCAAGAGGCCCACGAACATTGGACGAGCTGCTGAAGGATCCACGCGTGCTCGGGATGCGACGGCATCTGCGGCAACTCTATGCGGATCCCTTTACCGGACGATCGCAGTGGGGGCTGCTGCGCGATCCTTCCGGGTACATCGTTGGTGTGTACAGCCTGGCTGAGGGGCGGCCGATCAAACAACGAGGGTTTACCGCACGGTGGGCGCACTTTGAGGACGCACCTAGTTATCGTGCCTGGGTCTTCGGGCTGCCAATGGCGCAGGCGCTTGCATTGCAGAACCTGGGCCGGCCGGCCGGGTCGGTTTTGTCCAGGCCGTAAGAAGTCTTGTGGCGGTGGCAGCGATGGATTTGAGGGTTCGGGGAGTGCGCAGGCAAGTGGATCCGCAGACTGGTCTGCCCAACTCGTCAGGATGTACGTGCGGCGAACGTGAAGGAAATCCTTGTACTCTTCCCGCATCAAAGCTCGCTTTGTTCGCCATTCCAGCCGGTATTGGCGTGAGTGTGTGGGGGTACAGTGCTTCGACTTTTATGAGTATGAGTAATACTCCGGCTATTCCGTCATGCCCATTGATGGTTAAGTGAATTTGGGTGAGAATGGCGTTCTGTAATTAAATTTGGTTTGCGAAAATCATTTCGGGTAACGATCAAGCATCCGGAATCATTTTTGAGGCAGGTATGAAGTCAGACGATCTCCCGAATGATCCGATCGGAGCGGCGTGGCTGGCACGTCAGCATGATGTGCTTCCGCTGTCGCGGCTCCACGTTCTGAGCCAGGTAGGAGGGCAACGCCGAGCACAAGTGATCGATGGGTACCGGCTGGAGACGTTCCCGGAGAACATGCGGCCGGCTCCGGATTTCGCCTCACATCTGCAATTCCATCTCCGGTATGAAGTGGTCCACTTCGAGTTTCTCGCCAGGCTATTTCGCGCCAGCGGGCCGGCGCCGTTGCAGGCGTGGATCGATTCCGAGCCGACGGGGCGGTACGCCCGTCGCTCGGCTTTCCTGTATGAGTGGTTGACGGGCAACGAGTTGGCCGTGCCGCCGAAGCTGGGCGGCAATTATGTCGATGCATTGGACTCCGACCTGATGGTGGCATCCTCGCCAGCGCGGATCGTGAAGAACTCGCGCTGGCGGGTCAACGACAACATCCCCGGCACGCCGGCCTTCACCCCTCTGTTGGCCAAGAGCGATGCCGTTCGTGCCGCCATCGCGACCAACGTCGCCGGGCTATTCGGCGATTTGGCCCAGGAGTTCGGGGAGGAGTTGCTGCTGCGCGCCGCGGCATGGATGACGTTGCGCGAGAGCAAGGCCAGCTTCTCCATTGAAGGGGAGGACGACAAAGCGCACACAAGCCGCATCCAGCGATTCGCTGATGTCATGGCACGTCGGACCGGCCACGGTAACCTGCCGCTGAGCACAGAGCCCATGGCGGAGTTGCAGCGTGAGATCCTTGGCCCTCTGCATACGCTGAAGCATCTGGGCATCAGGCAGTCGCCGGTGTTTGTTGGAGAGACGGTCCGGTTCCAGGAGATCGTGCACTACGTGGCACCACCGGCTGCAATGCTCAGCGACATGCTTGAGGGTGTGCGGGTGTTCCTGGAGCGCACGGAAGGGCAATCCTCGGCCATGCGCAGCACTGTCGCTGCCTTCGCCTTCGTCTATATCCACCCGATGGCCGACGGCAATGGCCGCGTGCACCGCTTCCTCATCAACGACACTCTGCGACGTGACGGGGTGATCCCCGCACCAGTGATCCTTCCGGTGTCGGCGGTCATCGATGCGGACGCAGGCGAGCGTCGTGCGTACAACGAGGTGCTCGATGCCGTCTCCAGGCCCCTGATGGAGTCGGTGCGCGACATGGTGGCGTTCTCCACACAACAGACCGAATTCCCCGATGGGGTGGTCTCAAACTTCAAGTTCAGTGGGGAGGACGTTGCCACGCCCGTGTGGCGCTACCCCGACCTCGGGCCGCATGTGGTATACATGGCCGACGTCCTGGCCCGAACCATCACTGAGCAGATGCGAGAGGAATCTCGCTACCTGCGAAGCTACCACCGCGCGCGAGAGGCGATCAAAGACATTGTGGAGATGCCCGATGTGCAGGCAGATCGCCTCATTCGCTCGATCGAGCAAAACGAGGGCAAGCTCTCCGGCGTCCTACGCAAGGAAATGCCTGTCCTTGAAACGCCGGGTGTTTGGGACCGGATCACCGGTGCGGTAGCTGAAGCCTTCATGGAAGAAGGCCAAGTTGAAGACTCGGTGGTGAAGCTTTATAGGCCGAAGTGAACAAGACATGGGACAGGCAAGACTCCGCAAGCGGCAAACCCGCACCGATGCTGGAGCGGTGTTTTTTGACTTTAGTTGTCCGGAACTATGACATAGGGACGCAGCTGCACTGCTTCGACAGCACAGGTCCAATCGCTGAACGGCGTGTTTCCTCGGCCTATGTGCACTAAGCTCCGGTCCGCTACTAACCATCAGCCCCCGCAAAGGCGTCATTCATGGTGACGACCGTGGGTGGCGAGAGTACTCGTATTTCTCGCGCTTGCAAACGCGCACGCGGCCAGCTTCGATTGCGCCAAGGCGCAAAGCAAAGTGGAGAAGCACGGGGAAAGATTCTTCTAACGGCCGCGAGCCATCAGAGGGAAAACTGGGTCCATAATGGCAGCGTCCGCGTTAGAAAAATCGCAGATAAGCTGTTGATTCAAAACGGAAGGGCCTTTGCTTTGGGAGCAGAGGGTCGTACGTTCGAATCGTGTCGCCCCGACCATCCTTCTTCTGTCTTCATGCGCTCTCTGTACGCTTTCCTTGCGGTGGTGCTCGTCCTGCTGGCAGGACCCGCTGCTGCTTGGACGATCCAGGGGCAGGTGGTGGCCATCGTGAGTGGCGACACCATCAAGGTGCGTGATGCCAAGCATGCGCAGCACTCGGTGCGCTTGGCCGGACTGGACGCGCCGGAGAAGTTCCAGAACTTCGGCCAGCGCTCCGAAGACTCCCTGCGCGAACTCGTGTTCCAGCGCCATGTCGTGGTGGAGAGCGTGCGCCAGGGCGCAGCGTCGCGCATGGGCAAGGTGCTGTTGGAGGGCCGCGACATGAATCTGGAGCAGTTGCAGCGCGGTTTTGCCTGGTATGCGAAGTCCCGTGCGCAGGACCTGTCGCCGGAGGATCAGCAGGCTTATGCGGCCGCGGAGGCCGATGCCCGTGTGCAGCGAGTCGGTCTGTGGCGCGACAAGAGTCCCATCCCGCCCTGGGAATACCGCCAGGGGCGCCGCAAATAGGCTGAGCCCGTCGCCGCGCTCGGAGCCTGCCTCTGCGGCTTCCCGGTCAGATGTGCAGTTTGTCGACGGCTGCGCCCGGCTGCAGCCAGCGCTGCACAGCCGACCGTAGCTGTTCGACCTGGCCGGTCGTGCCAAAGCGCAGGTTGGGGTGACCGCTGCTGGCGGGCTCGCGCAGCACACGGCGGGTCTGGCGCGCCACCGGTGCACCGCTTTCCACCAGCTGCACGACATCGCCCATCAGTGCGTGCAGCGTGTCGGCCGCGAAAGGGTAGTGGGTGCAGCCCAGTACCACGGTGTCAATCTCGCCCGCTGCGCTGCCGTACCGGCCCATGGCCTGCGTGTAGCTGCGACACAGCGCTTGGATACGCGCGGCGTCCTGGTGCTCGATGGCGTCGGCCAGTCCGTCGCAGGGCTGGAGTACAAACTCGGCCCGGCCTTGCAGCGATGCCAGCAGAGCCTGGAACTTTGCGCTTTGCAGGGTACCGCGCGTCGCCATCACGCCGACGCGATGGGTGCGGCTGCTGGCGGCAGCCGGCTTGAGGGCCGGCTCCACGCCGACGATAGGCAACTCGGGGTGCTGTTGCCGCAACAGTCCGATGGCGGCCGCCGTGGCGGTGTTACAGGCTACGACGAGGGCCTGGATGTCGTGCTGCCGGATCAGGTACTGCGTGATCGCCTGCGAGCGCTCGATGACATGACCGGGCTCGCGCTCGCCATAGGGCGCGTGGCCGCTGTCGGCGACGTAGACGAAGGACTGGTGCGGCAGCTCGGCGCGCAGCGCCCGAAGCACGCTGAGCCCGCCGATGCCACTGTCGAAGACGCCGACCGGTCGCTTCACACCACGCCGGCCGCTCAAGCTGCCGTGACGGCAATGCCCTTGAACTCGCCGCTGGCGATGCGCTTGCTCCACTCGGCCGGGCCGGTGATGTGCGCGCTGGTGCCGCCCGCATCCACGGCCACGGTGACGGGCATGTCGACCACGTCGAACTCGTAGATGGCTTCCATGCCCAAGTCGGCAAAGCCCACCACCTTGGCCGTCTTGATCGCCTTGCTCACCAGGTAGGCGGCGCCGCCCACGGCCATGAGATAGGCACTCTTGTGCTTGCGGATGGCCTCGATGGCCTCCGGTCCGCGCTCGGCCTTGCCGATCATGGCAATCAGTCCGGTCTTGGCCAGCATCATCTCGGTGAACTTGTCCATACGCGTGGCCGTGGTCGGACCGGCCGGGCCGACCGCTTCGTCACGCACGGGGTCCACCGGGCCCACGTAGTAGATGACGCGGTTGGTGAAGTCCACGGGCAGCTTCTCGCCACGGCTCAGCATGTCCTGGATGCGCTTGTGCGCCGCGTCGCGGCCGGTGAGCATCTTGCCGTTGAGCAGCAGGGTATCGCCCGGCTTCCAGCTGGCCACCTCGGCCGGCGTGAGCTGGTTCAGGTCCACGCGCTTGCTCTTCTTGGTGTCGGGTGTCCAGGCCACGTCGGGCCAGAGGTCCAGGCTCGGCGGGTCCAGGTAGACTGGACCGGAACCGTCCATCACGAAGTGGGCATGGCGGGTGGCGGCGCAGTTGGGGATCATGGCCACGGGCTTGCTGGCGGCGTGGGTGGGGTACATCTTGATCTTGACGTCCAGCACGGTGGTCAGGCCGCCCAGGCCCTGGGCACCGATGCCCAGCGCGTTGACCTTCTCACACAGCTCCAGGCGCAGCTCTTCGACCTGGCTGAGCTTCTCGCCCTTGCTGGCCTTCTGCTGCAGCTGGTACATGTCGATGTCGTCCATCAGGCTTTCCTTGGCTAGCAGAACGGCCTTCTCGGCCGTGCCGCCGATGCCAATGCCCAGCATGCCCGGCGGGCACCAGCCGGCACCCATGGTGGGAACGGTCTTGAGCACCCAGTCGACCAGGTTGTCGCTGGGGTTCATCATGATCATCTTGCTCTTGTTCTCGGAGCCACCGCCCTTGGCGGCCACGGTCACCTCAACCTTGTCGCCGGGCACGAGCTCGGTGAAGATGACGGCAGGGGTGTTGTCCTTGGTGTTCTTGCGGGCAAACAGCGGGTCGGCCAGCACGCTGGCGCGCAGGGTGTTGTCGGGATGGTTGTAGCCGCGGCGCACGCCCTCGTTGATGGCATCTTCCAGGCTGCCGGTAAAGCCGTCCCAGCGCACGTCCATGCCGACCTTCAGAAAGACGTTGACGATGCCGGTGTCCTGGCAGATCGGGCGGTGGCCCAGCGCGCTCATCTTGCTGTTTGTCAGGATCTGCGCGATGGCGTCCTTGGCGGCGGCGCTCTGTTCGCGCTCATAGGCGCGGGCCAGATGGCTGATGTAGTCGGCCGGGTGGTAGTAACTGATGTACTGCAGGGCGGCGGCAACCGATTCGATCAGGTCGTTCTGCTTGATGAAGGTGGTCATGGTGCGGGTCTCGCTGGTCAGAAAGTCTCAGTGCTCGGCGGTGTGCGCGGTGCTGTTGAGCAGCTTGTCGGTGTAGGCAATGGCCAGGGCGCTGAGCAGGAAGGTGATGTGGATCAGCGTCTGCCACATCATCACGGACTCGGTGTAGTTGGCCGCGTTGATGAAGGTCTTGAGCAGGTGGATCGAGGAGATGCCGATGATGGCGGTGGCCAGTTTCACTTTCAGCACGGAGGCGTTCACGTGGCTCAGCCACTCGGGCTGGTCCGGGTGGCCCTCCAGCTCCATGCGGCTGACGAAGGTTTCGTAGCCACCGACAATGACCATGATGAGCAGATTGGAAATCATGACCACATCGATCAGTGCCAGCACCACCAGCATGATGATGGTCTCGTTGAGTGAGGAGATGCTGACGTCCTTGTAGCCGATGCTCGAGACCAGGGCCTGCAGGGCGGCCTGGCTGCCGAAGGCGGCCTCGATCAGGTGCAGCAGCTCGACCAGGAAGTGGTAGACGTAGACGCCCTGGGCGGCGATCAGGCCCAGATAAAGCGGCAACTGCAGCCAGCGGCTGGAGAACATGATGGCGGGCAGGGGGCGCAGGCGGGGATGCTTGGAGGGCTCTTGTGTGGACATGGCGGGCGGAATACCGTTTCGCGATCTGGAGCCGGAATTCTAGGCCGCATTTCCCGGCCGGCCGGGAATTCGGTAAATTGCGGCCCTGGTGTCAAGTCAGTGACTTGTAAGCGCAAACGCCGACATTCCGGGGCGATCCAGAAAACCACCTGAGGAAACAAACCATGAGTTCATCTTCGTCCGCCATCGAGTCCGTCCTGGTCGAGAACCGTGTCTTTCCGCCTTCGGATGCGGTCGTGAAGGCCGCCCGTGTTTCCGGCATGGCCCAGTACCAGGCCATGTGCGACGCCTTCGGCAAGGATTTCGAGGGGACCTGGGCCCGGCTGGCACGTGAGAACATGGTGTGGGCCAAGCCTTTCACCAAGACCCTGAACGAGTCGAACAAGCCGTTCTACAAGTGGTTCGAGGACGGTGAGCTCAACGCGTCGGCGAACTGCCTGGACAAGCACATGGGCACGCCGGTGGAGAACAAGACCGCCATCATCTTCGAGGCGGATGACGGCAAGGTCACCAGCGTCACCTACAGGGAGCTGCTGGCCAGGGTGAGCCAGTTCGCCAACGCGCTCAAGGCCCAGGGCATCAAAAAGGGCGACCGTGTCCTGGTCTACATGCCGATGACCATCGAGGGCGTGGTGGCCATGCAGGCCTGCGCGCGCATCGGCGCCACGCACAGCGTGGTGTTCGGCGGCTTCTCCGCCAAATCGCTGCAAGAGCGCATCATCGACGCTGGTGCCGTGGCCGTGATCACCGCCAACTACCAGATGCGCGGCGGCAAGGAGCTGCCGCTCAAGGCCATCGTGGACGAAGCGCTGGCCATGGGCGGCTGCGAATCGATCAAGACCGTGCTGGTCTACGAGCGCACCGCGACCGCCTGCCATATGGCGGCCGGCCGTGACAAGACCTTTGCCCAGGCCCTGGCCGGCCAGAGCAGCGAATGCAAGCCCGAGATTGTGGGTGCCGAGCATCCGCTGTTCATCCTCTACACATCGGGTTCCACCGGCAAGCCCAAGGGCGTGCAGCACGCCACGGGTGGCTATTTGCTGTGGGCCAAACTGACCATGGACTGGACTTTCGACATCCAGGCCAAGGACATCTTCTGGTGCACGGCCGACATCGGCTGGATCACCGGCCACACCTATGTGGCCTACGGTCCGCTGGCCGCCGGCGCTACGCAGATCGTCTTCGAGGGCGTGCCCACCTATCCGAACGCCGGCCGCTTCTGGCAGATGATCGAGAAGCACAAGTGCACGATCTTCTATACCGCGCCCACGGCCATCCGCTCGCTGATCAAGGCCGCCGAGGGCGACGCCAGCGTGCATCCGGCCCGTTCCGATCTGAGCAGCCTGCGCATCCTGGGCTCCGTCGGTGAGCCGATCAACCCGGAAGCGTGGATGTGGTACTACAAGCACGTGGGCGGCGAGCGCTGCCCCATCGTGGATACCTTCTGGCAGACCGAGACGGGCGGTCACATGATCACGCCGCTGCCGGGGGCCACGCCCCTGGTGCCGGGTTCCTGCACGCTGCCGCTGCCGGGCATCATGGCCGCCATCGTCGATGAGTCCGGCCACGATATCCCCAACGGCTCGGGCGGCATCCTGGTGGTGAAGAAGCCCTGGCCCTCGATGATCCGCACCATCTGGGGCGACCCGGAGCGCTTCAAGAAGAGCTACTTCCCCGAGGAGCTCAGAGGCTATTACCTGGCCGGCGACGGCGCCGTGCGCAGCGCGGACCGCGGCTATTTCCGTATCACCGGTCGTATTGACGACGTGCTCAACGTCTCCGGCCACCGCATGGGTACGATGGAAATCGAGTCCGCCCTGGTATCCAAGACTGACCTGGTGGCGGAGGCTGCCGTCGTGGGGCGCCCCGACGACCTGACCGGCGAGGCCATCTGCGCCTTCGTGGTGCTCAAGCGCCCACGTCCGACCGGTGATGAGGCCAAGGCCATTGCCAAGGAACTGCGCGACTGGGTGGCCAAGGAGATCGGTCCGATCGCAAAGCCGAAGGACATCCGTTTCGGCGACAACCTGCCCAAGACCCGTTCCGGCAAGATCATGCGCCGCCTGCTGCGCTCGATCGCCAAGGGCGAGGCCATCACCTCGGACACTTCGACGTTAGAGAACCCGGCCATCCTGGAGCAGTTGGCGCAGAACAACTGATCCAGGCGGCGCGGCGGCATGGCGGGCGCCGCAGGGTGCCTGGCCGGATTCGGGGAGCACACATGTTGCACAGCGACGTGATGGGCTCGCCGAAACCTGGTGCTCCTGGAACAGCCGGCTCAGAACAGCTGAGTCATGTTCCTGCTGCCGCAAGGCAGCTCGCCGAGAAGCAAAAAAGCCCGCAAGAGCGGGCTTTTTCTTGGG
Organism: Pseudomonadota bacterium; assembly: GCA_021845965.1. Classification (GTDB taxonomy): domain Bacteria; phylum Pseudomonadota; class Gammaproteobacteria; order Burkholderiales; family Burkholderiaceae_C; genus Hylemonella. The sequence continues at coordinate 3,391 of JAJZUZ010000059.1, read as the reverse complement.
TGTGAAGCAGGTTACTTCTGGGACAGGACCCAAGCGACCAGCTTGTGCGCTTCGGCGTCGTTGACCTGCGGGTTGGCCGGCATCGGCACCGGACCCCAGACGCCAGCGCCGCCCTTCATGACCTTGGCGGCCAGCTTGTCTGCGGCGGTCTTGTCGCCGGCGTACTTCTTGGCGACGTCCTTGAAGGCGGGGCCGACGAGCTTCTTGTCAACTGCGTGGCAAGCCATGCAGTTCTTGGACTGGGCCAGGGCCTGGTCAGCCATGGCGGGAGCGCTCAGCGTAGCGGCGGCCAGCAGGGTGAAGAGGGCGCGTTTCATCGATATCCTCGTGGGTTGAGTTAAATTCACAAAAGAAACGCTATTGTAGTGGTTGCGGTTGACATCCTGGGTCGGCTGTCCATATGAACTGAGGGGTTGAACCATGTACTTTCTGGGTCTCGGGATCGTCTTGTTGTTGATGAAATATCTGGAGATCGGGCCGGTCGCGACCTGGAGCTGGCTGATTGTGCTGGCGCCGTTTGCCCTGGCCGTGGTCTGGTGGGCCTGGGCCGATGCGAGTGGCTACACGCGGCGCAAGGCGATGGAGCGGGAAAACAAGCGGCGCCAGGACCGGATCGACAAGCAGCGTGATGCGCTGGGCATCAAGAAGCGTCCGGGGCGCTGACTTCCGGTCTCCGTGACAGACGGCCCCGGCGTGACCGGGGACCATCCATTGCGCCGTGCCCTAGGCCGGTCGGCACGGCAAGTGTATGCGGCCGGCTGGCCACCCGAGCGGATTGCGGCCGTGGGAGATAATGCCCGGCTTCCGGGCGTTTTTTTCTGCTGCAACCACTGACTCGAAGACTCACCATGCCAGCCTACCGTTCCAAGACCTCCACTGCCGGCCGCAACATGGCCGGCGCGCGCTCCCTCTGGCGTGCCACCGGCATGAAGGACGACGATTTCAGCAAGCCCATCATCGCCGTGGTGAATTCCTTCACGCAGTTCGTGCCCGGCCACGTGCACCTGAAGGACCTGGGGCAGCTGGTGGCGCGCGAGATCGAAGCCGCCGGCGGCGTGGCCAAGGAGTTCAACACCATTGCCGTGGACGACGGCATTGCCATGGGCCACGACGGCATGCTGTACTCGCTGCCCAGCCGCGACATCATTGCCGATTCGGTGGAGTACATGGTCAACGCGCACTGCGCCGACGCCATGGTGTGCATTTCCAATTGCGACAAGATCACGCCCGGCATGCTGATGGCCGCCATGCGTCTGAACATCCCGGTGGTCTTTGTCTCCGGCGGGCCGATGGAAGCCGGCAAGGTGCGTCTGGCCGTGCCAGGCACCCAGACCGTCGAGATCAAGAAGCTGGACCTGATCGACGCCATGGTGATGGCTGCCGACAGCAAGGTCAGTGACGCCGACCTCGCCGAGGTCGAGCGCTCGGCCTGCCCGACCTGCGGCTCCTGCTCGGGCATGTTCACTGCCAACTCCATGAACTGCCTGGCCGAGGCCCTGGGCCTGGCGCTGCCGGGCAACGGGACCGTGGTGGCCACGCACGCCGATCGCGAGCAGCTGTTCAAGCGCTCCGGCCACCTGATCGTGGAACTGGCGCGCCGCTACTACGAGCAGGACGACGCCTCCGTGCTGCCGCGTTCTGTCGGCTTCAAGGCCTTTGAGAACGCGATCACGCTGGACATCGCCATGGGCGGCTCCACCAACACCATCCTGCACCTGCTGGCCATTGCGCAGGAGGCCGGGATCGATTTCACGATGAAGGACATCGACCGCCTCTCGCGCACCGTGCCGCAGCTGTGCAAGGTGGCGCCCAATACCAACAAGTACCACATCGAGGACGTGCACCGCGCGGGCGGCATCATGGCCATCCTGGGCGAGCTGGACCGCGCCGGCAAGTTGCACACCGATGTGCCTACCGTGCACAGCAAGACCATGAAGGACGCGCTGGACCAGTGGGACATCGTGCGCCAGCCCTCCGAGGCCGTGAAGACCTTCTACATGGCCGGCCCGGCCGGCATCCCCAGCCAAGTGGCCTTCAGCCAGGCCACCCGCTGGCCCAGCCTGGACACGGACCGTGCCAAAGGCTGCATCCGCTCCTATGACCACGCCTTCTCGAAGGAGGGAGGGCTGGCCGTGCTGCACGGCAATATCGCGCTCAACGGTTGCGTGGTGAAGACGGCCGGCGTGGACGACAGTCTGCTGGTCTTTGAGGGCCCGGCCCACGTGGTCGAGTCGCAGGACGAAGCCGTCGAGCACATCCTCAATGACCAGGTGAAGGCCGGTGACGTGGTGGTCGTGCGTTACGAAGGCCCCAAGGGCGGCCCGGGCATGCAGGAGATGCTGTACCCGACCAGCTACATCAAGTCCAAGGGCCTGGGCAAGGCCTGCGCACTGCTCACCGACGGCCGCTTTTCCGGCGGCACGTCCGGCCTGTCCATCGGCCACTGCTCGCCGGAAGCGGCGGCCGGTGGTGCGATCGGTCTGGTGAAGAGCGGCGACCGTATCCGCATCGACATTCCCAAGCGCACGATTGACGTGCTGGTGTCCGACGAAGAACTGGCGCGCCGCCGCAAGGAGCAGGACGCCAAGGGCTGGAAGCCCGCCCAGCCGCGTCCGCGCAAGGTGTCGGCCGCGCTCAAGGCCTACGCCAAGCTGGCCATGTCGGCCGACAAGGGCGCGGTGCGCGACCTGTCGCTGCTCGACGACTGAACGACGCACGCCACGCCCGGTGCATGGCTTGCGGCACAATCGCAAGCCATGCTGACTCAACCCCAATTCAATCCGGTGGCCCTGCAGGTGGGGCCGCTGGCCATCCACTGGTATGGCATCACCTATCTGGTGGGCTTTGCCCTGTTCCTGTTTCTTGGCCTGCGTCGGCTGCGCCATGAGCCCTACGCCTCGGCGCGCGGCGAGGCCGCCTGGACGCGGCGCGATGTCGAGGACGTGCTGTTCTACGGCGTGATGGGGGTGGTGCTGGGCGGGCGCCTGGGGTATGTGCTGTTCTACAAGCCGGCCCACTATCTGACCCATCCCCTGGAGATCTTTGCCGTCTGGCAGGGCGGCATGAGCTTTCATGGCGGCATGCTGGGGGTGATCGTCGCCATGCTGTGGTTCGCGCACGTGCGCCACAAGCACTGGCTGCAGGTGGCCGACTTCGTCGCGCCTTGCGTGCCCACGGGGCTGGCGGCCGGGCGGATCGGCAACTTCATCAACGGCGAGCTGTGGGGGCGGGTGGCTGATCCTTCGCTGCCCTGGGCCATGGTCTTTCGCGGTGCCGGCCCCGCGCCGCGCCATCCGTCGCAGATCTACCAGTTCCTGCTGGAAGGGCTGCTGCTGTTTGTGCTGCTGTGGCTGTATGCCCGCAAGCCGCGGCACACCGGCCAGGTCTCGGC
>JAJZUZ010000058.1 GCA_021845965.1 Pseudomonadota bacterium | reverse complement strand
CATGGCTTCCTTGACCTCCTGCACCGCCTTGTCGTCGGGGTACATGAGCGGGATCTCCTGCTTGAACATCAGCGTGCAGCTGGGAACGGCCGACAGGATGGCGTAGCCCTCCTGCGCGTACTGGTGCAGCACCGGGATGTTGGCTTCCTTGCTGGCGTTGACCGAATCCAGGTCGCCCAGCTCCAGCTTGGGCATGCCACAGCACCTTTCCTTCTCGACCAGCACATAGGGGATCTCGTTGTGGTCGAGGATCTTGAGCAGGTCGTGGCCGATGCCGGGTTCGTTGTAGTTGATGTAGCAGGTGGAGTAGATGGCGACCTTGCCGGGTGTCTTCTCCCCGTTCTTCACCGCATAGGGTTGGCTCTCGGCGGCGCCGGAGCGGAACTTGCGCGTGGCCAGCGCCGGCAGCCAGGCCTCCTTGTCCACGCCCAGCAGGCTTTCCATGGCGCTGCGCGCCACCTTGGTGTGGTTCACCGCGTTGGCCACCTGCACCACGATGGGAATGCCGGCGAAGGAGCCGTGCACGTCGGTGGAGGCAAGGAACTTCTCGCCGGCCTTGACCTCGCCCTTCTTGAACTTGATGGCCTTGGCGCGCAGCATGGTGTGCGGGAAGTCCAGGTTCCACTCGTGCGGCGGCACGTAGGGGCACTTGGTCATGTAGCAGAGGTCGCAGAGGTAGCACTGGTCGATGACCTTCCAGTAGTCCTCCTTCCTGACGCCGTCGACCTCCATGGTCTCGCTCTCGTCGACCAGGTCGAACAGGGTGGGGAAGGAGCCGCACAGGCTGACGCAGCGGCGGCAACCGTGGCAGATGTCGAAGATGCGCTCCAACTCCTTGAAGGTGGCGGCTTCGTCGTAGTACTCGGGGTTCTTCCAGTCGATCGGATGCCGGATCGGGGCTTCCAGGCTGCCTTCGCGTGCCATGGTGTTTCCTCTTTGTTGTGCAGGTTGGAAAAAGAACTCTCGCCTGAAAGCTCTTTCGCGAACCGCCACGCCTCGGGGCGTAGCGAGCGGGCCGAGAGCAAGGCGCGGGTGTCAGGCCACCGGAATGCACTTTGGGTGCATGAGGATGGCCTGAACGGGACCCGCAACGCCGCTATCGGCCTGCGCAGTAGCCCTTAGTCCACGAGTTCGTTCAGGGCCTTTTGATAGCGATTGGCGTGCGAGCGCTCGGCCTTGGCCAGGGTCTCGAACCAGTCGGCGATCTCGTCGAAACCCTCCGAGCGCGCCGTCTTGGCCATGCCCGGGTACATGTCGGTGTACTCGTGCGTTTCGCCGGCGACGGCGGACTTCAGGTTGTCGCGGGTGGAGCCGATCGGCAGGCCGGTGGCGGGGTCACCTGCCTGCTCCAGGAACTCCAGGTGGCCGTGGGCATGACCGGTCTCGCCTTCGGCGGTGGAGCGGAACAGGGCAGCCACATCGTTCTGGCCTTCCACGTCGGCCTTGTTTGCGAAGTACAGGTAGCGGCGGTTGGCCTGGGATTCACCGGCGAAGGCGTCCTTCAGGCACTGTTCCGTCTTGGAACCTTTCAGTGCGGGCATGGCTATCTCCTTTGTGGGTTGAAGAAACACGGATTGCCTTGAACGTGTCAAAGACACATTGGAATTTACCGAGCACGGTTGTACCGCGTCTAATTGGCACTTTCAATTTCTTGAATTGCCCATGCCTATGGGATGGCAATATTGAGATTCATTCTCATTGAGGGCGCGGGCGTGGCGTCCGCCCGCAAAATGGCTGCCGTGCTGATTACGTTAAAGTAAACGTATTACGCAATAGTGAATCGTACGCCCGAGGAGCACGCATGAGCAACAGTCCCGCCGCGGCCGCGCAACTGCCGCCACCGCCCCCCATCCACCAGCTGCACCATTACGCCTACCGCGCGCGTGACGCCGAGGAGACCCGGCACTTCTACGAGGACATCCTCGGCCTGCCGCTGTACCACATCATCCAGAGCGACTACGTGCCCAGCACGGGCGAGTACTGCCCCTACACGCACTTCTTCTTCCGCCTGCAGGACGGCTCCTTCATCGCGTTCTTCGACCTGGGGGACGATGTGGCCGCCGAGCCCAGCCCGAACACGCCGCGCTGGGTCAATCACATCGCCTTCCGCCTCAACTCCCTGCCGGAACTGGAGGCCATGAAGGCACGGCTGCAGGCGCATGGCATCGAGGTGATCGGCGTGACCGACCACCACATCTTCAAGAGCATCTACTTCTTCGACCCCAACGGCATCCGCCTGGAGCTGTCGGCCCAGGTGGCCGACGAGTTCCAGATGCTGCAGGAGAGCAAGACGGCGCACAAGCGCCTGGACGAGTGGACGGCGCGCAAGGAAGTCTGGCGCCGCGAGCGCGCCGCCGGCAAGGCGGCGGCGCCGCTGAAGCCGCAGCAGAACGACCGCCCCGAAGTCGCCGCGCGCGCCGCGCAGAAGGGGCAAGCATGAATGCCGCCTACCGCGACGTGGCCTACACCAACGGCTACGAATTCACCCAGGGTTCCGGCTATGAGTTGCCGGAATACCCCTTCGTCGAGCCGCCGGAACTGAAGTCCGGCGCCGTCAAGCGCCACAAGATTGTCGTGGTCGGCGCCGGCATCACCGGCCTGACCTTTGCCTGCTGCCTGGCCAAGCTGGGCGTGGAGGCCGTCCTGCTGGACGAGGACAGCACCGTGGGCGTCAAGGGAGCCTCCTCGCGCGGCATCTGCTACACGCAGAAGTCGCTGGAGATCTTCCAGCGGCTCGGTGTCTATGAGCGCATCGCCGCCAAGGGCATCCAGTGGAGCGTGGGCCGTACTTTCGCCGGCAAGGACGAGGTCTATTCCTTCGACCTGCGCCAGCAGAGCAGCTTCGGCCTCTCGGCCCAGCCGGCCTTCATCAACATCCAGCAGTTCTACATCGAGGGCTACCTGGTCGAGCGCATCTACGGCCTGGGCCACATCGACATGCGCTGGAAGTCGCGTGTCACCGGCTTCCAGCAGCACGCGGGTTATGCCACGCTGACGGTGGAGACGCCCAGCGGGACCTACAGGCTGGAGGCGGAGCACGTGATCGATGCCAGCGGCTCGCATACCCCCTTCCACGGCTGGACCGGGGCGACCATGACCTCGCGCCGCGGCGACGACCGCTGGTGCATTGCCGACGTGCGCTTCAAGAACACGCCGCCCAAGGAGCGCCACACCTGGATCGAGGCGCCGTTCAACGGCAACCGCGCCGTCTGGCAGCACCTGATGGGCGACGACGTCTGGCGCATCGACTACCAGATGGAGCCCAACGCCGATCCGCAGGAGGTCAGCCGCGAGGACAAGGTGCGGGAACGCCTGCGGCAGCAGTTCGGGCCCGAGGTGGAGGCCGACGCCGAGATCGTCTGGGTCGGCCCCTATGCCTACCGCAGCCAATGCCTGGACCAGCTGCGCATCGGCTCGGTCTATTTCATGGGCGACACGGCCAAGATCGTCAGCCCCTTCGGCGCGCGCGGCGGCAATACCGGCGTGGCCGATGCCGACAACCTGGCCTGGAAGCTGGCGGCCGTGCTGCGCGGCCAGGCGCCGGCCAGCCTGCTGGACAGCTATCAGGAGGAACGGCACGAGGCCGCCGCGCAGAACGTGCAGGTCACCAATCGCACGGCGCGCTTCCTGCGCCCGGCCGACGGCATGGAGCGCACCTTCCGCAACGCGGCCATCAGCCTGGCACGCCAGTACCCGTTTGCGCGCCCGCTGATCAACACCGGCCGCATGGCGGTGGCCAACAGCTACACCCGGTCCAGCGTCTGCGACCGCACCGGCGGCCTGTCGGTGCAGAACGTGGCCTTCCGCTGGGCCGACGGCAGCAAGGGCGTGGTCAACGACCTGATCGAGTGGGCCGACGGGCGCCTGCTGGTGCTGGTGTTCGGCGACATGTCGCAGGCCGCGACCCGGCGCCTGCGCGACATCACCGAGGTCGCCGGCGTGCGCGCCGTGCAGGTGGTGGGGCCGGACACGCGGCCGCAGGCCCGCGAGGTCATTGCCGATCCGCATGGCCATCTGCAGGGCGCCTGCCATGTCTTCGGCCATGCCTGGGCGCTGGTGCGGCCGGATGCCTACGTCGCCGCCACGGGCGAGAGCGTGGATGCCGGCCTGATCCAGGCCATCGAGCAGGCGATGGGGCTGAAGTCCTGAGGAGCAATGTGATGAAGACCACCCCCCACTTCCAGGATGCCGATACCTTCTACGAGCAGCTGCTGGACGCCCACACAGGCCTCTCGCGTGAGCAGTCCGAACTGCTCAATGCGCGCCTGATCCTGATCCTGGCCAACCAGATCGGAGCCAGGGACGTGCTGGCCGAATGCATCCGGGCGGCGAAGCAGCTGCCGGCCTGATCAGTCGCTGTCGCCGCGCGCAAACTGCGCCGGCGTCTGGCCGCGCCAGCGCCGGAAGGCGCGCGCGAAGGCATTCTCGTCGGAGAAACCCAGCCGCTCGCTCACGGCCGCGACCGGCTGGCCCGCGCGCAGGGCCTGCACCGCGATGTCGTGCAGCAGGGCCTCGCGCAGACTCTTGAAGGAGATGGCCTCCTCCGCCAGCTTGCGGTTGAGGTGGCGTCCGCTCATGCCCAGCTGCTCGCCGATGCGCTCCTTGCCCCAGCGCGGGTGCTGGCGGATGAGCTGCTGCACCCGGGCCGACAGGCTGTCCTGCCGCAGCGAGGCCAGCATCTCGTCGGCCAGCGTGCGCAGGTGGGCGTGCAGCTGGGTGCCGGCCTGGATCAGGCCGCAGTCCAGCAGGCCGGCGTCCATGACCACGCCGTTGCAGGGCTGCTCGAAGCGCACTTCGCAGCCCAGCAGGACTTCATAGGCCTTGCTGTCGGCGCGGGCGGCATGGCTGAACAGCACGGCGCGCGGCGTGAAGCGACCGCTGGTCATCCAGCGCGCCAGGTTGAGCACGCAGCCCAGGGCGGCCTCCACGCGCTGTTCGCGGCAGACGCTGTAGTCGGGCAGGTAGCGCAGGGTGACGCTGTCGCCGTCGCGGGCCACCTCGAAGCGTGCGTTGTCGCCGATGATGGGCGCGTATTCGGTCAATACCTCCAGTCCGTCACCCAGCGTGTCGCAGCTCAGCAGCAGCAGGCCCACGATGTCCAGGTGGCCGGCCTGCAGGTCGCTGCCCAGGCGCAGCGCGGCCAGCGGGTCGGTGGATGCGCCGGTGAAGAGGGTCCACAGCACATCCTGCTGCGCCATGGGAATGCGGGCAGGCCCGGCCAGGGCGGTGCGCAAGGGGGCTGGCAGGTCCACACCCTGGCGCTGCGCCGCCTCGACGATGGCCTGGGTGTACCGGGCGGTGACGCTGGGCTGGCTCGGCATGCGGCGGGTGGGTGTCCTGAATTGAGGGTTCGATGTCCCGAATGAGCCGGGACAGGCCTCAGAGTTTGCCCTAAAGTCGGCGCAGACAAGAAACGGCGGCGCCGCGCTGGCGCACGCCCGCAACAGGAGACATGCCATGGCACCCATCGACCAGGTGCAGCTCAGCTTCAACCCGCAGACCCTGACCTTGCTCAACGCCGTGCTTGGGCTGGTGATGTTCGGTGTCGCGCTCGAGTTGAAGGTGGACGATTTCAGGGCCGCCTTCAAGACGCCGCGCGCGCTGGCGCTGGGCCTGCTCGGCCACCACGTGCTGTTTCCGGCCATGACCTATGTACTGATCTGGGTCCTCAACCCGATTCCCAGTATCGCGCTGGGCATGATCCTGGTCTCGTCCTGTCCGGCCGGCCACATCTCGAACTTCCTGGTCCACCTGTCCCGGGGCAACACGGCGCTGTCGGTCAGCGTCAGCGCCTTGTCCACGGCGGTGGCGCTGGTCATGACGCCGCTGAACTTCGCCTTCTGGGGCAACCTGCACCCGGTGACCAGCGGGCTGATGCGCCAGGTGGCCATGAGCCCCTGGGAAATGCTGGAAGTGATCGTGCTGCTGCTGGGCGTGCCGCTGGTGGCCGGCATGTGGGTGGCGCGGCGCTACCCGGGTTTTGCCGCGCGCATCCGCAAGCCCATGAAGATCCTGTCCATGCTGGTGCTGGTGGGCTTCATCGTCGGCGCGCTGGCCGCGAATTTCCGGCATTTCCTCGACTACATCCAGTTCGTGCTGCTGGTGGTGTTCATCCACAACCTGCTGGCGCTGGCGACGGGCTACAGCCTGTCGGCGGCCCTTGGGCTGCCCGAGCGTGACCGCCGGGCCATCACCTTCGAGATGGGCATCCAGAACTCGGGCCTGGGCCTGATCCTGATCTTCAACTTCTTCAACGGCCTGGGCGGCATGGCCATCGTCACGGCCTGGTGGGGCATCTGGCACATCGTGGCCGGGTTGACGCTGGCGACCTGGTGGAAACGCCGCGATCCGCAGGGGGCGCCGGCATGACGGCGCGGCGAGTGCTGGTGACGGGTGCCGGCGGTTACCTGGGCCGCCAGGTGGTGGAGCGCCTGACCGAGTTGCCGGCGGAGCAACGGCCGCAATGGCTGGTCGCAAACGACTTGCGCGCACCGGCGCAGCCCTTGCCGGGCGTGGAATACGTGACGGGCGATATCCGGGCGTCCGAACTCGGCGACGTGATCGCCCGCCATCGCATCGACACCGTGGTGCACCTGGCGGCCATCGTCACGCCGGGGCGCCAGAGCAACCGTGCGCTGGAATACGACGTCGACGTGAACGGCACGCGCAATCTGCTGGCGGCCTGTGTCCGCCATGGTGTGCGGCGCCTCGTCGTCTCCTCCAGCGGCGCAGCCTATGGCTACCACGCCGACAACCCGCCCTGGCTGACCGAGGAAATGCCGGTGCGCGGCAATGAAGTCTTCCCCTATTCCTTTCACAAGCGCCTGGTGGAGGACTTGCTGGCCGAGTACCGCGCGCAGCATCCCGGGCTGGAGCAGGTGGTGCTGCGTATCGGCACCATCCTGGGCGCCACGGTGCGCAACCAGATCACCGACCTTTTCGAGAAGCCGCGCCTGCTGGCGATCGCCGGCGCGGAGAGCCCCTTCGTCTTCATCTGGGACCAGGACGTCGTGGCCATCATCCTGCGTGCCATCGGCGACGGGCCGGCCGGCATCTACAACGTGGCCGGCGACGGTGCCCTCACCTTGCGTGAGATCGCCCGGCGCCTGGGCAAGCGCCGTCTGGTGCTGCCGGCCTGGCTGCTCAAGGGCGCACTGGCGCTGCTCAAGCCGCTGGGGCTCACGCAGTACGGCCCGGAGCAGCTCGACTTCCTGCGCTACCGGCCGGTGCTGCTGAACACGCGGCTCAAGACCCGCTTCGGCTACACGCCGCGCCTGACCTCGGCCCAGGTGTTCGACCTCTACCGCGAGGCGCGCCGGGGGCACCTGCCATGAGCGCCGCCCGGCCGCCCGCGGGCGCCCGTTGCGCCCTGCGCCGCAGGGAGCCGGTGCTATGAGCCGGCGCGATTTCCGCGACCGGGTGGTCGTCATCACGGGCGCCGCCGGCGGCCTGGGGCGCAGCCTGTGCCGGAGTTTTGCCGCGGCGGGTGCGCGGGTCGCGGCGCTGGACCGCGACGCCGTGGGCCTGCGCCGGCTGGCGACCGAGATGGCCGGGCAGGGCGGGACCATTCATGTGCAGGCCTGTGACGTGACCGATGCTGCCGCCTGTGCCGCTGCGCTGGCCGCCGTGCGGGCGCAGCTGGGCCCGGTGGACGTGCTGGTCAACAACGCCGGCATCGCCCACCGCAGCGCCCTGGCCGACACGCAGCTGGCCGTGATCCGCCGCGTGATGGACGTGAACTTCTTCGGCGCCGTGCATTGCACACAGGCGGCGCTGGCCGATCTGCGCGCGCAGCGTGGCCTGGTCATCACCCTGTCCAGTGTGGCGGGCTACGCGCCGCTGATCGGCCGCACCGGCTATGCCGCCAGCAAGCACGCCCTGCACGGCTTCTTCGACAGCCTGCGCGCGGAGCTGCAGGACGAGGGCGTGGACGTGCTGTTGGTCTGCCCGGCTTTCATCGACACCGGCATTGACCGCGCCGCGCTGGGCGGCGACGGCCAACCCGCGGCACAGCCGCGCCTGACCACCGGCCGCCAGGCCACGCCGGACGAGGTGGCGCAGGCCATCGTGCGCGCGGCCGGGCGGGGCCGGCGCTTTCTGCTGCATGGGCGCACCGCTTACCTGGCCTGGTGGTTGTCGCGCCTGTGGCCGGCCGCTTATGCCGCGGCCATGAAACGTCGCCTGCAGGGCGAAATTGCACCCTCACGTACAAGGACCGGAGACTGAAATGAAGAACCGAACCATGGGCAAAACATTGCTCACCCTGGGCCTGCTGGCCAGCTTGCCGGCCATGGCGCTGACCTTGCAGGTGCGCGGTGACGATGGCCGCGCGCTGGGCCTGGTCATGGTGACGCAGGCACCGCGTGAGCCGGCCAAGGTGGACGAGTCCGACAACGGTTACCCGGCCTCGGGCCAGCGCCAGCAAGGCCTGTTCGAGACCACCGGCTTCACCGACGGGCGCGGCGCGGTCACGCTGCCCGACGTGAAAGGCGATTACACCGTGCGCCTGCGCAAGCCGGGCTACCAGGAACTCAAGCTGCCGCTGAAGGAGCTGGCCACGCACCCGGTCGTCACGCTGAAGGCCGAGCATGACGCGCGCGCGCTGGCCGAGCAGCGTCCCTCCAATGCCTGGACCGCCACACTGGAGCAGGCCATCCCCGACGCATCCCTGCGCAAGGAGTTCCTGCTGCAGTGCGGCTTCTGCCACCAGCAGGGCTCGGCCTTCCTGCGCCGCGAGCGCAGCGTCAGCGAATGGGAGGCGGCCATCAAGCGCATGGTGCGCTACGGCTCGCGCCTGTCCAGTGATGCGCGCAAGGAGCTGCCGGCCGTGCTGGAACAGCACTGGAAGACCATCAACGCCCATCCCGAGCAGGTGCCGGCCTCCACGCCCTGGGCGCCCTACCTGGCTTCCGCCCGCATCACCGAGCTGCCGCTGGGCGACCGCTTCTCGCAGATGCACGACTTCATCCTGCACAGCAATGGCCTGGTCTATGTGGGCGACAACCTGCAGGACCGGTTGTACGAGGTCAATCCGGATACCGGCGCCTACACCGTCTACAAGATCCCGCCGCAGCCGGGCGACAAGCTGGGCGGCCTGCTGACCGGGCGCCTGAACGACTTCCCCAAGCACGAGACCTACCAGGGCATCCATTCCCTGGCGGAGTCGAAGAAGGACGGCCATGTGTTCATCACCTCGTCCTACCAGCGCCGCCTGCTCGAGTTCGACCCGGTCAGCAAGCGGTTCACCGCCCACGAGATGGACAGCGGCTTCTACCCGCACACGGTGCGCATCGACGCGCAGGACCGCGTCTGGTTCACGCTGGCGCTGTCCAACCAGGTGGCCATGTACGACCGCAAGGCGGACAAGTTCACCACCTACGACCTGCCCTTCCGCAGCTTCATGGAACGCATGACCGTGAAGCTCACGCCCTTCTTCTTCAAGCTGATCGGCTGGGGCATCCCGGTCACCAACTGGGTCAAGGTGGACCACGTCTCCACCGGCGTGCCACTGCCCTATGGCATCGAGATCACGCCCGATGGCAAGGCGTGGATCGCGCGCCTGCACACGGACGAGATCGCCTCCATCGACCCGGCCACGGGCCAGGTCAAGATGATTCCGACGCCGCTGCACGGCCCGCGCCGCCTGCGTGCCGACCGTGATGGCAATCTGTGGATCGCCATGTACAACGAATCGGCCATCCTACGCTACGAGCCGGCCAGCGGCAAGTTCACGGCCTACGACCTGCCGGTGGTGCCCAAGGGCAGCGACACGCCCTATGCGCTCAATGTCGACCGCACGCGTCAACAGGTCTGGGTGACCGGCAGCAACTCGGACTCGGCCCAGTGCCTGGACATCGCCAGCGGTACCTGGCGCTTCTACCCGCTGCCGCGCAAGGCCACCTTCACGCGCGAGGTGGAGTTCGGCCGGGACGGCCGCGTCATCCTCTCCAGCGCCAGCTTTCCGTCCTGGCATATCGAGGACGCCCAGCCGACGCTGATCCAGCTCTGGCCGGGTACGGCGCGCTGAGCGGATGATGCGGCGTCACCTGCCTTTTCTGCTCTCCTGCCTGCTGGCCTTCACGGCCGGGCACATGTTCAACTACACCGTGATCCTCTACCTGCAGGAGGTGGTGGGCTCGGACCTGCTGGCAGGCCTGGGCTTCGGCCTGGCCTTCGGCAGCTCCATCGTGTTCGGCTGGTTCGGCGGCGTGCTGTGCGACCGCGTGGCGCCGGGGCGCGTGATCCATGGCGCACAGGGCCTGTTCCTGCTGGGCCTGGCCTGCCTGGCCTGGGCCGAGCTGGGCAGTGGTGAGGGGACGCGCGTGGCCTGGGTGCTGACGGGCGCCTTCTGCGGCGGCCTGGCCTGGTCCTTCGTCGGGCCGGCACGGCTGACCGCCCTGGGGCAGCTCGCCAAGCCGGACGAACTGCGGCCGCTGACCATCGTCTTCAACCTGCAGGTGCTGCTGGGCTTCGGGCTGGCACCGCTGCTGATCGGCCTGATCCGCAGCCGGGCCGGCTGGCCCGTGGTGCAGGCGGTGGCGGCGACCGGCTTTGTGCTGTCCTCGCTGCTTCTGCTCGGGCTGCGTACCCGCGCCAGGCCGGCGCCGTCGGCCCAGTCGGTCTGGCAGGACATGGCCGAAGGTTTCCGCGTCGTGGGCCGCGCGCCGCTGCTGCGCCAGCTCATGCTGGCCGCCGTAGTCGGCTATGCCATGACGGGCCCCTTGCAGATCCTGCTGCCGCGGCTGGCGCGGCGGGCGCTGGGCCTGTCCGAGGCGCAGCGCGGCGCCTACCTGGGCTTGCTGGCGCTGAGCCTGATTGTCGGCGGCGTGCTGGCGCTGGCCCTGGCGCGGCGCGTGCATCATGGCCGCACCATCCTGGGTGGGGTGCTGGCCGGCAGCCTGCTGTTTGCGCTGCTGGCCATCGTGCGGCAGCCCGGGCTGTCGGCCGTGCTGCTGGCCGGTGTGGGCCTGCTGGGCGGCATGGTCATCAGCCTGGTGGTGGCTGGCATCCAGGTGCAGGCACCGGCCGCCCTGCGTGGGCGCGTGATGTCCATGTATGCCATCACTTCGCAGGTGCTGCCCGCGCTCTCGGGCGTGGCGGCCGGCGCCCTGTCGCGCCAGCTGGGTGTCGTGAGCGCCGTGGCGCTGGCGGGGCTGTCCCTGGCCGGGGTGGTGCTTCTGGCGGCAGCTGCCATGCCGGAACTGCGGCGCCACGCCGGCCACTGAGCCGGCGGCAGGCGGTCGCCCAGAGGGGCGATCGAATAAAATTCCAGGCTTTGCGCCCCGTCTGCGCCGGGGTGTGCCGGCATCCCCCTGTCTTCCCGGGATGCCCTCCTGTTCCGACCCACACCGTAGCTCCATGACCGACACCGTCCAGCAACCGGGCCTCAACAGCCTGTCCAAGTCTTTCGAACCGGCCGCGCTCGAGGCGCACTGGGGCCCCGAGTGGGAGCAGCGCGGCTATGGCCGGGCGGGCTATCGCGGCACGGGGCAGGCGAAAGCCGGTGCACCGTCGTTTGCCATCCAGCTGCCGCCGCCCAATGTGACGGGCACGCTGCACATGGGCCACGCCTTCAACCAGACCATCATGGACTCGCTGACGCGCTACCACCGCATGCTGGGCGCCAACACGGTCTGGGTACCCGGCACGGACCACGCGGGCATCGCCACCCAGATCGTGGTGGAGCGCCAGCTGCAGGAGCAGAAAGTCAGCCGCCATGACCTGGGCCGCAAGAACTTCGTGGCGCGTGTGTGGGAGTGGAAGGAGCAGAGCGGCAACACCATCACCACCCAGATGCGCCGCATGGGCGACAGCGTGGACTGGAGCCGCGAGTACTTCACCATGGACGAGAAGCTGTCCAAGGTGGTGACCGAGACCTTCGTGCGCCTGTACGAGCAGGGCCTGATCTACCGCGGCAAACGCCTGGTGAACTGGGACCCGGTGCTGCAATCCGCCGTGTCGGACCTGGAAGTGGAGAGCGAGGAGAAGGACGGTTCGCTCTGGCACATCCGCTATCCGCTCGCCGATGGCACGGGCAGTCTGGTGGTGGCGACCACCCGCCCCGAGACCATGCTGGGCGACGTGGCGGTGATGGTGCACCCGGAGGACGAGCGCTACCAGGCGCTGATCGGCAAGATGGTGACCCTGCCTCTTTGCAATCGCACCATTCCCGTGATTGCCGACGAGTACGTGGACAAGGAGTTCGGCACCGGGGTAGTGAAGGTTACGCCCGCTCACGACCATAACGATTACGCGGTAGGGCAGCGTCATGGCCTTAATCCCATCCAAGTGCTGGGCTTGGATGCCAAAGTTCTCACGGCGGAATCTTCTGTCGCCATGGGACTGCGATCAGCGCAGGGTCAAAAGTTCTTTGTTGAGGACGCGCCGTATGGAAAATTTCCGGATGAGCTGATTCCCGAGCAGTACCGCGGCCTGGACCGTTTCGTGGCGCGCAAGCAGATCGTCAAGGACCTCGAAGCCCAGGGCCTGCTGGTCGAGACCAAGAAGCACAAGCTCATGGTGCCCATCTGCACGCGCACCGGCCAGATCGTCGAGCCGATGCTGACGGACCAGTGGTTCGTGGCGATGTCCAAAGTTTCTGACCAGGATCCGACGGGCAAGAGCATTGCGCAGAAGGCCATCGACGCGGTCGAGGGCGGCGCGGTGAAGTTCGTGCCCGAGAACTGGGTCAACACCTACAACCAGTGGATGAACAACATCCAGGACT
>JAJZUZ010000057.1 GCA_021845965.1 Pseudomonadota bacterium | reverse complement strand
CAGCCTGAAGGCGACATAGCGGCAGTCACCATGCCCGCTTGCGCCCAGCCGACATCAGAATCCGGCTCACCAGCGCAATTCGATCAGCGTGCGGCCGTCTACTTGCACTGAATCAGCATTCGGGTCGTGGTATCGGCCTTCAGCTCCAGCACGCCTACGTTGCCCACCTTGGTCAGATCGTCGTAGCGATTCGCCCGGCGTTCCGGCTCGGTGTAGCCGTTCGGGCAGAGCGTGGCAGCCTTCTCCGTGCACTTGGCCTTGACGGCGTTGCCGCACGTCATCAGATAGACCGGGGCGCCATTGGGCCCCGTGACCTGCTCGGAAGTGGCGCAACCCACCAGCGCGGGCAGTCAAGCCAGGATCAACGGTCTCGTGCCCACCTCCGATGCGCAGGGGGAACGGTCCGATCAGTCTGGCGGTCAGGCTGGCGCGTGTCGATGGTGCGGCCCTGCTGCGCTTTTGCAAGCAAATGTTGCTGCCGCTCGGGGCGCCCGTCGCGCCTGCTACGATGGCCGCCGCCTTTATCGGCGCCCGGTCCATGAGTGAAATACAACATCTTCCGACTCTGTGCAGCGTTGTGCTGCTGCGTGTGCGCGACTATGCGCGCCGGCCGGTCGCCGAGCAGGCGCGGCTGACGGCACAGCTGGAGACCGTGCTCGCCCTGTTGTTGCCGGACATTCCCGCACGTTCGCGCATCGTGCTGGAAGACCATGGCCTGGCGGTGGTGGCCGTGCTGGACAACCCGCCGGCGGCACTGCGGTTGGCCGAGCGGGCACTGCATGCGGAGGTGGCCGGGCTGGCGCTGGGTATCGGCGTCGATCACGGGCCGGTCGAAATCGTGGCAGGGGATCGGGGAGAGTCGCTGGCCGGCGATGGCGTGGCGACGGCCTCGGTGCTGTCGGCGTTCGCCACGGAGGCCGGCTTGCTGGTGTCGAAGGACTTCCGCACGGCGCTGGCGCAGCGTGATCCCGCGGCGCCGGTCATGCTGGTGTCGGCGGGCCAGTTCAGCGACGCCGGCCTGCGCAGCTACCAGGCTTATCGCGTCGACCACGGCGCGCGCCGGTGGCGCCGGCGCAACTTTGCCATCGTGGCGGCGTCCACCGCGCTGCTCGTCCTCGGTGCGGCGATGGCGCTGCGCAGCATGGCGCCGGACCGACCGCGGCCGCTGGCACCGTACTGGGAAAAGATCGAGGCGCAATATCTTGGCCAGCCAGCGAGGACGAGCCGTGGCCGACGTTAAGGAGGCGCGCCAGCATCTCGGTCGCTATCGCATCGACGCCGAGCTCGGGCGCGGTGCCATGGGCGTCGTCTACCGGGCCCACGATCCGGTGCTGGACCGCACCGTCGCGTTGAAGACGATTGCACTGGACGAGGCGGCGCACGATCGGGAGGAATACCAGGCCCGCTTCTTCCGCGAGGCCAAGGCCGTGGCCCGGCTGAATCATCCGGCGGTCATCACCATCTACGACTTCGGTGAGGAAGACGCCCTGGCCTACATGGCCATGGAACTGCTGACCGGCCACGAGCTGGACGCCCGCATGGCCCAGGGGCCATTGCCGCTGCGCGAGGCGGTCGCGATTGCGGAGCAGGTCGCCGAAGGCCTGGCGTTTGCGCATGACAACGGCATCGTGCACCGGGACGTCAAGCCGGGCAACATCATGGTCCTGCCGCGCGGGCGCGTGAAGATCATGGACTTCGGCATCGCGCGGCTCAAGCTCTCGGACGCCGCGACGCAGTTGGGCACGCGCCTGGGAACGCCGCGCTACATGTCGCCCGAGCAGGTCGGTGGTGGCGCACTGGACCATCGCACGGACATCTTTTCGCTCGGCACCGTCCTCTACGAGATGCTGACGGGGGCCCGCCTGTTCCATGGCGACGACGTCACGCAGGTGATGCACAGCGTGGTGACGTTCGTGCCACCGCCGCCCAGCCGGATCAATCCCGAGGTGCCGCCCCTGCTCGACCTGGTGGTTCAACGGGCGCTGGAGAAGAATCGTGAAGCCCGCTATGCCAGCGCCTGGGAGATGGTGGACGATCTGCGCCATTGCCTTCAGGAGCTCGGCCCCATGCCCGAGCCGGCTGCGCGGGAGACTGCCGCGGCCGAGGCGGACTCGCAGCGTGCCGGGTATGAGCCGGCCGACAAGACCCTGGTGTTGACGCCGAAGAGCGACGATGCGCCGGCGCTGCGCCGCCTGACGCCGGCCGCGGAAACCGGCCTGCGCCTGGCGCTGGCCCGGCGCTTCGATTCCGCAGTTGGCTTGCGGCGGCTGCGCGCATCGGCCGCCGCCGACAGGAAGGCCCTGACGCGGGTGCCGCGCGCGCCCGGCATCCTGCGCCGCCTCTGGCACGACCGCGATCTGGCCGGGCTGACGCTGGCGTTGGCGCTGGTGACACTGGCTGCGGCGCTGCTCGTTCTGAGCTGACGGGGCTTGGCCTTCGCATCCCGGGCAATCCGGAGGGTGTCCCCGGCTGCGACAAATTGTCGCAATTCCCCCTCGTAGTTCCCCTCTTATGCAGGGCCTTTCCTATCCGGTAAAGTGATGCCCGCATATGAGCAGCAACAACCCGTCCCTGCAAGTCGCCGTGATCATGCGCAAGCTGCGCATCAGCGGCCCCATGAGCCAATGGCAGCCCTGGCGCTGGGAGCTGGCGGAGGTGGTCATGCACGAGCCGGCGTTCGGGACCGAGCCGCGCCTGCTGGTGAAGAACGAGGACGAGGAGCGCTGGCTGCATCCCGCTTTCACGGTCGAATTGTTTCGCGACGATGCCGAGGGCTATTACCTCAATGCCACCACGCCGGCGCCGTGCTGGTTTGTGCTCTGGCGTATGGACGAGGAGCCCACGGTGGACGAGGAGCCGATCGCGCGCCCGGCCATGGTGACGGTGAGCTACCACGACGCCGGCCGCTGGCTGGATGCGCAGGAGACGGTGGAGCAGGTGCCGGCCCCGCCCGAGGTGGTGGCCTGGTTCAAGGCCTACGCGGACGAGCACTACCAGATCGAACCCAAGAAGCGCAAGCGGCCGGACAGCTTCAAGCCGCTGACCGACCGCTTCGGCAACCCGGCCTCGGTGAGCACCGGGAAGAAGTTCGGCGGAGGCGAGCATGGCTGAGGAGTCGCAAGGCTTCTTTGGCCGCTGGGCGCGCCGCAAGCAGGAGGTGCGCGAGGGGCGGCCCCTGCCGGAGCCGCCACCTCCCGTGGCCCGACCGCCGGCTGAGCCGGCGCGCAACGTGGCCCCTGCTGCCGCGCAGCCGGCACCGGTGCCGCCCGCGGCTGCGGTGGAGCCGCCGCCACCACCGCCCACGCTGGAAGACGTGCGGGCACTAAACCCCCAGTCCGACTACACACGGTTCATGAAGAGCGATGTGGACCCGCAGGTGAAGAACGCCGCGATGAAGAAGCTCTTCGCCGATCCGCACTTCAATGTGATGGATGGCATGGACGTCTACATCGACGACTACAACAAGCCCGATCCCATGCCGGCGTCCATGCTGCGCAAGCTCGCCAGCGCCCAGTTCCTCAAGCTCTTCGACGACGAGAAGAAAGATCAGGCCGCCACGACCGTGGCAGCCGCCCCTGTTTCCCCGGCGGACGCGGCGCCGGCCCCCGAGGCCCCGCCGCCCGCCCTGCCAGCACAAGACCATGACGACACTGATCTGCGACTGCAACAAGACCATGCCGCTGGACCCCAAGGGTCTGGGCGCGGTCCTCAATGAAAACCTGACGCAGCACTCCACGCTGTGCCGCCGCGAGGCCGGCGCCTTCCAGCAGGCGCTGGCGCAAGGGCAGGACGTGGTGGTGGCCTGCACGCAGGAAGCCCGTCTGTTCGGCGAGATCGCCGAGCAGACCGAGGGTGTGCAGGCCGTGCCCATCCGCTTCGTCAACATCCGTGAAACCGGTGGCTGGAGCAAGGACGCGGCCAAGGCCATGCCCAAGATGGCGGCCTTGCTGGCCGCGGCCCAGCTGCCCGATCCCGAGCCGGTGCCCACGGTCAGCTACAAGAGCGCGGGCCGCCTGCTCATCATCGGCGCGCTGGACGCCGCCGAGCGCGCAGCCGACCTGCTGGGCGACACGCTGGACGTGACGATCTTCAGCACCGGTGCCGGCGCGGACGGCGGCATGCAGGAGCGCCGCTATCCGGTGCTCAGCGGCCGCATCGAGCACCTGACGGGCTGGCTCGGCGCCTTCGAATTCAAGTGGCAGACCAGCAACGCCATCGACCTGGACCTGTGCACGCGCTGCAATGCCTGCATCGCGGCCTGTCCGGAAGGCGCCATCGGCTTTGACTACCAGATCGACGGCGCCGCCTGCAAGTCGCACCGCGCCTGTGTGAAGGCCTGCGGTGTGGCCGGCGCCATCGACTTCACGCGCGAGCCGCAGTCCGACAGCGAGACCTTCGACCTGGTGCTGGACCTGCGCTCTACCGCGGCTTTCACGCAGCATGCCAGGCCGCAGGGTTATTTCATGTGGGACGGGCAGGATCCGCGCGTGCCCATCGAGCTGCGCGGCCTGGTGGGCGAGTTCGAGAAACCGAAGTTCTTTGTCTACAAGCAGAAGCTCTGCGCGCACAGCCGCAACGAGAAGCTGGGCTGCAGCGCCTGTGTGGACGTCTGTTCGGCTTCCGCCATCAGCAGTGATTACGAACGCCAGCAGATCAAGGTCAACCCCAACCTGTGCGTGGGCTGCGGGGCGTGCACCACGGTGTGCCCCAGCGGTGCGCTGACTTTCGCCTACCCGCGCGCCAGCGAGCAGGGCGTCAAGTTCAAGACCCTGCTGTCGACCTACCTGCGCGCCGGCGGCAAGGAGCCGGCCCTGCTGCTGCACAGCCAGGGCGCGGGCGCAAAGCTGGTCAACGATCTCGGCCGCGCCGCGCGCGTGGACCGTGACGTGCGCGGTGTGCCGGCGCGTGTGATTCCGGTGCCGGTATGGCACACCGCCTCGCTCGGCCTGGACGCCTGGCTCTCGGCCGTGGCCTATGGCGCCAGCAACGTCTGGGTGCTGATGACGGGTGAAGAGGCGCCGCAGTATCTGGAAGCGGTGCGCGCCCAGATGAACGTGGCCCAGGCCATCCTGAATGGCATGGGCTATGCGGGCGAGCATTTCCGCATCCTGCACGCGCGTGATGCGCGCGACCTGGCGGCGCTGGACGCCGACCTGCAGGCCGCGCCGGCGCAGGTGCCGGCCCGGGCGGCCAGCTTCGCCGTGCAGGCCGACAAGCGCGCCACGCTGGAGCTGGCGTTGGACCACCTGCTGGCCCATGCGAAGCAACAGCCATCGGTGATCCCTCTGCCGGTGCAGGCCAGCCCGCTGGGCGCGCTGGTCGTCAACAAGGACGCCTGCACCATGTGTCTGAGCTGCGTGAACGCCTGTCCGGCCGGCGCGCTGCAGGACAATCCGCAGGCGCCGCAACTGAAGTTCATCGAAAAGAACTGCGTGCAGTGCGGCCTGTGTGCGAAGACCTGCCCGGAGCAGGCCATCAGCCTGGTGCCGCAGCTGCGCCTGGACGCGCAGCGCAAGGAGGCGGTGGTGCTCAACGAGATGCAGCCCTACACCTGCATCCGTTGCGGCAAGCCCTTTGGCACGCTCAAGGCCATCGAGGCCATGCTGGGCAAGCTGGCCGGCCACGCCATGTTCCAGGGCGAGGCGCTGGAGCGGCTGAAGATGTGCGGCGACTGCCGCGTGATCGACATCTACAGCAACCCGAACGAAACCAGGATCACCGACCTGTGAAGAGGCAGACCGCATGAGTACGCAGAACGAACCCAACGACGCCTTGCTGGTGCAAAGTGCGCTCGATGAAGAAACCGCGCGCGCCGAGGTGTATGGCGTGCTGGCCGCTCTGTATTACGCGCCCCCGGGCGAGGCGCTGCTGGAGCAGCTGCGCGTGGCCGCCACCGAGGCGCCGGCTGAAGGCGGTTTTCTGGAGGAGCCTTGGCGCGGCCTGGTGGCGGCGGCGCGCGAGCTGACACTGGCGCAGGTCACGGCCGAATACAACGCGCTGTTCGGTGGCGTGGGCAAGCCCGAGGTCTATCTCTTCGGCTCGCATTACCTGAGCGGCTTCCTGAACGAGAAGCCGCTGGCCAAGTTGCGCGACGACCTGGGGGCACTGGGCCTGGCGCGTGACGAGACCATGCCCGAGACCGAGGACCACATCGCCTACCTGTGCGAGGTGATGCGCTACCTGATCGCCGGCGATGATGTGGCGGTGGCCAACCTGACGAAGCAGCGCGAATTCTTCGCCGCCCATGTGCAACCCTGGGTGAACCCGCTGTGCGATGCCATCGCGGCGCACCCGCGGGCCCGTTTCTATGCCGCGCTGGCCGAATTCACGCGCGCCTTCATGAGCGTGGAGCAGCAGGGTTTCGACATGCTCGCATAGGCGCGAGTTCGCTGGAGTTCAGGCGCGGCGGGCTTCCATCGGCCCGCTCGGTCCTTCCTGTGGTGCCTGCGGCTCCGTCAGCAGCCAGACGCGGAAGGTGGCGCCGTCCGTGGTCTCGCCAAGCTCGCGGCGGTTGCGGCCCTCGATGCTGCCACCGTAGCGCTCGACCAGACCGACGCTGATCCACAGGCCCAGGCCGTTGCCGTCGTTCTTGGTGGTGAAGAAGGGGCGGAACAGCCGTTCCTTGACGCGTTCGGTGAGGCCCGGGCCGCTGTCGCTGATCTCCAGCAGTACGCCGCTGCGGCCGTCGCCGCGATCGCGCGTGCGCAGGCGCAGGCGGCCGCCCTCGGGCATGGCCTGGATGGCGTTGATCATCAGGTTGATCACCACCTGCTGCAGCTCCTGCCGGTTGATGCCGGCGCGCAGGGTGGCTTGCAGGTCGCGCTCGACCTCGATGCGTGTGCGCGCCAGCAGATGCGCCACCAGCACCAGCGAATTCTCCAGCACCTGGTTCACGTCCACCGCTTCCACGTAGCCGGCGTACTCGGTGGGGCGCGCGTACTGCAGCAGCTGGGTGACGATGAGGCGCATGCGTTCGACTTGCTGGTCCAGCAGCTGCAGTTCGGCGCGTACCGGCGCGGCTTGCGCGCCCAGGGTCTCGCGCATCAGGTCCAGGTTGCCCTGGATGACGGCGATGGGGTTGTTGATTTCGTGCGCCACACTGGCGGTGAGCTGGCCGATGGCGGCGAGCTTCTCGGACTTGACCAGCTGCGCCTGCGCCTGCTGCAGCGAGGCGTTGCTCTGCGCCAGCTCGCGCGTGCGTTCGATCACCTTGGCGTCGAGTTCCTCGGCCCAGCGCTGCAGGGCCCGGGTCTTCTCGTCGATCACGTCCAGCAGCTCGTCCAGGTGGCCGGCCAGGGCGCCGATCTCGTCGCGCGCCGCGACCGGGCCCACGCGCGCGCCGGTGTCGCCCTCTTCCACGCGCTGCATGGTCTGGTTCATCTGTTCCAGCGGGCGGAAGATGCTGCGCGCCCAGCGCAGCGAGAACAGCGCCGCGAGCACCATCACCACCAGGAAGATGCCGATGATGAAGGCCAGCATGCCGTACTTCACGTAGCGGAAGGGCTGCTCCAGGTAGCCCACGTAGAGCATGCCCACGCGCTCGCCGGCGCCGTCCAGCAGCGGCTCATAGGCCGAGACATACCAGTCGTTGACCACGAAGGCGCGGTCCAGCCAGGTCTCGCCCTCACCGAGCACGGCCTTGCGCACGGCCTGCGAGACGCGGGTGCCGATGGCGCGCTGGTCCTGGAACAGGCGCACATTGGTGGTGATGCGCACGTCGTCCAGAAACAGCGTGGCGGTGCCGTGGCTGCCGAAGGGCAGCGAGCCGTCCGGATAGACGATGCGGTTGATGTGGTCGATGAAGGGCAGGTTCTGGTTCAGCAGCACACCGCCGCGCAGCAGCGCCACGATGCTGCCATCGGCGCTGCGCACGGGCGTGGTGGCGAGCATGACCAGGGCGCGGTCTTCCACGGTGCGTGTGGTGGGCGCGGCACCGCGCGTGTCGACGAGGGGGATGTGGATGCGCGGCGCCAGTTGCGGCGCCAGGGACAGTACCTCGGCCGCATCCAAGCGGGTCAGGCTGGCTTCGTCGGTGCTGATGCCGGCCTGGATGGCGGCCGCACCCTGGGGCGGCGTGTGCACCGCGCCGGCGGGTGTGCCTGCGGGCAGCCAGTCGGACGTGATGAGCCGGCCGTCGAGCCGGTAGAGGTTGATGAAGTCGAAGTTCAGGCGCCGGCTTTCGTGCGCCAGCAGCGCCTGCACGGCGGCGAGGTCGCCGCGCTGCAGCGGCACGAACAGGGCATGTGAGGCGGCCACGGCATGGGTGCCGGAGCCGACCTCGGTCAGCACCTGTTCGAAATAGCCGCGTGCCACCGCCAGGTCGCTGCGCACCTTGGTGATGAGCAGGCGGTCGTAGGCCGCGTTGCCCCAGATCAGCAGGGCGCCCACCAGCAGCGGCAGCACCACCAGCAGCGGCAGCAGCGCCATGGCCAGCAGCTTGTTGCGGATGGAATGCGTCAGCCAGCGCGGCGCCAGTGCCGAAAGCGAGACACGCGCCGCGCGCCCGTGTATCACGTCAGCGCCCACTCCGCGCAGCGGCGTTCCAGTGTGCGGCGCGAGATGCCCAGCAGCTGCGCGGCCTGGGTCTTGTCACCCTGCACGGAATCGAGCACCGCCAGGATGTGCTGTTTCTCCAGGGCGTGCAGGTCGGTGGGCAGGCTGGCCATGGTCGCGGCGCTGCGGCGCTTGTCCATGGAGTAGAGCGCCGAGACGTTGAGCGAGCCGAGGATGAGTGAGCGTTCGATCAGGTTGCGCAGCTCGCGCACGTTGCCCGGCCAGTCGTACTGCGTCAGGTAGTCCATCTCCGTGGGGGTGATCTGCAGCGGCAGCGCGCCCAGCACCGGTGCCAGCTGGTCAATGAAGTGCCGCACCAGATCAGGGATATCTTCCTTGTGCTCCCGCAGGGGCGGCAGGGTGAGCTCGACCACCTGCAGGCGGTAGTACAGGTCCTTGCGGAAGCGCCCGGCCTCAACCTCCTGCTGCAGGTCGCGGTTGGTGGCGGCGATGATGCGCACGTTCACCGGCAGCAGCTGCTGGCTGCCCACGGGACGGATCTTCAGGTCTTCCAGCGCGCGCAGCAGGGTGGCCTGCAGCGGCAGGGCCAGCTCGGCCACCTCGTCCAGGAACAGCGTGCCGCCCTGGGCGTAATAGAACAGGCCGTCGCGCGCGCGCGAGGCGCCGGCAAAAGCCCCCTTGGCGTGGCCGAAGAGCTCGCTTTCCATGTGTTCGGGCGAGACCGAGGCGCAGTTCACCGGTACGAAGGGGCCCTGCGCGCGCGGGCTCAAGGCGTGCAGGGCGCGCGCCACCAGCTCCTTGCCGGTGCCCGATTCGCCCTGCAGCAGCACGGTGCTGTTGACGGCAGCCACGCGCCGCACCGAGGCCGAGAGTTCGGTGATCTGCGGCGAATGGCCGACCAGGCCGTTGTCGGCGAACTGGCTGCGCGAGAGCGTGTGGCGCAGCACGAAGTTCTCGCGTGCCAGCCGCGCACTCTCGTAGCAGCGCCGCACCGCGTTGAGGATCTGCGGCACGCGAAAGGGCTTGAGGATGAAGTCCGAGGCGCCGGCGCGCAGCGCCTCGATGGCGGTGTCCAGATCAGCGAAGGCGGTGATCAGGATGACCTGGCCGGTGTAGCCGTGTTCGCGCAGATCCTTGAGCCAGGCCACGCCGTTCATGCCTGGCAGGGCGATGTCCAGGATGATGAGGTCGACGTGGTTGGCGCGCAGCAGCGCGGCACCGTCTTCGGCGCTGCCAGCCTCCAGCACCGTCTGGCAGCGGGGCGCCAGTGTCTTGACCAGGAAGTTGCGCATGCCCGGCTCGTCATCGACGACCAGGATCGACCAGTAAGGCCAGCCTTCGGCCATCTTGGCGGCATCGGCCGCAGGGGTGGGGTGCGTCACGTTGTGCGAGGAGAAAAGCAGGGCCGATTCTATCGACCCCCTCTCGCGTGCGCCTGCCAGCCGCGGTGGTCGCGCGCCAGGCCTGGGCGGCAATCTGCGTTCCCGGTCTGAGCAATCTGCTCGGGTATTCCGGTTTTCAGCGCCTATGCAACAAGCTGCATAGTCGTATTCCCCGAGGCCATCCGGCCGGAGTGCCTCGTGTTGCGACAAACTGTCGCGCAACATCTGACACGCTGTCTCGATTGCGGCGTCTGCGGCGGCGCAGCATTGCAGCAAGTCCTTGATTTACCGGCGCGAGCCCAGCCAAACGGCGTGAGCGGCGCGTGCGGCGATACATCAGAACATTCGAAAGTATTGCTTTTTTCCGTCGTGTCCTTGCGCGGTCAGGGCGAAATTGCGTGCTTGATGTATGCGCGACACATTGATAAATTCCGATGGAATCAGTTATGTATTTGCGTTCCTAAGTGGAACCGGTTTCTTTTCTGTCTGGAGACATGCCATGAGTCAACCCCAAGGGAAATTGTCGCGGCGCACCTTGTTTGCCGGTGCCGGCACGGTGGGTGCCATTGCCACGGTGGCCAGCCTGGCCCCGGCCGTCAAGCCGGTCGCCGAGCTGAACCCGGTGCCCAAGGAAGCGCCGGTCAAGGGCGGCGGCTACCAGCTGTCCGAGCATGTCAAGCGCTACTACCAGACGACCAAGATCTAACGGAGACCTCCATGTTGCTGACCAAGAAATCTCCGGCGACGGCAAGCACCGCGCGCTCGCCCTTCGTGCACAGCCTGCGCCGCGGCCTGGCGCAGGCCCTGCCCACCATGGACCGCCGCGCCTTCCTGCGCCGTTCCGGCCTCGGACTGGGCGTCGGCCTGGCCGCTTCGCAGCTCACGCTGGTGAAGAAAGCCAAAGCCTCTTCGTCCACCGCCGTCGGTGACGGCAAGATCGAGGTGAAGCGCACCGTGTGCTCGCACTGCTCGGTGGGCTGCGCCATCGACGCCGTGGTGGAGAACGGCGTCTGGGTGCGCCAGGAGCCGGTGTTCGACTCGCCGATCAACCTCGGTGCGCACTGCGCCAAGGGTGCCTCCATCCGCGAGCACGGCCACGGCGAGTACCGCCTGCGCTATCCCATGAAACTCATCAATGGCAAGTACGAACGCATCAGCTGGGACACGGCGCTCAACGAGATCTCCGCCAGGATGCTGGAGCTGCGCAAGGCCAGCGGCCCGGACAGCGTGTACTTCATCGGCTCGTCCAAGCACAGCAACGAGCAGTCCTACCTGATGCGCAAGTTCGTCAGCTTCTGGGGCACCAACAACTGTGACCACCAGGCGCGCATCTGCCACTCGACCACCGTGGCCGGCGTGGCGAACACCTGGGGCTACGGCGCCATGACCAACTCGTACAACGACATGCAGAACAGCAAGGTCGCGCTGTACATCGGCTCGAACGCGGCCGAGGCCCACCCGGTCAGCCTGCTGCACATGCTGCATGCCAAGGAGACGGGCTGCAAGATGATCGTGGTCGACCCGCGCTTCACCCGCACGGCCGCCAAGGCCGACGAGTTCGTGCGCATCCGCTCCGGCACCGACATCCCTTTCCTGTTCGGCCTGCTGTACCACATCTTCAAGAACGGCTGGGAAGACAAGAAGTACATCAATGACCGTGTCTACGGCATGGACGAGGTCAGGAAGGACGTGCTGGCCAAGTGGACACCGGCCGCGGTGGAAGAGGCTTGCGGCGTGCCGGAAGCCCAGATGTACAAGGTGGCCAAGATGATGGCGGACAGTCGTCCGGGAACCATCGTGTGGTGCATGGGCCAGACCCAGCACACCATCGGCAATGCCATGGTGCGTGCCTCCTGCATCCTGCAGCTGGCTCTGGGCAACGTCGGCAAGTCCGGCGGCGGCACCAACATCTTCCGTGGCCATGACAACGTGCAGGGCGCGACTGACGTGGGCCCCAACCCGGACTCGCTGCCGGGCTACTACGGCATCATCGAAGGTTCCTGGAAGCACTTCGCCAAGGTGTGGGGCGTGGACTTCGAGTGGATCAAGAAGCAGTTCGCCACACCGGCCATGATGACCAAGCCGGGCATCACCGTCTCGCGCTGGATCGACGGCGTGCTGGAGAAGAACGAGCTGATCGACCAGGACTCCAACCTGCGTGGCGTCTTCTACTGGGGCCACGCGCCCAACTCGCAGACCCGCGGTCTGGAGATGAAGCGCGCCATGGACAAGCTGGATCTGCTGGTGGTGGTGGACCCGTACCCCTCGGCCACTGCGGCGATGGCCGCCATGCCGGGCAAGCCGGAAGACCTCAACCCCAACCGTGCCGTCTACCTGCTGCCGGCGGCCACCCAGTTCGAGACCAGCGGCTCCTGCACCGCTTCCAATCGCTCGATCCAGTGGCGCGAGAAGGTGATCGAGCCCTTGTGGGAGAGCCGTAGTGACCACATGATCATGTACCAGCTGGCCGACAAGCTGGGCTTCGGCAAGGAGCTGGTCAAGAACTACAAGCTGCAGAAGGTCAAGGGCATGGACGAGCCCGTGCCGGAGGACATCCTGCGCGAGATCAACAAGGGTGTCTGGACCATCGGCTATACCGGCCAGAGTCCCGAACGCCTCAAGGCCCACATGCGCAACATGCATGCCTTCGACGTCAAGTCGCTGCGCTGCAAGGGCAAGGTGGTCGACAAGGAAACCGGCTACGACATGTCCGGCGACTACTTCGGCCTGCCCTGGCCCTGCTACGGCACGCCCGAGCTCAAGCACCCCGGCTCGCCCAACCTGTACCAGACCGACCGTCACGTGATGGATGGCGGCGGCAACTTCCGCGCCAA
>JAJZUZ010000056.1 GCA_021845965.1 Pseudomonadota bacterium | reverse complement strand
CACCGAATGCAAGCCAGGGGCACCAATGGGGGCCAGCGCTGCATCAATCGCCCCGAAAGCGTGCAAAGTTGGCACGGGGGCGGGGCCGGACTGCGGCCGGCCGGAATCGGGCACAATTTTCCCCATGACACCCTACGCCCCCTACCCCATGGGCCGTCCGCGCCGGCTGCGCCGCGACGAGTTCACCCGCAATCTGGTGCGCGAGCACGCCCTCAGCGTCAACGACCTGATCTACCCGGTCTTCGTGCTCGACGGCCAGAACCGGCGCGAGGCCGTGGCCTCCATGCCCGGCGTCGAGCGCCTGAGCCTGGACCTGCTGCTGCCGGTGGCCGAGGAGTGCGTCAAGCTGGGCATTCCGGTCATGGCCCTATTCCCGGTCATCGACAGCAAGCTCAAGACGCCGGACGGCCAGGAAGCGCACAACCCCGAGGGGCTGGTGCCGCGCGTGGTGCGTGCCCTGAAGGAGCGTTTCCCCGAACTGGGCGTGATGACCGACGTCGCGCTGGACCCCTACACCAGCCACGGCCAGGACGGCGTGCTCGACGACACGGGCTACATCCTGAACGACGAGACGGTGGCCATCCTGGAGCAGCAGGCCCTGACCCAGGCCCAGGCCGGCGTGGACATCGTGGCGCCGAGCGACATGATGGACGGCCGCATCGGCGCCATCCGCAGCGTGCTGGAGGCCAACCGCCTGGTACACACCCGCATCATGGCCTACAGCGCCAAGTACGCCAGCGCCTTCTACGGCCCCTTCCGCGATGCCGTGGGCTCGTCCGCCAACCTGGGCAAGGGCAACAAGAAGGTCTACCAGATGGACCCCGGCAACACGGATGAAGCCCTGCGCGAAGTGGCGCTGGACATCGCCGAGGGCGCCGACATGGTCATGGTCAAGCCCGGCATGCCCTACCTGGACGTCGTGCGCCGCGTCAAGGACGAGTTCCGCGTACCGACCTTTGCCTACCAGGTCAGCGGCGAGTACGCCATGCTGAAAGCCGCCGCGCAGAACGGCTGGCTGGACCACGATGCCGTCATGATGGAAAGCCTGCTGGGCTTCAAGCGCGCCGGCGCCGATGGCGTGCTGACCTACTTCGCCATCGCGGCGGCGCGGCTGCTGAAGAAATAGCGATCCGGACCGGCCGCAAGCGTGCGCGTCTTCACCATCAGCCCGGCCGGCGTCAGCGAAAGCGACACGCCACCCGCCCGACTCCCGGCGCAAGGCCATGTCTGGATCGCCTGCACGCGGCAGGAGTTCGAGGGCGGCTGGCAGCAGCTGCAGGGCACCTTGCAGACCTTGTGCGGGCTGCAGCTGGTGGACCTGCACGTCTCGGACCTGCTGAACCAGCAACTGCCCTCGCACTTCGACTACACCTCGCAGTACGACCTGCTGGTGTTTCGCCGGCTGGCGACGACACATGGCATTCGCCCGGCCCCGCAAGCCGCCGGTGCCGGGCCGGCGTCCAGGCGCAGCGGCCCACCCATCCTGCGCCACATCGATACCAGCCCGGTCGGCTTTGCGGTCTTCGAACGGGTGTTGTTGTCGGTACACCCGGTGGATTGCGCGGCGCGGGATGCCTATGCGGCGCGGCTGCTGCAAAGTACCGGCAGCGATGTGCGCACCGCGAGCAGCCGCCTGCCCGCCTCCTCCGCCGATCTGATGCTGCGCATCGCCAACCAGATGGTCGACGGCTTCCTCGAGCTGCGCCGGGAGTTGACGCGCCAGCTCGACCACTGGCAGGCCGAGCTGCTCAACCCGCGCACGCGCTTTTCCAACTGGGCCGCCCTGCTGGACACGCGCCTGGCCCTGCACCAGCTGGACGAGATCTGCGAGGACCAGCGTGGCGCGGTGCAGGACTGGATCGAGACCGTCAAGACCTGGCCCGACGCCGAGACGCCCGCCGCGCAGCGCGAGCACGACGTCCTGCTGGTGCGCAGCCGCGACCTGCTGGAGCACATCGAGCGCGTGGTGCACCACGTGCGCCGGCTGGAGCAGAGCGTGGAGACCGCGGTGCAGATCCACTTCAATGCGCAGAGCAACCGCACCAACGACATCATGCGCACGCTCACGGTGCTCACCGCCATCTTCCTGCCGCTGAACCTGATCGCGGGCATCTTCGGCATGAACTTCGAGCACATCCCGCTGCTGCACAGCGACAGCGGCTTCTGGTGGGCCATGGCCTCCATGGGCCTGATCGCCGCGGCGCTCGCCCTGCTGTTCTGGCGCAAGCGCTATATCGAGCGCAGCGGCCGCTGATCGGTCGGCCCGCCGTCCGTTTGATCGGGATCAAACGTTACCCACAATTATCTTGTGGTTATTTTCGTGCTTGATTTGAAACAAGGCCCGCAAGTCGCCGCAGCTATTCAATGCGTTCCGGGGTTCTTCCCCTTTGTTATTTCTCTCGAAGGAACGCATCATGAAAAAAAGTCTTCTGGCTGCAGCCGCCCTCTGTGCATTGACCACCGCCGGCACCGCGCTGGCCCAGCAGGGCGAAGGGCCGTGGCTGGTCCGCGCGCGCGCAGTCAGCCTGCAAAGCGCCAACAGCGACAGCACCAACCTGGGCCTGAGCATCAACGACAAGATCATCCCCGAGGTGGATATCTCCTACTTCTTCTCGAAGAACCTCGCCGCCGAGCTGATCCTGACCGTGCCGCAGGAGCACACCCTCAACTCCAAGACGGTCGGCCGTGACATCGGCACGCTCAAGCACCTGCCGCCCACCCTGCTGCTGCAGTACCACTTCGACCTGGCCGGCTACAAGCCCTATGTCGGCGCGGGCGTGAACTTCACGCGATTCAGCGACGTCAACCTCAACGTGGCCGGCGCCGACATCAAGAGCACCAGCACCGGCGGTGCGCTGCAGGTCGGCGTGGACATTCCGCTGAGCAAGTCCCTGTACCTCAACTTCGACGTGAAGAAGGTCTACATCGGGACCGAGGTCTACCTCAGCGGCGTCAAGCAGGGTGACTTCAAGGTCGACCCGCTGCTGGTGGGCGTGGGCCTGGGCTGGCGCTTCTGACGTCCGCGATAGCGGTCCGCGAGGACCGTGTGTGCGAACCGGGGCGACGATGCCCCGGTTTTTTTTCTCGCGTTCAGGCCTCGGGCGGCGTGCCGATCTGCAGGCGCGTCAGAAGATCGTCCACCAGTTCCAGCCGCACCAGCGGGTTGTCCACCGCCAGGAACTGCTGTTTGAGTTGCGGGCTCACTGGCAGCAACTCGCACCAGCGGTTGGCGACCCAGCCGCAATCGTCCCACTGGTAGGGCGCCTGGATCGGCAGCTCATCCTCGGGGCGCGCCTGGGTCTGCATGTGCTGCAGCAGACGCTGCAGCCCGACGCGCACGTGCACCAGATCATCCGGTACCGGCACCGCCGGATCGTCCGGCAGATACTCCACCTCGCCGGTCCACAGGCCGTGCTTCATCCGTTCGCTGCGCAACAGGCTAAAGCGGCGGCCCCCGCGGCAGCGGATCAGCATCAGGCCGGACTGTGGCCGCTCGATCGCCGTGATGTGCGCGAACGTGCCAACGGTGTGAAACTCCTCGACTGCCGGCTCGGCGCCTTCACCGGCCGCCGGCGCGCGGCGTACTTCGCTGCCACGCAGCAGGCACACCACGCCAAAGGGGGCGCCTTCCTTTTCGCAGCGATTGATCAGATCCAGATAGCGCACCTCGAAGATGCGCAAGGGCAAGACCCCGCCGGGAAACAGCACGGTATGCAGGGGGAACAGGGGGAGCTGGAAGGAAGGCATCAGGGCAACTGGAACAGGCCGGCCCCATTGTCCCACGCGATGCGTCGCGCCACATCAGGCGGCAGCTCACCGAGCCAGCGCCGGTAGCCACGCATCAGCCCGTCATAGGCGTCCCAGCGCTGGTTGACCCAGGTATCGGATCCGATCAGGAAGCGATCGGGATATTTCAGCAACAGGGTGCGCCAGTCGGGGCACAGCGCGCCATCGCCGCAGGTGAGGCCGGGGCGATAGGACAGCTCGCCCATGAGTTGCGGATACTTCTCCAGCAGTGCCTGTACGCGCGCCACGGGCGGGCCGCTGATGCCGGTGTGCGCCCAGATCAGCCTGGCCTTCGGCGCATGCCCCAGCAGCAGATCCACCGCCACGTCGTCCACATGGGCCAGCACGGCCAGGCCCTTCTTCTGCGCGAACTGCATCAGCTTCTTGGCCACCGCGCCATTGGCGTTGGCACTGTCGTAGAGGTGGAACTCCCCGAGGCCGCGGTAGGGCCCGGCTGCGGTGCCGCGCGCGTACTCCTGCTGCACCAGGGCGTAGATGCTCTCGTCGCGGAACCAGTTCGTGTAGTCGGCGCGGCTGCGATAGAGGCGGATGAAAGGCACTACGGTGACGCCCGCCGCGCGCGTCTGCTCGCGCGCCTCGGCCAGCGCCTTGGTACCGTCATTGGGTCGGCTGTTGGCGATGATGGCCTGCACACCGTTGCGCTGCATGCGCGCCAGCACGTCGGGCAACGGGTACGGGCCCTGGTAAGCCTCCTCGTTGTAGTGCAGGTGGGCGTCAAACAGGGGCCCGGCGTAATCGGCGGCACTGGCGCCCGCCATCGGCAACAGCGCGGCGAGCAGCCAGGCGATCAGGCGCATCGTTCAGCCCAGGTGCCTGGCGAAGAAGGCCAGCGTGCGCTCGCGCGCCTGGGCGGCCGCGGTGGCGTCCCAGGCACCGCGCTGGTCGCAATTGAAGCCGTGGTTGGCGGCGTAGATGTGCACGTCAACGGCCGGATGCGCGCGCTTGAAGGCTTCGACGCCGTCGAGCGGAATCCAGTGGTCTTTCTCGCCAAAATGCGCCAGCACTGGGCACTTCGGCTGCCGCGCGACCTCGGCCTCGCTGGTCATGCCGCCGCCGTAGTACGGCACGGCGGCGCTCAGGCCATTGAGCAGGCAGGCGCTGCGCCAGGTGAGCAGACCGCCCCAGCAGTAGCCGACCATGCCGACCTTGCCGGCCTGCGCCGCATGGTTGACGGCGGCCTGGATGTCCTGCAGCACGCCGGGGGCGGGCAGGGCCTCGACCGTCGCCTTCAGGGCCATGCCGGCGCTCATGTCGTCAGGCGCATAGCCCAGCTCCACCCCCGGCTTGACACGATGGAAGGTCGAGGGCGCAACGGCCAGGTAACCTGCCGCCGCATAGCCATCGGCGACGGCGCGGATGTGTGAGTTGACGCCGAAGATCTCCTGCAGCACCACCACGCCGCCACGCGGCTTGCCGGCCGGCTGCGCCACGTAGGCGGGGAATGTGAAGCCATCGGCGGCCTTGAGGTCGGTGAACTGTCCCATGGTCATTGTTCTCCTTGCTGAAAAAACGCGGTTCAAGCTGGCACGCCGAGCCGGCGCGCCACAAAATCCAGGCGATCCTGGCCCCAAAAGATTTCACCGTCGATGACATAGCTTGGCGCGCCGAACACGCCCGCGTCGATCGCCTGCTGGGTGTAGGCCTCGTAGCGTTCGCGCACCTCCTGGCTGTCGGCCTGCTCCAGGCGCTTGGCCGGCAGGCCGCACTCGGCCAGCAGCTGGCCCAGCACCTTGTCGTCACCGATGTTGCGCTCCTGCGCCCAGACGGCAGCCAGGATGGCACCCGTGAGCTGCATGGCCGCTTCGGCGCCGTCGTGCAGGTCGGCCGCGATGATCAGGCAGGCCGCGTCGTCGCCGCCAACCGGAAAGTAGCGCGGCTGCGGATGCAGGGGAATCTGGAGGAAATCGCTGTAGCGCTTGAGCTCCAGCAGTCGGTAGGCCTGGCGCTGCGGCGCGCGCTTGGGTAGCGGCAGGCCGCCGGAGATCGGGAACACCTTGCCGCCCAGGTCCACCGGCAGCACGTTGACGGTGGCGCCGGCCGCCTTGGCCATGGCCCGGAAACGCTGGTGCCCGAGATAGGTCCAGGGGCTCTGGGGCGCAAAGTAATAGTCCACGCTGCGACTCATGCTGTCTCCTCTTGTACTCGTTTGGCCGGCGGCAATGGTATCTTGTCGCTTCCCCACGTGCAGGAGACAGGTTTTGGAAAGCGTGCTACTCGTCACCGGCGGCAGCCGCGGTATCGGCGCGGCCACCGCGCTGCTGGCCGCGCGCAAGGGCTATGCGGTGGCCGTCAACTACAGCGCCAATTCACTGGCCGCCGACGAGGTGGTGCGGCAGATCCGCGCTGCGGGCGGCACGGCCATCACGGTGCAGGCCGACGTGGCCGATGAGGCCCAGGTGCTGGCCATGTTTGAGAAGGTGGACGCCAAGCTGGGCCGCCTCACGGCGCTGGTCAACAACGCCGGTGTCGTGGACAGCACGCAGCGTGTGGAGGAACAGAGCCTGGCACGCTGGCGCCGCATGTTCGAGATCAACGTCTACGGCACCCTGCTGTGCGCGCGCGAAGCCGTGCGGCGCATGAGCGCGCGCCACGGCGGCTCCGGTGGCGCCATCGTGAACCTGAGCAGCGTGGCGGCCGTGCTGGGCGCGCCCGGCCAGTACGTGGACTACGCTGCGGCCAAGGGCGCAGTGGATGTCTTCACGGTGGGGCTGGCGCGCGAAGTCGCGGCCGAAGGCATCCGCGTGAATGCCGTGCGCCCCGGCATCATCGACACCGAGATCCACGCCAGCGGCGGCCAGCCGGGCCGCGCCCAGCGCCTGGCGCCACAAATCCCCATGCAGCGCCCCGGCACGGCGCAGGAGATCGCCAGCGCCATCGTCTGGCTGCTCTCCGAGGACGCTTCGTACACCACGGGTGCGCTGCTGGACGTCAATGGAGGACGCTGATGACGAGGAAAGTACCCACGTACTACTGGGAAGACCTGGCGGTAGGCAGCACGCGCGAGCTGGGCAGCGTGCGCCCGACGCGCGAGCAGATCCTGGACTTTGCAGGCCAGTTCGACCCGCAGCCCTTTCACCTGGACGAAGCGGCGGCGAAGGCTTCGGTCTTCGGCGGCCTGTGCGCCAGCGGCTGGCACACCTGCGCCATGGCCATGCGCCTGATGGTGGACAACTTTCTGAACGAGGCCGCCAGCCTGGGCTCACCGGGGCTGGAAAGCGTCAAGTGGCTGCGCCCCGTCTTTCCGGGTGACACGCTCAAGCTGCGCCACACCATCCTGGAGAGCCGCCCGATGAACAGCCGCCCCGATGTCGGCCTGGTGCGCACGCTGTGGGAGATGCACAACCAGCACGGCGACAAGGTGCTGCACATGGAAGGCTGGGCCATGTTCCGCCGCCGCACGCCGGCCGCAGCGGCGCAACCCTAGAACGCCGCCACCGCGCCGTTGGAACGCGGGTCGTAGCCACCCTCGAGCACGCCATTGGCGTGGCGGATCAGCATGCCGGCATGGCCCACGCCCTCGTCCCAGGCGGCGAGGGTCTCCACCTCATGGCCGAGGGCGCGCAGCTCGGCGAGCACGGACGGGTCGAAGCGCGATTCGAGCTTGAGCGAGTCGCTGGACTGGCCCCAGGTGCGTCCCAGCAGCCAGCGCGGCCGCTCGATGGCCTGCTGCGGATGGTCACCGAAGCGCATGACGCGGTTGAAGAGGGTGGCCTGCGTCTGCGGCTGGCCGTCGCCGCCCATGGTGCCGTAGACCATGCTGCTGCCGTCGGCCAGCTGCGCCATCGCGGGATTGAGCGTGTGGAAGGGCTTCTTGCGCGGCGCCAGCGTATTCACGTGCGCCGGGTCCAGCGAGAAGCTGCAGCCGCGGTTCTGCCAGTTCACGCCGCTGGTGGGCAGCACCACCCCGGAGCCGAACTCGTGGTAGATGCTCTGGATGAAGGAGACTGCAATGCCGTTCTGGTCGATCACGCCCATCCAGATGGTGTCGCCGGGCTTGGCCGTCTTGCCCCAGGGCAAGGCCAGGTCGGGCTGGAAGTCGCGCGCGAGTTCATCGATGCGCGCCGGTTGGAGCAGTTCCGCCGGCGGCAGGGCCATGAAGTCGGGGTCGGTCAGGTAGCGGTCACGCACGCGGAAGGCCAGCTTGGTGGCCTCCACCTGGGCATGGATGAAGGCCGCGCTCTCCGGTCCCTGCTGCCAGCCGGGAAAGCGCTCCATCAACGCGAGGATCAGCAGCGAGACCAGGCCCTGCGAGGGCGGCACCATGTTGTGCAGCTGGGCGCCATTGACCGGCACGGTCAGCGGATCCACCAGTTTGGCCTGGTGCGCCTGGAGGTCGGCCAGCGCCAGCGGGCTGCCCACGGCGGCCAGTTCGGCCGCCATCTGTTTTGCCAGGGCGCCACGGTAGAACTCGTCCGTGCCCTTGCGCGCGATCAACGCCAGCGTGTCGCCCAAGCGGCCCTGCTTGAACAGCTGGCCGGCCTGCGGCACCTGGCCTTGCGCCAGAAAGGTCTCGGCAAAACCGGGCTGGTCGCGCAGCTCAGCCAGCTTGGCCTGCGTGGTGACGGACTGGCTGCGCGTGACAGGAATGCCCTGGCGCGCCAGGAAGATGGCATCGGCCAGCAGGCGCGACAGCGGCAGGCGGCCGCCCAGCGACTGCTGCGAGAGCCGGTGCGCGGCACCCCAACCCGAAATCGTGC
Organism: Pseudomonadota bacterium; assembly: GCA_021845965.1. Lineage (GTDB taxonomy): Bacteria > Pseudomonadota > Gammaproteobacteria > Burkholderiales > Burkholderiaceae_C > Hylemonella. Next base: position 4,318 of record JAJZUZ010000056.1, on the reverse strand, counting down.
CGGCCACGGTCAGCGCGGCCACCCCGCTGCGAAACGGAATGCTCCCGCTGATGCCCTGGGCGCCATACCAGTCGCGGCTGGCGGCGGCGGCGCTGCGGCCGCTGGCGTCGATGCCGCCGGCGCGGTTGCCCGGGCCGTTGATGACCCAGAAGCCGTCGCCGCCGATGGAATTCATGTGCGGGTAGACCACGGCGATGGTGGCCGCGGCGGCGATCATCGCCTCCAGCGCATTGCCGCCTTCGCGCAGCACGGCCACCGCCGATTCGGCGGCCAGGGAATGAGGCGCCACCGCGATGCCGCGGCGGCCATAAACGGACTGGGCCATGGATGCTCCTGTTGCGAGGGCCCTAGGTTACCAGCCGATCGCCTTGGGCAGCCACAGCGCGATCTGCGGATAGAAGAACAGCAGCAGCAGCGTGACCCCCTGCATGGCGATGAAGGGCACCACGCCGCGGTAGATGTCCTTGATCGTCACGTCCGGCGGTGCCACGCCCTTGAGGTAGAACAGTGCCCAGCCGAAGGGCGGCGTCAGGAAGGACGACTGCAGGTTCACCGTGATCAGCATGGCCAGCCACACCGGATCCACGCCCTGGTTGAGCAGCACCGGCATGAACAGCGGCACCGCGATGTAGCTGATCTCGATCCACTCGATGAAGAAGCCGAGCACGAAGATCAAGGCCATCATGAACCAGATGTCGCTGTTGACGCCGCCCGGCAGCAGTTCGAACATGCGCGTGATCAGGTCCTCGCCGTGCAGGCCGCGGAAGGACAGCGCGAACACCTGCGCCGTCATCAGGATGAACATCATGATGGCGGTGATCTTGCTGGTCTCCAGCGCCACATCCTTGAGCGTCTTCAGGGTGAAGCGCCCCGACACCACGGTGATCAGCACCGCGCCGACCGCCCCCATGGAGGCCGCCTCGGTGGGCGCCGCAATGCCGCCGACGATGGAGCCCAGCACCGACACCACCAGCATGATGGGCGGCACCACCACCTTCCAGAAGCGCCGCCACAGCTCGCGCCGCGAGACGGCGTTGCGCTCCTCCTCCGGTATCGGCGGCATGAGCTCCGGCTGCAGCCAGCCGCGCACCAGCAGGTAGACGATGTAGATGCCGGATAGGAGCAGGCCCGGGCCGACCGCGGCAGCGAACAGCGTACCCACCGAGAGCTGCATGATGTCCGACAGCAGGATGAGGATCAGGCTGGGCGGGATGATCTGGCCCAGCGTGCCGGACGCGCAGATGGCGCCGCAGGCGATGCCCTTGTCGTAGCCGCGCTTGATCAGCGTGGGCAGGGTCAGCAGCCCGAGCGTGATGACGGTGGCGCCCACGATGCCGGTGGTGGCGCCCATGAGCACACCGAACAGGATGATGCCCACTCCCATGCCGCCGCGCACGCCGCCGGCGATGTGGCCCATCACGTCCAGCAGGTCGTCGGCCAGGCGCGACTTCTCCAGCATCACACCCATGAAGACGAAGAGCGGAATCGCCATCCACTGGTAGCCCGCCACGATGCCGAAGAAGCGCGCGGGCAGCAGGTTGAACAGGCCGTCGCCGAAACCGAGGTAGCCGAACACGAAACCGACCGTGGCCAGCGTCGTGGCGACCGGCACACCCAGCATCAGCAGCAGGAAGAAGCCGACCAGCATCAGGATGGCGTAGGTCTGCGGCTCAAACATGGGGCCGCTCCTGGCTGGTGGCACGCTGGTGGATGAGGCGCAGCAGCGCGCCGACCGACTGCAGCGCCAGCAGGCTGTAGCCGATCGGGATCAGGGCCTTGACGGCCCAGCGCCAGGGAATACCGCCGGGGTCGGGCGAGGTCTCGCCGATGACGTAGGACTGCCCGACGTAGCCGATCGACAACTTGATGAACAGCAGCGCCACGGCGAGCGTGAGCAGTACCGACAACACGTCGACGGCGAACTTCAGGCGCGGACCGTAGTTCGCGTAGAACAGGTCCACCCGCACGTTCTCCCCGCGCTGCAGGGCATAGCTCATGCCGAACAGGATGAGCGCGGCCAGCAGGTGCCACTCCAGCTCCTGCGCCCAGACCGAACCAAAGCTGAAGGCATAGCGCAACAGCACATTAACCGCCACCAACGTGATCATCGCGAGGACCACCCACAGGGTGGCCCGCCCGACGAAGTCGATCAGCGACTCGATGCCCGCCACCGCGGACGTGAGTCCTCTCTTGGACATGACCCGCCTTTCGCCTCAGCCGCGCACGCGCACGTGGTACTGCTCTTCGCTGACCTCGACCCAGCGGTCGTACTTGGCCTTGAAGGCGAAATAGGAGTCGTGCACCTTCTTCACCAGCGCATCCTTGGCCACGGCCTCGGCCAGCACCTTCTCCGTCTCGGCCCGCAGCGCCTTCACAACCGAATCGGGCAGCGGCTTGGCGATGACCTTCTGGTTCTTCACCAGATCCTCCATCGCCTCGGAGTTGGCCTTCTGGCACCAGCCCTCGCTGATGACGTTGCAGGCCGCCGCGGCATTGCTGACGATGGCCTGCAGGTCCTTGGGCAGCTTGTCCCAGGCCGCCTTGTTGATCAGCAGCTCGGAGACGGTCGCCGGCTCGTGCCAGCCGGTGGTGTAGTAGTACTTGGCCGCCTTCTGCAGGCCCAGGCGCCGGTCCTGGTAGGGCCCCACGAATTCGGCCGCATCGATCACACCGCGCTCCAGCGCGGGGAAGATCTCGCCGCCCGGCAGCACCTTCACGTCCACGCCCAGGTTGGCGTAGACCTTGCCGGCCAGGCCGGGGATGCGCATCTTCAGGCCCTTGAGGTCGGCGACGCTCTTGATCTCTTTCTTGAACCAGCCCGTCATCTGCACGCCGGTGTTGCCGCAGGGCATGGCCACCATGCCGAACGGCGCATAGACCTCGTTCCAGAGGTCGATGCCGCCGCCGTCGTAGAGCCAGCCGTTCATGCCCTGGAAGTTCAGGCCGAAGGGCACCGCGGTGAAATACTGGGCGGCAAAGGTCTTGCCGGTCCAGAAATAGCTGTTGGCATGGTTCATCTCCACCGTACCCGCGCGCACCGCGTCAAAGCCCTCGAAGGCCGGGATCAGCTCGCCCGCGCCGAAGACCTGGATCTTCAGGCGACCGCCCGACATGGCCTCGATGCGTTTGGCCAGATCGGTCGCGCTGCCCGGCCCGTCCATATAGAAGGGGGCGCCCTTGGGATAGGCGCTGGTCATCTTCCAGTTGAAGGTCTGCTCGGCGCGGGCAATCATGGGAAAGGCCAGCGCGGCGCCGGCGGCACCGGCACCCAGGCCCTGGGAAACAAAGGAACGGCGATTCACTGTCATGGGGGAAGCTCCTGCTGTGTATGAAGGATGCTTCCCTGTCAGCAAAGAGCGTGCCAGATTCAGCACACGCACTCTGCGCGTGCGCGCACCAGAACAGCGCGCGCTGGCAGCCGGCCGGCGCTGCGCTCAGCGCTGGCCCTGCGACCAGTGCACCAGTTCGGTCACCGCGGCGTCGGTCGCGGCCGCCAGGGCGCGCACGCCACCCGGCGCATCGGCACTGGGCGCCGGCCGCTCCAGCACGAAGTCGCGCTGCGCCCGCACCTGCTCACCACCGGCCCCGCGCTGCAGCAGGCTGGCGCGCAGGCGCAGCACGCCACGGCTGTCGGCGGCGGCAGTGAAGTACTGGCTGAACTCATCAAGTTCGACATGCAACACCCGCGCGGCCGCGTCGCCCGGCACCAGCGTGTAGCTGGACACCAGCCCCGCGCGCAGGCGTTGCTGCAGCAGCTCGGCCGGCAGCATGGCCCAGCGCGACTGGCTGTAGGCACGCAACTGGCGCTCGTCGGCGTAGGCCAGGCGGTAGAGCATGGCCGTGCTCTCCAGCGCCGGGCTGGCCTGCACGCGCAGGGCCAGCGGCGGCCGCGGCGTGGCGGGTGCCGGCACCGCCACCGTGGCGGGACCGAAGTCATAGAGCTGTGGCGCCGGCGCACGCGCCGGCAGGCTGCACGCCGTCAGGCCCGCGACGGCCAGCAGGAGGCCGAGCCTCCGAATCGATATGGGTACCAAGGCAGACCTCCTTATCGCGCATCTCGTATCGCCGCTCATCGTGCGCTCCCCGGCACGACAAAGCCGGGCTCGCCGGGCCCGGGCAGCAGCAGCGGTGGCCCATAGATCAGGGCCTGCGGGTTCTCGTCCAGCATGGCGGCCGCCCGGCCGATGCGGCGCGCCGAGCGGCCGGTATCGTCCAGCGTCTGGTGCAGGCGCGGCAGGCTGCTCTGCTGCACCGTCTGCCCGGTGTCGGCCAGGGTGCCCACCCCTTGCTGCAGCTGGTCCACCGCACCGCCGGGCTG
>JAJZUZ010000055.1 GCA_021845965.1 Pseudomonadota bacterium | reverse complement strand
TCGCCCAACCAGCGCGACTACTACCGCCCCCTGTTCCGCAGCCTGGTGTATGCGGCGCTGATCGACTGAAGTGCCGGGCCGGCCGGGAAAGCGCAAAAAATATCACGCAAAGCCATGCTTTGCTGCTATGAAATTTATAATTTTGTGGTCTGGCGGCGCACAATGCCGCACATTCCCTCTGTCTAGGAAATACCCATGAGCAAGTCGCAAAAAGGTTTCACGCTGATCGAACTGGTCATCGTCATCACCATCATCGCCATCCTGGCCGCCCTGGCGCTGCCGCGCTATATTGCCGTTCAAACGGACGCACGCATTGCAAAGTTGCAGGCAGCCGCGGGGAGCGTCAAGTCTGCCGCGGCACTCGCCAAGGCCCTCTGCATGACGCAGACTGGCACCGGTTCCACGACTTTCCTGCTGGCAGGTGGCTGCAACGTGGCCGCTGGCGGTACCGTCGGTGTCATCATGGATGGGCAAAACGTACTGACCGGCTATGCCTATCCGACCGCGGCCGCGGGCGGGATCCAGGCCGCCGCTCAGCTGGCTTCGCCCAGCGAGTACACGATTACCTTTGCAGGCAACGTAATGACGGTTCAGGCTCCCGGTGGGTCGAACCCCGCAAACTGTTCTTTCACGTACACGTGGGCACCGGTCGCCAATGGGTCACCCACCATCTCGGTGCCGGTAACAACGGGCTGCTGATACTCCAAACCCCGTGCGGCCGAGGGGCTGGGCGTGGCAGGCACAATGCTTGTCATGCCCAGCCCCTTACTCATTCCCCCGCTCGTTCCCGCGGCCGAGCTGGATGCCACCCTGCAGCGCCAGGGCTACGCCGTGCTCGATGCCGCCACAGTCAGCCAGCTCAGCGGCTGCGCGCTGCCTGAACTGCAGGCCCTGCTGCCCTGGTGGGACGGTCTGCTGCCCGATGCCTTTCTGAAGGATGGCGGGCGCTATCGGCGCCGGCGCCATTCCTGCTTCGTGCTCGACGGCGATCAGCTGACGCAGGCGCCGCACCGCGCCCATTGGCAGCCGCTGGAGTACAACGCCCTGCATGGTGGCATGCAGCGCCTGTTCGAGCCCATGGCCGGCGAACTGGTGGCGCAGCCGGCCTGGGGCCAGCTGCTGCGCTGGCTGGGCCGCGTCAGCTCGGCGCTCAAGGGCGCACGGCGCTGGTACATCGAGGCCCATCAGTTCCGCATCGACACCACCGACGGCATCGGCCGGCCCACGCCCGAGGGGGCGCACCGCGACGGCGTGGACCTGGTGGCGGTGTTCCTGCTGGTGCGGCGCGGCATCAAGGGGGGCGAGACGCGCGTGTTCGAGGCCGACGGCCCCAACGGCCAGCGTTTCACGCTCAGCGAGCCCTGGTCGCTGCTGCTGCTGGACGACGCGCGCGTGATCCACGAGACCACGCCCATCCAGCCGCAGGCGCAGCCGGCCTGGCGTGATACGCTGGTCGTCACCCTGCGCGCCGGTGCCTTCCTGGGGGACGACGCCGGCACATCCCCGCAGGCCTGATCCAAGGACGAAGGAGCTTGGCCATGTTCAAACACATCCTGATTCCCGTCGACGGTTCCGCCACCGCGCAGAAGGCGGTCGCCAAGGCCGCCGGCCTGGCGCAGACCTATGGCAGCGAGGTGACGGTGATCTACGTCATCGATCCCTATCCCTTCACCGGCCTGGGCAGCGACTTTGCCTACGGCCAGGCCGAGTACCTGGCCGCTGCCAGCGCCGAGGCCAAGGAGGCGATCGCCAACGCCCGGTCCGTGCTGGAGCCGCTGGGCCTGAAGGTGCACAGCGACGTGGTGGAGGCGCATGCCGCCTGGCGCGGCATCCTGGACAAGGGGCAGGCCATCGGCGCCGACCTCATCGTCATGGGCTCGCACGGCCGCCGCGGCATGGAGAAGATGATCCTGGGCAGCGTGACCCAGGCCGTGCTGTCGCACGCGCACCTGCCGGTGCTGGTGGTGCGCGACTGAGCGCGCCACGGCAAGCAATAAGCACGCATACCATCTCTCCGCGCCGGCTGCCAACACCGGCCTGTAGCGCGGGCGACAGGCCGTTGCGCCGCGGCCGCGGCCCGCGGGCCTTTGTCACATTCCGAGAATATTTCCGCCGAACTTGACCGGCGTCCCTGCGTCCGTGTCGATGGCTTGCCGATAATTTCTGCGTGTAGTCGCCCCGGGCGAATCCTTACAACAACAAGCGCAGAAGAGTTTCAGGAGCAGCCTGGATGAGCACGAACGAGAGAACGGCCCCGCGGGCCACGCCGGCGCCGGCACGCGACGACAGCGGCGGTTTTTTCACCTACCACGGCTTCTGGGCCCCGGGCGTGCGCATGTTCCGCCAGATGCGCTTCATGTCCAAGGCCTCGGTCATCTCGGCTGCCTTCGTGCTGCCGCTGGTGCTGATGCTGGCCTTTCAGATCAGCAACCAGTACAGCAAGACCATGCGTGACCGGGAGAACGCCACCCGCCAGCATGTCGAGATCGCCCATGGCCTGCTGGTCTGGGCGCAGGCGCAGGAAGCCGCCGGCAAGCTCAGCCGCGAACAGGCGCAGGCCCTGGCGCGCGACGCCATCAGCCGCCTGCGTTACGAGCGCGACGAGTACTTCTGGATCAACGACATGCAGCCGCGCGTGGTGATGCACCCGGTCAAGCCCGAGCTGGACGGCCAGGACGTGTCGGACGTGAAGGACCCCAACGGCCTGCGGCTGTTCCAGGCCTTCGTTGACAAGGTGCGCCGCGAGGGCCAGGGTTTCGTCGCCTACCAGTGGCCCAAGCCGGGCGAGAGCCAGCCGGTGGACAAGATCTCCTATGTGATGGGCTTCGAGCCCTGGGGCTGGGTCATCGGCTCGGGCATCTACGTCAACGACGTGCAGAACGCGCTGCGGCGCCAGATCATCGTGGACGCGGGCATCGCGCTGCTCGCGCTGGGGCTGGCGAGCTATCTCTTCCTCTGCTTCTACCGTGTGATGGACGGCGGCCTGCGCGAGACGCGCCGCCACCTGCGCGCCATGACCAGTGGCGACCTCACCACCTCGCCCTCGCCCTGGGGCCGCGACGAGGCCGCGCAGTTGATGGTCGAGCTGCGCGACATGCAGGATTCGCTGCGCCGCATGGTGGTGGAGGTGCGCCACGCCAGCGACGAGATCGTGCATTCCAGCACGGCCTCGGCCAGCGGTGCACGCGATCTGTCGGCCCGCACCGAGGCCGCGGCCGCCAGCCTGGAAGAGTCCGCCGCATCGATGGAGGAAATCTCTTCCGCCGTGCGCGGCATGCAGGCCCATACCGAGGACGCCTCGCGCGAAGCGCAGCGCAATGCGCAGTCCGCTAGCGAAGGCGGACGCGTCATGCGCGAGGTCATCACCACCATGGACACGATCCGCGGCTCCTCCGCGCAGATCGCCGAGATCATCGGCACCATCGACGGCATCGCCTTCCAGACCAACATCCTGGCGCTCAATGCGGCCGTGGAGGCCGCGCGCGCCGGTGAGCAGGGCAAGGGCTTTGCCGTGGTGGCGGGCGAGGTGCGCCTGCTGGCGCAGCGCAGCGCCGAGGCGGCGCGCGAGATCAAGGCCCTGATCGGCCACAGCGTGGATCAGGTCGAGGCCGGTACCGCGGTGGTCCGGCGGGCCGGTACCACCATCGAGGAGATCGTGGCCTCGGCCGGGCGGGTCAGCGAGCTGCTCAATGCGATCGCCAGCAGCGCACGCGAAGAAAGCCTGGGCATCGCCCAGGTGGGCACGGCCATCCAGGAACTGGACCGCATGACGCAGCAGAACGCCGGGCTGGTGCAGGAGACGGTCGCGGGCGCGAATGCCATGCGCACGCAGGCCGGCCATCTGGCCGAGCAGGTGGCGCGTTTCCGGCTGCCGGCGGCGTGAGCGGCGCTCAGCTGCGCCGGCGCGCCTGCATCTCGGCGCCCATCGCGGCCTGCGTGGCGGCATCCATCGCGGCGCGCGCCGCCGGGTAGGCCAGCTGCTCCTCGCGCGGGATGTGGCCCGCGTAAAGTTCGCAAAAGCGCGCCACGGCGGCGCGCAGGCCGGCATCGGGGCCATCGGTGGCGCCCGCCTCCCGCCAGCGCAGCAGGGGCCGGCGGATCTGCGCCCACAGCCCGGCCATGGCCATGTGCTCGGCCTGCAGCTGCTGCACGGCGGCACGCAAGGCGGCATCGCCGCGGGCCAGCAGCAGGGGAAAGACGTGTTTTTCCTCGTCCTCGTGGTGCAGGGGGCCGGCCAGGTCGAAGTAGCGCAGCACGTCGGCGGCGGCCGAGCGCGTCTGGGCATCGTGGCCCTGGTCCTGCACGTAGTCGAGCAGGCGCTGCAGCAGGTCCAGCGAGCGTTGCACGCGCTGGTGGCAGGCTTCCAGCATGTCGTAGGGTTGCTCGAAGCCCACGGCCGGGGCTTCGAAGCCGGGCAGGGCCTGACCCATCTCAGGCCTTGGGCGCGGTCAGCTCGGCCAGCTGCTTGCGCAGCGCCTTCTCGTCGTTGAAGCGCTTGGTGGCGTCGCGCGCCACCGCGATGGAGCCGAGCATCTGGCCGGACGCGTCGCGCACCATCTCGAAGCTCATGTCGACGTAGATGAACTCCTCCACCTTGTGCAGCGAGCGCGTGATCATGGCGGTGCGCCCGGGCTTGACGCCGCCGCGCGCCACGGCCTGGTTGAAGCCGTCCCAGTGCGCCTTGCGCATGCGCTCGGGAATGATGAGGTCCAGGCTCTGGCCCACCGCCTCGGCGGCCGACCAGCCGAAGACCTTTTCGGCGCCGCCGTTCCAGACGCGGATGATGCCTTCCAGGTCACAGAAGATCACAGCCTCCGGCATGCTGCGCAGGAGGTGGGCGGCGGTGGATTCGAGCGTGGGGGATCCCGACATGGCGTGCTTTCAAAAGGAATATTCTTGGGGGAGCTAAAGCGTAGCGGAAGCCGCCGTAGCCGCCAATAGTTCGACAGAACTAGCGCCGCCGATAAGGCTATTGCGGCGCCGGCCTCGCACCGGCCGATCCTGATGCTTTCCTGATGCCCCAGGTGGTACGCTGCCGGCCATGAACAGGCCATCCTCCTCCCCGTCCTGGCGCGCCTGGGCCACGGTGGCCGGCCTGCTGCTGCTGGCCACGGCCCTGTGCGCGGCGCTGGAGCCCTACGTGTCGCTGACCAGCCAGGCCATGATCTACGTGCTGGTCGTGGTGCTGGCCGCCTACCGGCTGGACTGGCTGCCGTCGGTGGTCTGCGCGGTGGGGGCGGTGACGGCACTGAACTTCTTCTTCGTGCCGCCGCGCTGGACCTTCGAAGTCGACAACCGTGAAAATCTCATTGCGTTGACCGTCATGCTGCTCCTGGCGCTGGTCATCAGCCGGCTGGCCAGCGGACTGCGGCGCGAGACCGCCCTTGCCCGCCTGAGCGAGGCGCGTGCGCATCAGTTGCAGACCCTGGCGAACGGGCTCGCTGCGGTCGCCGAGCCGGCGCAGGTGCGCCAGCTTGGGCAGGACGCGCTGGACGCCGCCTACGGCGGCCCGTGCCAGCTGGCGCTGGCCGATGCGGCGGGGGAGCCGCAAGCGCCGATGGCCCTGGAGGCCGCCGTGCGCGACGGCCTGCGTGCCTGCATGAAGGAGCGTGCCGTGCTCGGGCCGGGTACCGGGCGCTGGCCCGGGCTGGGCGCGTGGTATTTGCCCTTGCTCGACCAGGGGCAGGTCCATGGGGCCGCCTGCGTGCGGCCGGCACCGGCGGCCGACGAGAGCGGGCGCGAACATGCACAGGCCCTGTGTGCGCTGCTGGCGCAGTCGCTGGGTCGCCTCCACGTGGGCCGTGCCATGCAGGCCGCGCAGCGCGAGGCCGAGCGCCAGCAGATGCAGAGCACTTTCCTGGCCGCCATCTCGCACGACCTGCGCACGCCGCTGGCGGCCATCGTGGCGGCCGCCACCTCGCTGCAGACGCAAGGCGCGCGGCTGGACGCGACGGCGCAGGCGCGGCTGCTGGCGGGCATCGTCAACGAGGCCGGTTACCTCAGCACCCTGAGCGACAACACGCTGCAACTGCTGCGCCTGGCCACGCCGGGCCAGACCGTGCAGCCCCAGTGGGAGTCGCTGGAGGAGATCGTCGGCGCCGTGCTGGCCCGCCTGCGCCAGCATGACCCGGCGCAGCGCATCCGCGCGCACGTGCCCGAAGGCCTGCCCCTGGTGCGCGCCGACGCGGTGCTGCTGGCCCAGCTGTTGAGCAATCTGCTGGACAACGCGCTGCAGCATGGCGAAGGCGAGATCGAGGTCAGCGCCCGGGCGCAGGACGGCACGCTGGAGCTGTGCGTCAGCGACCGCGGCCCGGGTGTGCCGGAAAGCGAGCGCGAGGGCATCTTCCAGCCCTATGTGCGCGGCGACCGCGCCGGCCGCCGCGGCACCGGCCTGGGGCTGGCGGTGTGCCGCGCCATCGCGCAGGCCCATGGCGGGCAGCTGGTCCTGCGCCCGCGCGCCGGGGGCGGCAGCAGCTTCTGCCTGCAACTGCCCGTCGAGCCGCAACCCGCTTCGCCGGAGGCCCCATGAGCCTGCGTGTGCTGGTGGTCGAGGACGACCGCGAGATCCGCAGCGTGATGCAGTCCGCGCTCACGCTGGAGGGTTACGCCGTGCAGACGGCGGTGACGCTGGCCGAGGCCAGCGCCCTGCTGCAGCACAGCCCGCCCGATCTCATCGTGCTCGATCTCGGCCTGCCCGATGGCGAGGGCCTGGACCTGGTGCGCGCCGTGCGCCGCCAGTCCAGCGTGCCCATCGTCGTTGTCTCCGCCCGGCACCAGGAGGCGCAGAAGATTGCGCTGCTGGATGCCGGCGCCGACGACTACCTCACCAAGCCCTTCAGCGTGGCCGAACTGCTGGCGCGCCTGCGCGTGGCCCTGCGTCACCGCGGCACGGCGCTGGCGGCCGCGGTCACCACCCACTCATTGGACGACCTGCACGTGGACCTGGCCACGCGCGCGGTGCTGCGCGAGGGCCAGCCCGTGCACCTGACGCCCACCGAGTTTGACCTGCTGGCGCGTCTGGTGCGCAGCGCCGGCAAGGTGGTGACGCACCGCCAGCTGCTGGCCGACGTCTGGGGGCCGGAGTACACCGAACACACGCACTACCTGCGCCTGTACATGGGCCAGCTGCGCGCCAAGCTGGAGCGCACGCCGGCCGAGCCGCGCCACCTGCTCACCGAGACCGGCGTGGGCTATCGACTGGCGACGGAATAGGAGTCCTCCCCGCTGACGGATCCTTGCAGCACCCCCATCCGTTTGGACTGAGCTTGTCGAAGTCCTTGACTTTGTTGGTGATGCGCTTCGACAGGCTCAGCGCGAACGGAGTTCTGCAGGCGTTCCCTCCTTATGCGTTCCTGATGCGTCCGGCGCGACAGTACAGGCTTCTCCACTGTCCGCTCCCCGCATGAACCCAATCCACAAGCGCGAAAGCCTGGCCGCCCTGACCCTGGGCGCGCTGGGGGTGGTGTACGGCGACATCGGCACCAGCCCGCTGTACACCATGAAAGAGATCTTCAGCCCGGCCACCGGGGTGCCGCTGGATGCACCGCACCTCATCGGCGCGGTCTCGGCCATCTTCTGGGGCCTGATGATGGTGGTCACGCTCAAGTACGTGCTGCTCATCCTGCGCGCCGACAACCGGGGCGAGGGCGGCATCATGGCGCTCACCGCGCTGGCTGCCCAAGCCGCGGGCAAGACGGCACGCGGCCGCGTCGCGCTGCTGCTCACCGGCGTCATGGGGGCGGCGCTGTTCTACGGCGACAGCGTCATCACCCCGGCCATCTCGGTGCTCAGCGCGGTGGAGGGGCTGGAAGTCGTCACCCCGGTGCTCAAGCCCTATGTGCTGCCCACGGCACTGGCGGTGCTGGTGGCGCTGTTCGCGGTGCAGCGCTATGGCACCGGCCTGGTGGGGCGGATGTTCGGCCCCGTCATCCTGCTCTGGTTCGGTGTGCTGGCGCTGACGGGGGTGCTGGAAATCGCCCAGCAGCCGGCCATCCTGGCCGCGCTCAATCCGCTGCAGGCCATCGCCTTCCTGCGCGCACAGGGCTGGCACATGTTTGTAGCGCTGGGCGCCATCGTGCTGGCCTTCACCGGCGCCGAGGCCCTGTATGCCGACATGGGTCACTTCGGCAAGCGGCCCATCCAGCTGGCCTGGACCGGCCTGGTGCTGCCGGCACTGGCGCTGAACTACATGGGGCAGGGCGCCCTGCTGCTGCGCGACCCGGCGGCACTGGAGAACCCGTTCTACCGCCTGTTCCCGGCGTTCTGGCTCATCCCCGCCGTCATCCTGGCCACCGTGGCCACCGTGATCGCCTCGCAGGCCGTCATCTCCGGCGCCTATTCCATGACCAAGCAGGCCGTGCAGCTGGGCCTGCTGCCGCGCCTGCAGGTGCACTACACCTCGGCCAGGGAGGCGGGCCAGATCTACATGCCGCAGGTCAACTGGCTGTTGCTGGGGGCGGTGGTGCTGGCGGTGGCGGGCTTCGGCAGCTCGTCCGCGCTGGCCTCGGCCTACGGCATCGCGGTGACGGTCACCATGCTCATCACCACGGCGCTGACCTTCTTCGTCATCCGCCATGCCTGGCGCTACCCCCTGCCACTGGCGCTGGCGGCCACGGGCGTCTTCCTGCTGCTCGACGGCCTGCTGGTGGCCTCCTGCGCGCTCAAGTTCCTCGACGGCGGCTGGTTCCCGCTGGCCGCCGGCGGGCTGGTCTTTCTCGTCATGGCTACCTGGCGGCGCGGGCGCGAGCTGCTGCTGGACAACATCCGCCGCGATGACCCCGAGCTGCTCCCTTTCATCACCGCGCTGGCCGGCGACAGCAGTGCGAACCGCGTGCCGCGCACGGCCGTTTACGCCGTGGCCAATCCGGGCACGGTGCCGCAGGCGCTGATGCACAACCTCAAGCACAACCAGGTGCTGCACGCACGCAACGTCATCCTCACCGTGGTCTTCCACGACGTGCCCTGGCAGCCCGAAGCCGAGCGGGTGCAGGTCACGCCGCTGGTGCCGGGCTTCTGGAAGGTGCAGGTCAACTACGGCTTTCTCGACCAGCCGGACATCCCGCGCGCGCTGGAACTGTGCACCGCGCAGGGGCTGGCGATCAATCTGTTCGAGACGTCCTACTTCCTCAGCCGCGAAATCGTGGTGCCGACCCGGGGCACCGGCATGGCGCGCTGGCGCGAGGCGCTGTTTGCCCTCATGTCGCGCAACGCGGGCAATGTGGCGGACTTCTTCCGCCTGCCCAACAACTGCGTGATCGAGCTGGGTACGCGGGTGCAGATCTGAGCGCCGCGGCCGTCGGCGGGACCCGCGCTCAGGACGTGCGCGAGCCGCGGGCGGGCAGCATGGCCGTCAGCACGCCGTCCTTGAGCACCACGTGGTGGTAGATCGACGCGGCGGCGTGCAGACCGGCCAGCCACATGATGGCGTCGCCCAGGAACTCGTGCACCTCGCCCCAGTCGGCCAGGCGCGCGAGCGCCGAGTCGGCGATCAACGGCATGTGGTCCACGCGCAGGCCGCCCAGCAGCGTCAGCGGGTGTCCCTCGCTGCCCAGGGTCAGCAGGGCGGTGACGGGCACAGCCAGCAGCAGCCCCCAGAGCCCCAGGTGGACCAGCTGCGCCAGGCGGTGCATCCATGGTGCCATCGGAATCACGGGCGCGGCCGGCCGCAGGGCCAGCCACAGGAGGCGCAGCAGGGTCAGGCCGAAGACCAGCAGGCCCAGCGTCTCGTGCCAGACGATGTCGCTGCGCGTGGCCGGGTCCACACCCTGGCGCATCAGGCGGCCAAAGCCGCCCGGGCCGAGGATGAAGGCGATGGTGACCGCGATGGCGGTGAGCCAGTGCAGGGCGCGGCTGAGGGGGTCGTAGCGGCGGACTGTGGTGTTCATGTGCTTGGGTCGGCTGTAAGTGTCGATGCCTGATTGTGAGGCGCCCCGGTTAACGCACGCTTAACGCCGCGGCAGCCTGGCTGGCGCCGGCCCGCGCGCCTCCTCGGCCTCGCTCAGACCCGACGGGTCAAGGTTGGCGATTGCCGGGCGGGGGTGTCGGATGTGCCACCTCAACGCCGAAGTGGTGCGCCTGGTAGCCGGGCTGGCCCAGCACCGAGGGCACGGTGGAGGCATTGCCGTCACGCAAGGTCTGGTAGTGCGGCGACATGATCTCGACCCCCGCTTCGTTGAACGTGTCCTGGATATGGCGGTGCAGGTCCGAGTAGAGGCGTGCCATCTGGCGCGGAAGGCGGGTGTAGGCGTTGATCTCGTACGCGACGTAGAAGTCATTCAGTGCGGTCTGCAGCACGAAGGGGTCCGGCGTGCGCTCCAGCCCCTCGGTGCGCCGGGCAGCGTCGATCAGCAGCGCCTGCACCTGCGTCCACGGCACGTCGTAGCCGATCGTCACGGTCGTATGGATGATCAACGGCGCGTCGCCATGCAGGCGCGTGCTGCTGAAGTTGACGATGTGCGAGCCGAGCACCAGGGAGTTGGGGATGGTCACGACGACATTCTTGGGGGTCTTCACGCGCGTGACCAGCAGCGTCTTCTCGACCACGTCACCCGTCGTGTCGGCAACGCTGATGCGGTCACCGATCTGAAAGGCGCGTGTGTAGACCAGGATCACGCCGGCGATGACATTGGAAATCGCCGAGGAGGAGGCAAACGACACCAGCAGGCCCAGGACCAGGCCCACGCCCTGGAAGGCGGCCGAACTGGAGCCCGGCACATAGGGAAAGGCGCTGATCACCGCCATGACGATGACCACGGCCCGCGCGATCTGGTAGGTCGGGATCGCCCACTCCGGGTAGAAGAAGTCCAGTTTCAGGTCGCCGGAGCCGATCAGCTCGAAGAAATAGCGCAGCCCCCGCACCACGTAATAGGCGACGATGCAGATGACGACGATGTAGAAGAAGTTCGGGATGTAGGCGATGAAGGATGCCGCCAGCGTCTCCAGCGGTGTGACAAACAGATTGAAGACCTTGCGGCCGATGGCCCGCGTGACCGAGAAGAAGCTCAGGATCAGCGGGATGAAGAAATACAGGCAGAGCAGGATGAGCAGCAGCCGCAAGCCGCGCAGCATGCGGCGCAGGACGCCCTCGATCTGCTGTGCGGTCAGCAGCTGCACGTTCTTGATGCGCAGGCCGGCGCCGAGGCGGGGCGTGATGTGATGCAGGCGATCGTCCAGCCGCGTGAAGCCGCGGCGGATGAGCGCGATGGCCAGCACCAGCCCGAGCAGGGTGGTGACCGACAGCGCCACGCCGATCAGGATGGACTTCAGTGAGCGCGATTCGCGATAGGTCCTGAGTGCCCGTGCGGTGGCGTCAAAGGTCTCGCGGGCGAGCTGGTCCAGATCGGTCTGCGCGGCGCTCGCGTCGGCCGGCGTGATGATCAGCAGCACGCTGTCGCCGAGCACCACCTTGTAGCCCTCGTCGCCCTTGCGCAGGCGCAGCGCGTCGAGGCTGGCGTCACTCCTGGCCAGCGCCAGCAGGCGATCCGAGACAAAGCGCGCACGTTCCTCGGGGCTCAGCGAACCGAAGCCGACCTTCTGGTCGAGTACCGTGATATCGCCCACGGTGACGCGGCTTTGCGATGCGGCGGATTCAGCGCTCGCCGCCGGCGCGCCTGGGGCCTGCGGGGCCGAGGCGGCGGGCGAAGGCGATGCGCCTGGCTGCTGCTTGTTGTCGCTGGCGCTGGCGGGCTGTGCTGCGGCCAGAAGCAGGGCCAGCGCAGCCAGGACGTGTTTCAGTGGAAATGACATGCGTGAGACACGAATGGGTGGGGGCCGGCAATGCGGCGCGGCAGCCCATTGTGCCCAAAAACGCGGCGCGCGAGGCCACGCGGTCTGCGCGTCGCGCTGGCGGGCACCGCGGGCGTGCCGTTGCGGTGCGAAGGGAGCGCCGGGAGCCCGGCGTGAAGCCGGCCCCACAGCCCCGGCGCCGATCAGCTCAGCCGCACTGCCCCACGTAACCGCAGGCGGTGCAGAAGTCGCAGCCGTCCTTGCGGATCACCGTGGGGTTGCCGCATTCGGGGCAGGGGCGGCCGGCGAGAGCGGCCGGTTCTTCCTCGCTGCCCGGGGCTTCGAGCACGCCCATCTCGCGCAGCGGGTAGCCCTCTTCATCGAGCACACCCAGCATGGCGTAGCGGTGGATGATGAGGCGGGCCATATAGGCCACGGTGGAAGGCCAGGTCTGCTGGCGGCGCTCGCCGTGCGGCAGGCCGGGCACGAAGGCCATGAAGTGCCCCAAGGGCTCGGCATAGTTGAGCAGCTTGCGCAGCTTCATGCCGATCCAGGCCGGGTCCACCACGCGCATGTCCAGCGAGAGGATGCGCGCCAGGCCGTCGAGGGCGCGCGGGTAGTTGCCCGACAGGCCCATGGCGCAGGGCCGGTTGACCGGCACGCCGTCGGGGCCGGGCAGGCTGACCTCCTTCAGCGTGAGCGTGAAGGCTTCGCCGGTGGCCGGGTTGTCGATGTCCACGGCCCAGGCCAGCGTGCCCGAGGGGCCGGTGATGGGTTCCTCGCGGCTGAACATGGCATCCAGCACCGGCGTGGCCAGGGGCTGGGCACGCTCGCGCCACACACCCAGCTGCTCGCAGCGCCAGCGGATCACCGCGGCCGTGGCCGCCACCACGCCGGGGAAGAGGCGGCGCTCGCCGTGCGGCGGGAAGGGCATCTCAAACGAGCGCTCTTCCGCCACCGTGGCCAGCGCGTCGAGCTTGAGGCGCAGCCAGGCCGGGTCATTGGCGCGCAGGTCCATCGAGAGCGTCTTGGCCATGGCACCCAGGCCGCGCGGCTGCTCGGTGCCGTTGACCCAGGCCTCGAAGGGCTGGGCCGGGCCACCTTCCTCGCCGGGCAGTTCGCCCACGAAGAGCGCGAACTCGCCATAGGGGTGATGCACCATGAAGC